>NZ_CP091716.1:2136000-2437833 GCF_022009635.1 Variovorax paradoxus
TGCGATGCCGCCGCGCTGACGCTCCATCGTCCTCGCGGTGGCGCACCGGGCGACTACGTGGTGCTGTCGCAGGCGCCGCTTGCCCTCGGCCGGCTGAAGCGCGCGGCGGACGCCACGGAATGGAAGCTTGATCGCTTGTACGACTTCACCGGGTACGCCGGCTCGGTCAAGGAAGGCGAGGCAGGCAACGGCGAGGTCCAGCGCACGCTCGCGCCGGCGCTCTATCCGCTGGCCGACGGGCGCTGGGCCGTGGCTGTGCTGCAGCGCCAGTTCGAGAGCTACTCGGGCGGCGGCGCGTCGTTCTCCACCGCCGACTTCGTGCCGCTCGACGCCGAGCCCGCGTCCGCCAAGGCCGCGTACGAGGGCATTCCCTTCTCATGCAGCAAGATGATCCGCGCCTGCTTCACCGAGAAGGAATACAAGACCTCGAAGCATTGCCATGAAGAAAGCAACGGCAGCCTGCGCATCGCCTACGGCGAGCCCGCAAAGACCGGCGGCCCTTACGGCTGGCAGTTCACCTGGCTGCAGAGCGATTGGGCGGCGCATGTGCCGGCCAGCGCCACCGTCAACACGCGCTCGCGCTTTTCCGGCGACGGCAGCGGTGGAGGCTCGGCCGACTTCTGCGGCGGCGGGCCGCAATAGGCGGCAAAAAGGTCAGGCGCCGCGCGGCACAGTCACCGCGCCCACGTGCTTGGTGCGCCCCGCGCCGAGGCCCGCGATCACCAGCGCGATGCCCAGGCCGATGAACAGCCACGACGAAGCGCGAAAGCTCCCCGTCCATCCGTGCAGCAGCCCGGCCACCAGCGGGCCGAAGGCCGCCACCATGTAGCCCACGCCTTGCGCCATGCCCGACAGGTGCGCGGCCACGTGCGAATCGGGCGAACGCAGCACGATCATGGTGAGCGCCAGCGCGAAGGTGCCCCCCTGCGCAATGCCCAGCAGAACCGCCCACAGCCACACGCCGCCCAGCGGCGCGAACAGCATCGCCAGCATGGCCGCGACGGTGAGCATCGCCAGCGCCACGGCCAGCCCGCGCTGGTTGCGCAGCTTCACCGCCAGCGCCGGCACCACGAGGCAGGTCACCACCTGCGTCATGACCGACAGCGACACCACGTAGCCCGCCGTCTCGCTGCCGAGTCCGCGCTCGCGCAGGATCGGCGCGAGCCAGCCCATCACGATGTAGGCCAGGGCGGACTGCAGCCCCATGAAGAAGGTGACCTGCCAGGCCAGCCGGTCGCGCCACAGCCCGCGCACCGTGAAGCCCGATTCGCTCGCCACCGGCCTGACCGGCAGCGCCTGCGGCGCCCAGACCAGCGTGACCACCGCTGCGGGCAGCGCCCACATGGCCAGTGCCATGGTCCAGCCGCCGCCCAGCGCATGCTCGATGGGCACCGTAAGGCCCGCCGCGCTGGCGGCACCGCCGCACACCGCCATGGTGTAGAGGCCCATCATCAGCGCCGCCTGCTTCGCGAAGTCGCGCTTGACCAGCCCCGACAGCAGCACGTTCGACACCGCGATGCCGCTGCCCGCGATGGCCGACGCCAGGAACAGCAGCGGGATGTTGCCGGTGCCGCGCAGCATCGTGCCCAGCAGGATCAGCACCATGCAGCCGAGCAGCGTGCGCTCGGTGCCGAAGCGGCGTCCGAGCCCGGGCGCCAGCGGCGCGAACACGCCGAGGCAGACGATCGGCAGCGTGGTCAGCAGGCTCGCGGCGGTGGCCGACAGGCCCGTGGCCTTGATGATTTCCGGTAGCACCACCGAGAGGCTGGCGAACACCGGCCGCAGGTTGAACGCGATCAGCACCACGCTCGCGCCGAGCAGGATGCGCCGGCCCAGGTTGGGGGTGGGCGTGGGGAGCGGCGCGGGCCTGTTGTCGGCCTCGGTGTCGATCAACAGGTCTTCGGTGGCGCCGGGTTGCGCGGGCTGCGTACGTTGAACGGTGGCGTCGCGCGTGATGGCTGCGGCGCTCATGCCGTGCCCAGCGCCAGCGCGTTGATCATCGGCGCCATGAAGGCGCGCACCGCCGCGGCGGCGACATCGGGGTCGCGGCTCGCGATGCCTTCGATGATGGAGCGGTGCGCGGCCTCGTCGGGCTCGGGCAGCACGGTGCCCAGGGTGCTGACGATCGTTTCCTTGATGTAGCCGGTGATGAAGCGGCAGGTCTCGGCCAGCGCGAGGTTGCCCGATACGTCGACGATGGCTAGGTGAAAAGCCAGGTCGCGTTCGATGAAGCTGGCGCCGTCGTCGCTCTCGTCGGGCACGCCGCGCTTGTCGAGCAGCGTGTTCAGCCGGCGCAGGTCCTTGGCCGTGTGGCGCACCGCGGCGAGCCGGGCCGCCTCGACCTCGAGCGCGCGGCGCACTTCGAACTGGTCGCGCAGGCTGGCGCGGCGCATTTTCTGCAGGCTGGAAGAGGGGTCGAAGCCGGAACGCACATAGGTGCCTGAACCCTGGCGCACTTCGAGCAGGCCGCGCGACACCAGCGTCTTGACCGCCTCGCGCACCGTGCCGCGGCTCACGCCCAGCAGCAGGGCGAGTTGAGGCTCGATGGGAATTCGGCTGCCGACAGCCCAGCGGCCGCCGGAGATTTCGGCGCGGATGCTTTCGGCGGCGGCGTCCGCCAGGGAGGTGCGAGGGGCTTGAGCAAGCATCTGAAAGGGCCTATTCATTCAATGATTGGACGAATTTTGCCCGCTGCGCAAAGCCCGGGCCAGGAGCGCGGTGGTTGCTCGCTTTCGCGGCGCGCGACTGTCTGACCCTTGTTCGCTCGATTGTGCAAGCTGGATTCGAAGATTTGCAGCAAAAAGGTGAACTTTTCCCCACCTTCACGAAACGTTGATTCGAACGTTACCAATTGTCTGTGAGCTGCCGGAAAATGAAACTAAAGGTCACTTATGAATCTTTAAGTTGCTTTGCTCGGCGTTCGGCCCTCCCGCCGGCACGCCTCTGGGGAGCGCCCCGGGAGAGAACAGGAAAAACGGATCACGTCGAATCTGAAATGAAGGACTTTTCTTTGTCGGACGTGCGGCTGTTCACGAAAGCCGCGCAGTTGGGAGGACTGACCCCCGCCGCCGATGTGCTGAACGTACCCAAGGCCTCCGCCTCGCGCCAGCTCCAGCGGCTGGAAGCCACGGTGGGCCATCTGCTGCTGCACCGCGGCTCCACGCGCTTCGCGCTGACCGAGGAGGGGCGCGAATTCCTGGTGGCGGCGCAGCATGTGCTGACCATCCTGGACGACGTCATGCTCAACCTGTCTTCCGGCGGCGACGCGGTGACGGGCCGGCTGCGCATCGTGGTGCCGCACTACTACGGCAGGGAGCTGCTCATGAGCCATCTGCCGCCGTTCATGACAGCCCATCCGCGGCTCGAAGTGGTGGTCGAGACCGGCAACGACCGCGCGGACCTGTTCCGCGACGAGGCCGACGTGGCCATTCGCCGCGGGCGAGACGGCTGCGACGAACTCGTGGCGCGTCACCTGAAAGACGAGCCGCTGATGCTGTGCGCCGCGCCCGACTACCTGGCGCCGCACCCGGCCATCGAGAACCTGCAGGACTTTTCACGGCATGTGTTCCTGACCACCGGCGAGGAGCGGCGCAAGCGGGAGGTGAACCTCGCGACCCTCGACAAGACCCACCGCATTCGCGTGGAGAGCGTGTTCCAGTCGGACGACCTCGAGTTGATCCTGCAACTGGCGCTGTCGGCCCGCGGCATTGCCCTGGTGCCGGTGTCGCTGGCGCAACCGCAGTTGGACATGGGGCTGCTGCTGCCGGTGCTGCCGCAAGTGAAGCTGAAGCCGCAGGAAATCAACCTGGTCTATCTGCCGTCGCGCCGCAATTCCCCGAAGATCAAGACCTTCGTCGACTACGTCCTGAGCATCTTCAGGTCGTTCTAGCAGGGGCTACCAGCTGCCGGAAGCACCGCCGCCGCTGCTGGAGCCGCCGCCGCTGTCAGAGGACGAGGAACTGCTGTCCGACGAACTGCTGCTGCTGCTGCTCGAGGAACTGCTGCTCCAGCCGCTGTCGCTGTCGTCGTCGTCTCCGTTGCCGCTGCCGCCGCCGGTGGCGGGAAAGAAGCCGAACACCAGCGCGATGAAGCTCACGAGCGCCATCACGAGCCAGATTTCGTCAGGGTCCGGGCCCGGGCGCAGTTGCACGAACGCGAAACCGATGACGCCCGTCACCAGCGCCAGTCGCACCATGAAGCCCAGCACGCCGCGCTGCCAATGGACGCGCACGCCCACCACGATCGCCGCAATGCCGATGGCGATGAAGCCGGCGACGAACACGCCCGCGATGATCAACGGCACCTTGTCGGCGCCCAGGTAGAAGCCGAGCGCGATGAGCCCCGCGATCGCCAGCGCGATGCAGATGAACACATAGCGCGCGGTCTTGAACCGGCCCGACAGGTAGCCGACCCCGTACATGAAGCCGACCGGCATGAAGAGGATGAACGGCATCGCGAGGTTCATCAGCGCCAGCGTCGCGGCCACCGGGCCGGCCGCGAGCAGGCCCAGCACGGTCGGCCAGCGCCGCCGCGCCGGCGAGGCGGGCTCGGTCTTCAGGTCGGCCCAGAGAGCGCCTTCGCGCTGTGCCCGATGCGCGTCCATGCGCCGGCCTTTCCGTCCCCGCTTGCCGGTGCCGTGCGACACCACGCGCGGCGCGACAGGGCGAGGCCGGCTGCCGTGCCACACGCCCACGCCGATGGTCCAGAGCATCACCGCGAGCAAGGCCAGGTTGATGCGCGACTGGCTGGATTCGGTCGAGAACGCATCGATCACGCGGTGCAGCGGCGACGATTCCTCGTTGCGCGGTTCGGCCGGCGGCTCTTCTTCCACCGCCTGCAGCTGAGGCGCGCTGATCAGCTGCGACAGCGACTGCACCGCGGCCTTCACGCCGCCCGCGAAGTCGCCCTGGCGAAAGCGCGGCGTCATCTCGCCGTCGATGATGCGGGCCGCCTGGATGTCGGTGATGCGGCCTTCCAGGCCCGTGCCCACCTCGATGCGCATGCGGCGGTCCTTGAGCGCAACCAGCAGCAGCACGCCGTCGTTCTCGTCCTTGCGGCCGAGCTTCCACTGCGCGAAGACGCGCGTGGCGAACTGCTCGATCGAGTCTTCGCCCGTGGTCGGCACGATCAGCACCGCCAACTGGGCCTGCGTGAGCTGCTCGATGACGGAGATGTCGTAGCGCAGCGAGCTGGCGTCGTCGGCGCTCAGCGTTTTCGTGAGGTCGACCACGCGCGAACTCATCGCGGGCACGGGCACCGGCTTGGCCTGCGCGGGAAGGCCCAGCGCGAACGCCATGGCCATCAGCAACATCAAGGCGACCTGGCGAAGCCAGCCGTGCGCAGCGGAATTCGGCAAGGCCGTCCTCATCGCTTCGCGCTCTTGGTCACGACGCCCGCGCCGCGCACTTCGATGCGGCGCTGATCGACCACCTTGCCCGAGCCGTCGACCAGTTCGATCACGTGACGCCCCGGCCAGGGCAGCCACTGCGCGCTGTTGCCGCGCGCGAAATGCTTGCCGTCGATGCGCCACTGCACGCCGCGCCCTTCGGATTCGAAGCGCACGCGCTGGCGCAGCGGCGGAATGTCGGGGTCGACCGCGATGATGGTGCCGTCGGCCGGCGCGGTGATGCGCGCCGACGCGGCGCTGCCGGCCATGCCGGTGTCGAGTGCGAACAGGGGCTGCTCGGTGCCTTGCAAAAACCATTCGTCGCGCGCAGCCTCCAGCGGGCCGCCGTCGGCGCCGGGGCCGAATTCCACATGCGCCTGCACCACGCCGGCAGGCGGCGCCGGCGCGCGGCTGGGCTCGCGCGCGTGCAGGAAGCGCATCACCTCGGCCCACACCGGCGCCGCGCCGCTGGTGCCGCTCACGTCCCACATCGAAGCGCCGCTGGCGTTGCCCACCCACACGCCGACCGTGTAGCGCTGCGACCAGCCCACGGCCCAGTTGTCGCGCATGTCCTTGCTGGTGCCGGTCTTCACGGCGGTCCAGAAGCGGGTGGAGAGGATGCTGTCCAGGCCGAAGGTGCGGGTGCGCGCGTTCGGGTCGGAGAGGATGTCGCCGACGATGAAGGCGGCGCGCGGGTCGAGCAGGGGCGGCTCGGCGGCCCTGGCCTTGTCGGCGGCCGTGGGGGCCGTGGGCGTCGGCCGCGCGGTCAGCGTCGTCGTGCCGTAGCGTCCGCCGTTGGCCAGCATGCGGTAGGCGTTGGTGAGCGACAGCAGCGACACCTCGGCGCTGCCGAGCGCAAGGCTGTAGCCGTAGTAGTCGCCGCTTTCGCGCAGCGGCAGGCCGGCGGCGCGCAGCTCGCGCGCGAAGGCTTCGGGCGACACCATCACCAGCGTTCGCACGGCCGGCACGTTGAGCGAGGCGGCCAGCGCGGTGCGCGCCGACACCGGGCCCTTGAAGCGGCGGTCGTAGTTCTGCGGAATGTAGAGGCCGCTGGCGGTGCTGATCTGCGCCGACGAGTCCTCGATCAGCGAGGCGGCGGTGATGCGCCGCTCGGCAATGGCCTGCCCGTAGAGCAGCGGCTTGAGCGTGGAGCCGGGCTGGCGCAGCGCGGTCACGCCGTCGACCTCGGCCGCCTGGCTCAGCGGGCCCGAGGAGCCGACCCATGCCAGCACTTCGCCGGTGGCGTTGTCGAGCACGACGAGCGCGCCGTCCTCCACATGGCGGTCGCGCAGTTCGCGCAGGTGGCGCTGCAGCGTGTCGAGCGCAAAGCGCTGCAGCGGCGCGCGCAGTGTGGTTCGCACGCTGGCTTCCTTGTCCTTGCCTTTCTTCGCCGGGTCCGCCGCCGCGTTCGCATCCCGCATCTCGCGCAGCACCCGCCTCGCCGCGTGGGGCGCGATGCCCTCGTTCGGCTCGAAGGCCCGGCGCTGCACCGCGGCGCTGGTGAACATGTCCAGCGCCTCGCAGTCGACCTTCTGCTGCGGCTCCATGGTGCGCAGCACCTCGCAGGCGCGCTGCGCCACCAGCGCGGGCTTGGCATTGGGCGCGCGCACCAGCGCCGAGGCCACGGCGGCTTCGCGCGCGTCGAGCCCGCTCGGCGCCTTGCCGAAGAGCGTGCGCGAGAGCGCGTCGATGCCCACGATCTCGCCGCGGAACGGCACGGTGTTCAGGTAGGCCTCCAGGATCTGGTCCTTGCGCCAGTTGCGCTCCAACTGCGCGGCGGCCACCGTCTGGCCGATCTTCTGCGTGAAGCTGCGGCCACCCGAGGCGCGTCGCAGATCGTCGTCGAGCAGGCCGGAGAGCTGCATCGTGATGGTCGAGGCGCCGCGCGTGCGCGTGTTCCAAAGGTTGCCCCAGGCCGCTGCGGACACGGCGCGCCAGTCGATGCCGCTGTGTTCGTAGAAGCGCTTGTCCTCGCTCAGCACCATCGCCGTGCGCAGGGCCGGCGACACGTCGGCCAGCGGCGTCCACTGGCCGCGCCGCACGGTGGGGTCGGTGCGCACGCGCTGCAGCAGTTCGCCGTTGCGGTCGAGCACGGCGGTGTCCGACGAGCGGAAGTCACGCTTCACTTCCTCGAAGCTCACGAGGGCCAGCGCCGGTTGCGCGCAAACCGCCGCGAGCAGGGCGAAGGCCAGGGCCTTGCGGTCGAAGGAGGGAGGCGCGAACTGCATGAAGAAGGACGTCGTTTCGGGAAGTATGTGGCGGTGACATTCTCCGCGAAGCACCTCGGGATGCCGGCCTACCCGGGGACGGGGCGCGGGCCTCATGGCAGAGGTGTGCGCTTCATTCCAAAGTTCGCACACGCCGGCTCGCAGGAGGCGATCGCCGGTCCCACAACCACTATCAGGAGAACTCTCATGACGACGAAGACACTGGCGCTACTCCTGGCCGCCTCTGCCATCCTGGCCGGCTGCGTGACCCCGGTCTACGACCGCCCGCCGCCGCCGCGCGCTCAATACGGCGACCGCGACCGCGACGGCGTGCCGAATCGCTACGACCGCGACAGGGACGGCGACGGTGTGCCCAACCGCTACGACCGCGCGCCGAATAATCCGTACCGCAACTGATTACGCGCCGCTTCAGCCGGGCCTGCGCGCCATCAGCGCCCAGATGCCCGCCGCGCTCAGCAGCGAGCCGCCCGCGAGATTGAAGCGCCTCTGCGCGCGCGGCGAAGAAAGCAGCTTGCGCGCCGATGCCGCGAACACCGCGTAGAGCGTGGCGTTGGTCGCGGCCAGCGCCACGAAGGTCAGGGCCAGCACCCACATCTGCCGCGTCACGTCCACGGTCGGGCTGATGAACTGCGGCAGGAAGGCCACGAAGAAAACGATGCCCTTGGGGTTCAGCGCCGTCACCAGGTAGGTGTTGGCGAACAGCCGCCAGCGCGAAACGGGCGCCGCAGGCTTGGCGATTTCGCTCGGCGAGATGCCGGCCCGCAGCAGCTTGATGCCCAGGTACAGCAGATAAAGGCCGCCCGCCCACTTCACCACCGTGAACCAGAAGGCCGAGGCCGAGAGCAGCGCGCCAAGGCCCAGCAGCGACACCACCAGCGCGGTGGAGTCGCCGAGCGCCACGGCCGCCACCAGCGGCACGTTGGCGCGGCGGCCGTGCGACATCGAATAGCTGATGACCGTGAGGATGGTCGGCCCCGGAATGATCAGCAGGACGACGGAGGC
Organism: Variovorax paradoxus; assembly: GCF_022009635.1. NCBI lineage: Bacteria > Pseudomonadati > Pseudomonadota > Betaproteobacteria > Burkholderiales > Comamonadaceae > Variovorax > Variovorax paradoxus. Next base: position 2,144,617 of record NZ_CP091716.1, read on the forward strand.
CGCGACGAAGGCGAGCCAGAGTTCGATGGGCATGTGCTTGTCTCCAGATGGTGGTTGTTCTTGCGGAAAGCTTTTCTTCTCTTGCTCAGGTGCCGATGGCCGTTCGCGCCACGTGCCAGGTGCCGCGGTGTCCGTCCACGTAGCTGATCGGCGAGTTGGCGAGGTCGTCGAGGTCCACGTCGTCCAGGCAAGTCACGTTCACGCCGTAGGCGCTCGCGCCGGTCTCGGGCGAATGGCCCACGCCGAAAGAGCGCACGCTGCAGTGCTTGCAGACGATGTAGTGGCTGTTGCGGGTGTCGAGCATCTGCTCGCTGAGTTCGGATTCGCCTTCGATCAGCCGGAATGCGTCGGTCGCGACGATGGCCGGCCAGAAGCGGGTTTGCGTGCAGATGGCGCAGTTGCAGCGCAGGGTGCCCAGGCTGAGGTCGATGTCGGCTTCGAATCGCACGGCGCCGCAGTGGCAGCCACCGGTGTAGGTCTTTTTCATGTGCTTTTTCTCGCCGCTCCCGATCGATGGAGCAGCCGGCAAGCACCATATCAAATGCCGTGCCGTCGGGCAGCGGCGGGGTTTTTCAGCCGGGCACGGCGCCGAAGCGCGCCGCCGAGCGGGCCTTGGCGCGCTCGGCCTCGACCGCGCGGTCCTTGGGTTCGGCCGTCGTGACCATCGACTCGATCAGCCGGGCCGCGGTTGCCGCCACCTCGTCGACCGCGCGCTCGAAGGCTTCTTCGTTGGCCTTCGACGGCACGCTGAAGCCGCTGAGCTTGCGCACGAACTGCAGCGCGGCGGCGCGGATCTCCTGCTCGGTGGCGGGGGGCTCGAAGTTGTAGAGGGTCTTGATGCTGCGGCACATGGGAGCTCTCCGTTCGAAGTCGAGATCGCGCCAGTCTAGCGAAGCAGGGCCATCGCATGGGCGTCGTGATAGACGCCGTCGATCAGGCTGGCGCGGCGCACGATGCCTTCGTGCTCGAAGCCGAGCCGCTCGTACAGCGCCTTGGCGTTGAGGTTGTCCGCGCGCACGTGCAGCGCGATGCGGGTCAGCCCGCGCGCCCACGACCGGTCGATGGCGGCCTGCAGCAGCCGGGCGCCCAAGCCCTGTCCGCGCGCCTCGGGCAGGAGCGCGATGCCCAGCACGCCGATGTGCGCGCGCGAATGGCCGAAGAGGGGCGACACGTCGCACCAGCCGACCACCCGCTCGCCATCTACCGCCACGAGGTGCGGAAAGCCGCTGGCGATCACGTTGCGGTAGAAGGCGACCGATTGCGCCAGAGGCGGCGCCTCGGTCAGCGCGAGGTACTTGTGCTCGCGGGCGACGACATCGAGCGCACGGTGCAGGCTTTCGAAATGGGATTCGTCCGTGGGGACGACCTCGATCTGGCTCATGGCTTGGGCTCCTGCGATGCGTGAAGACGGGCCTCGAGCCGGGCTTTCACTTCCGGCCACTCGTCGTCGATGATGCTGAAGCGCACCGAGTTGCGCTTGCGTCCGTCCGGCATGATCCGCTCGTGGCGGACGATGCCTTCCTGTTTGGCGCCCAACCGCAGGATGGCCGCGCGCGACTTCGCGTTGATCTCGTCGGTGGTGAGCTGCACGCGCACGCAGGCCATCTCTTCGAAGGCGTGGCGCAGCATGAGGTACTTGGCCTCGGTGTTGACGAAGGTCTTCTGCCAGGAAGCCGAGATCCAGGTGCTGCCGATTTCGAGCTTACGATTGATCCGGTCGATCTTCCAGAAGCGGGTGGAGCCGATCACGCGGCCGGTCTCTCGGATCAAGGTGGCGAACGGCATCACGCTGCCCGCGGCGCGGCCGTCGAGCGCGGTTCGCAGGTAGGCGTCGACCGTCGCGGCCGAGGGCACGACCGTGAACGGCAGGTTCCAGAGTTCGCCGTCGGCGGCGGCATCGACGAGGGCGGCCGCGTCGGAGGCGAGCAGCGGGCGAAGAGCGATCCGGGGGCCTTCAAGGGTGGGCTGTGAGTGCGACATGCGCAAGACCATAGCCGATGACGGCCCCGCGGACCTGACTCCCCGGCCCGGAAAAGCGGCGCGCGCGTCTACCGGCGCTGCGCCGACAAGGCCGCCTCCACCGCCAGCGCCACCGCCGCCAGCCGCGCGTCGTCGCCGCGTACCGAAGCCAGCATCAGCCCGACCGGCAGTTCGCCCGTCGCATGGCAGGGCAGGCTGAAGGCGCAGCCGTCGAGCAGGTTGATCGCGAAGGTGTTGCGCAGCAGCAGGCCGTTGGCCTTGAAGAAGGCCGCGTCTTCCGCCAGCGCGGCGATGGGCGGTGCGACGATGGGCACGGTCGGGCACACGAGGGCGTCGAAGCCTTCGATGGCATGTTCGACGCGGCCGATCCAGTCGCGCCGACGATCCTGCATGGCGATGTAGTCGGCGGCGCGCACTTCGGTGCCGAGCGCGATGCGCGCGGCCACGCGGGCGTCGAAGCCGTCACGCTTGGCGGCAAAGCGCTCGCGGTGCACGGCGGCGGCTTCTACCGGCGAGAAACCGCCGGGTGCGTTGACGGTCGCGATCTCGGCGAGCTCGGCCAGCGTGATGTCCACCACCTGCGCGCCGGCTTTCGACAACGCCTGCAATGCGCGTTCGAAGGCGGCGGCCACTGCCGGCTCGATGTCGTCGAACATCAGCGTGCGCGGCACCGCCAGGCGCATGCCCTGCAGCGGGCGACGGCGCACCGCGAGCGGCGCGTCGGCAATGGCGGCATCCGCTGTCAGGCAGTCTTCCACGCTGCGGGCCATGGCGCAGACGGTGTCGAGCGAGCGCGCGAGTTCGAAGGCGCCGGTGCGCGGCACGCGCGACTGCGTGCTCTTGAAGCCGACGATGCCGCACAGCGCGGCGGGAATGCGGATCGAGCCGCCGGTGTCAGAACCCAGCCCGGCCACCGCGAGACCGAGCGCGACCGACACCGCCGCTCCCGACGACGAACCGCCCGGAATGCGCGGCGTCTGCGCGTCGGCCGGATTGCGCGGCGTGCCGTAGTGCGGGTTGATGCCCACGCCCGAGAACGCGAACTCGGTCATGTTGGTCTTGCCGACGATGGCCGCGCCCTGCGTGCGCAGCCGCGCGACAGCCGCCGCGTCGTGCGCGGCCGCCGGTTCGCCCGCGCACACGGCGGAGCCGGTCATGGTGGTCTCGCCGGCGATGTCGTAGAGGTCCTTGACCGACACGGGCAGGCCGGCGAGTGTTGGCAGCTCGAGGCCGGCCTTGCGCGCCGCGTCGGCATGGCGCGCGGCGGCGAGTGCCGCGTCGGCGTAGAGCCGGGTGAACACGTGCTGTGCGGCGGGCTGCCCGGCCGCTTCGAGCACCTGCTCGACCAGCGCTTCGTGCGACAGCTCGCCGCGCGCGATGCGTGCGCGCAGGAAGGAGATGGTGAAGTCGTCGTTCATCGTCAGGCCACCACGGGCAGTGCTTCGACCGCATAGCGATGCACGATGCGCCGGCGCAGCAGCGGGTCGTGCAGTTCGATTTCCATCTGCGCGGCGGGGCGGATGCCTTCGCCCTTCGCGTTGGGCAGCGCGCCGAGCGTGCCGCAGGTCATGAACAGGCCTTCGGGCGCGATGTCGGCATGGGCCATGCCTTCGCGCAGTGCGGCCAGCGGGCGGATCGATGCGAGCGTGCCGCGCTGGTAGTCGACCCAGCGGCCGTCCTCGAAGATGCGCGAGCGCAGCTCCAGCGAGTCCTGGTGCGCCGCGATGTCGGACCAGCGCCAGGCGGTCTCGGCCACCGGCTTCGCGCACATCTGCTTCGACACGGCCACGGAGTAGCTCTCGACATGCCGGTCGGTGTGGTCCGAGGCCACGCTCAGCCACCACTCGCCGCGCGAGAAGAAGAACACCGGCTCCGCCTCTCCCGAGCTCTGGTCGCCCAGTGCCTCGATGGCGGGCGACTGGGTCAGCAGTTGCGTGGCGACGCGGTAGTACAGCGGCACGCTCGAAGGGCGCGGCACGCCGAGCGCGGCCAGCTCTTCGATGTGGTGTTCGATGGCCGCGACGTCGCGGCCGGTCCAGCCGGCCACCACCAGCGCGCTGGGCGCGACGGTGTGCAGGGCGGTGGTGCGGTTGCCGTCGGCTTCGACGGTCTCGCAGGCAAAACGCAGATTCAAGCTCATGTGTGTCTCAGCTTTCCAGGGGGCGCTTGGCGGTTTCGCGGGCCACCAGCAGGGCGATCAGCGTCACGCCCAGTGCGGCCACCACGTACAGCGACACGGCGGCGGTGCTGCCCCACGACTTGAACAGGCTCGCGATGATCAGCGGCGCGAAGCCGCCGCCCAGGATGCCCGCCAGCGTGTAGGCGAGCGAGGCGCCGGCATAGCGCACGCGGCCGGGGAACTGCTCGGTCACGAAGGCGGCCTGCGGGCCGTACATCATTGCGTGGATCAACAGGCCCACCACCACCGCCGCGCAGATGGCGATCGGGTGCGCGCTGTCCATCAGCACGAAGAACACGAAGGCCCACACCATGCCCAGCAGCGCGCCGGCAATGTAGACCGGGCGGCGGCCGATGCGGTCCGACAGGCTGCCGAACCACGGCACCGCAACCGCGTTGCAGGCCGCGCCGATCATGGTGGCGGTGAGCGCCAGCGGACGCGACAGGTGCAGCACCGTGGTCACGTAGGTCAGGGTGAACACCACCACCAGCGCATACAGCACGTCGGAGCCGATGCGCGAGCCGCCGGCCACCAGCAGGCTGCGCCAGTGCTGCGTGAACACTTCCTTGATGGGCGTCTTGGCGGTGGCCTTCCTCTCTTCCATCTCGCGGAACACCGGCGTCTCGTCGACACCGCGGCGCAGCCACAGGCCGAACAGCACCAGCGCGACGCTGGAGATGAACGGAATGCGCCAGCCCCAGCTCTGGAAGTCTTCCGGGCTCAGCCAGGCCGACACGATGGCGATGAAGCCGGTGCCGATCAGCGTGCCGCACGACGGGCCGACCTGCGTGAACGAGGCATTGCGGCCGCGCTCGTCGGGTTTGCCGTGTTCCATCGACAGCAGCACCGCGCCGGCCCATTCGCCGCCGAGCGCCACGCCCTGCACGAAGCGCAACGCGACCAGCGTCACGGGCGCCCAGATGCCCCATGTCGCGTAGGTGGGCAGGAGGCCCATCAGGCCGGTGGAAACGCCCATGATGACCAGCGTGGCCACCAGCACGAAGCGGCGGCCCAGCCGGTCGCCCAGGTGGCCGAATACCACGCCGCCCAGCGGGCGCGAGATGTAGCCGACCGCGTAGGTCGAGAAGGCCAGGATGGTGCCGGTCAGCGGGTCGAACGACGGGAAGAACACCGCGTTGAAGACCAGCGCCGCCATGATGTTGTAGACGGTGAAGTCATACCACTCCAGCGTGGTGCCGATGGAGCTGGCCATGGCCAGCCGGCCCATCTTCGGGGGCGGCGCGGCGGGCGCGGCGCCAGCGGTGGCCGGCGAGGGAAGAACATGTTCGGTCATGGAGATACCTTTGTTCGGTGGAGACATGAAAGTCGGATCGGGTCAGCGCAGCTCGGCCGCGCTCAGCTTCCAGCCGAGCGCGAGCAGCCAGCCGGTGGCGGGGTCGGCGTCGAGCGCGGCGGCCGCCGTGGCGCGCGCGGCGCGGGCGGCGTCGGCGCTGCTGGTCTCGACGACCAGCATGGGCTGCAGCACGCGGCCTTCGGTGGCTTCACGCGGCAGCGGCGTGCTGAGCGTGGCGTCGGGCACGAGCAGGTACGACTGCACGAAGCCTGCCTGCTCGGCCAACTGGCGTCCGGCGCGTTCCGCGCCAGCGACAGGCGCTTCGGCTGCCGCTGCCAGCGGCAGCACCACGGCGTGGCTGCCGCTGCCGAAGCCGGTGACGGCCTGCACGGCGCACACGCGGCGGATCGGCTGGCGCATGCGGTCGAGGTTGGCGACCGACCAGGGTGTCTGCTTCTCGAATGCGGCGCGGTAGCCGGCGGAACGGAACACGGCCAGCGATTCGGTGCGGTACAGGCCCAGGTACTTGCGTCCGCCTTCGAGCGAGAAGTAGCGCGCGCCCGAGAGAAAGCCGGGGATGCGCACGCGCTCTTCCACGTGCTCGCGGTCGTACCAGCGGTTGAAGTCGGCGTCGTCGGCGGGATCGACGTCGGAGGCGACGAACAGCAGGCCGTTGATGTTCGCCGTGGCGGTTTCAGTAGAGAGGATGGAGTCGGTTGCGGTCATGGCGGCACAGGGGCGGGCGGGCCTTCGAAAAATGAAGGCGCGATCTTCCGCCGCGGGGCCGTGCTGTCACAAACGAGTTTTTCTGGGCGACAGCCACAAGAATTACTGGCCCCTTCATGGGGCATGAATGCGCTGTTTTGAGGGTTAACCCTCTGTCGTTCCGCGCCAGGTTGGTGCGACGGCGGAGGCCGTGAACTGGTCGGACGCGCGGCAGGCCAGCTCGGCCACGAGGCGGATGGCGTCGGAATCGGCCGCCTCCAGGTGGCTCACCACCAGTCGTTGCGGCGAGATGAGCGCGTCGCACTCGACGATGCGCACGTCCCCGGCCGCCACGTATTCGTACACCGGCGGCAGCGGCACCAGCGCGTTGCCGAAGCCCGCCTTCACCAGCCGCGCCAGCGCGGAGATCGAGCTCACGCAGTGCACCTTGCCCAGCGGAATGCCGACGGCGCGGTAGAGGTTCTTGAGCGCCTCGTGCGGTTGCGAGCCGGGGCTCATGGTCAGCACGGGCTGGCGCAGCAGCTGGTCGACGGTCTGCACCGGCTCCGCGCCCGGTGCGCCGACCCAGCCCATCGGCATCGGAAGGCAGGGCGTGCTCACGATGCCCGCGCCGGCGATGTGGTCGGTCTGCAGCGCGATGTCCAGCGCGCCTTCGCGCAGGCCGCGGTGCAGCGCCAGCGTGGTCTCGGAGGTCAGCTGCACCTCGATGCCCGGGTAGGTGGAGCGCAGGTTGGTGAGAAAGCCCAGCAGCCAGGTGTGGACCACGGTCTCGATGGCGCCGATGCGCACGAGGCCGAGGAGGTCTTCGCGCGGACGGCCGAGCGAGACGATCTCGCGGCGCAGCTCGAGCAGCCGTTCGCCGTAGTCCATGAGCCGCACGCCCACCGGCGTGAGCCGCAGCTCGCGCGCGTCGCGTTCGAACAGGCGCGCGCCGATGTCTTCTTCGAGGGAGGCGACGCGGTTGGACACCGCCGCCTGCGTGATGTGGAGCCGGTCGCTGGCCGCGCGGAAGCTGCCGAGCCGCGCGGCCCAGAGGAAGGCTTCGACAAATCTTGTATTCATGAGGGCACCTGCGGGGCATTTTGCCGGTATTCGATCCGGCCGCCCTCGGCAAGTGCACTTACGGTTGGCCGTGGCTGCGCCGCGGTCGATATCGCCGAACTGGCGGTTCCGCCGTGATGTCGTCCGCCATGCGCGCAGCTCCCGCCGATGCATTGCTGGCCACCATCACCGCCGCCTCCTGCGTGGCCGGCGCGAACACCAGCAGCGCGCGATAGCCGCCCGTCTGACCGGTATGAAAGTAGAGCGTGCGGCCGGCCTTCTCGCGGATGCGGATGGCGTAGCCCAACTCGTACTTGTCGTCATGGCCCAGCGGCGCGAGCGCGCGTTCCGCCGCCGCGCCCAGCGGACCCTTGCGGCCGGCCATGAGTGCGCGCGCGAACACCAGCAGGTCGGCCGCCGTGGAACGCAGGGCGCCGGCACCCGCGAGCGCGTCGAAGTCCCATGGTGCGCGCGGCGCCTTGTCCTCGTAGCCGGGCGCGAGGCGGGTGGTCTCCGAGCCGAGATGCTGCATCGTGTCCTTCATGCCCAGCGGCGCTGCGATGTTCTCCTGCACCAGCATTTCCCAGGGCTTGCCGTAATGGTCCGCGAGCACCTGCCCGAGCAGGCCCAGTCCCAGGCTGCTGTAGGGGCCATTGCAGGGCGGTGCGCGGTCGAGCTTCAGCGTCGACAGGCCCGTGAGCAAGCGATTGCGATCGGTGCGCGCGAACGGGTTGCCGTCGGTCATCGAGGGCGAACCCGGCAGCATGCCGGGCAGGCAGGCGGTGTGCGTCACCAGTTGCCGAAGCGTGATGGAGGCGACCTCGGACGGCAGCGTCACCTGGCCGGCCAGCAGTGTGCCGAGCGTGTCGTCGAGCGACAGGTCGCCGCGCTCGACCGCCTGTGCCAGCAACACGCCGGTGAAGAGCTTGCTGATAGAGCCGACTTCGAAGATCGGCTGCCCGTCCGCCGCGATCTCCCGCACCGGGCCGACCTGCGCGACGCTGTTGTGCTGCATCGCGAAGCGCGCATTGCCCTGGCGCGAGACGCCGACCACGATGCTGCCGGGCGCGTCGTGCATCACGCGCGCGGCGATCTCGGCCGGCGGCGTGGCGAAGCTCAGCGGTTCCGCCTGCGAAGAGACCGTGGCGAGCAGTGCCGCAACGGCGCATGCGATGAAGCGGGGGCGGAGCATGCTGCGCCGCATCAGCGTGTCGTGTCCGGCATCACGCCCAGGTCGGCCAGCAGCGCGCGGCCGATTGTCAGGCGCTTCGGCGCATCTTCGTCGCGGCGCATGTCCATGTTGAGCGCGAAGCTCTTCACGTTGCCGTCCGCGCCCGTGACCCATCCCACCCACCAGCCGAGCGACTCCGGCGGCTTGTAGTACCAGCCCGTCTTGGCGTGCAGCGCATGCGTCGGCGTTTTCTCGATGAGGGTGATGTCGTGCACCATGTCCTGCGTGCGTGCGGACAGCGGCAACTGGCGCTGTCCGAGCCGCGCGAGAAAGCGCGCCTGCTCTATCGCGGAAATCTTCAGCGGCCCGTCGAGCCAGAAACGGTCGACCACGTCGCCCAGCGCTTCGTTGCCGTAGTGCAGGCGCGCGATCCACTCTTTCATGCGCGCCATGCCGATGCGACGCGCCACCCCCTGGTAGACAGGCAGGTTCGACACGCGAATCGCATCGCGCAGGTTCATGTCGTGCGCCCACTCTTGGCGGCGCTGCGGCTTGCCACCGTAAGGAAGCACTTCGTCGATGTTCTTCACCGCGCCGGTCTCGAGCGCGATCAGGCTGTTGGGAATCTTGTAGGTCGAGGCGGGCACGAAGCGCTGGCCCGCGCGCTTGGCGTCGACCAGCGTGAGCTTGGTCGTGGCGGCGTCGAACAGCGCGAAGGTGCCGGGCATGCCCGCGGCGGTGAAATGCCTGGCCAGATCCGCTCGCTCTTCGATGGCTGCATCGGGCGTGGTGGCCGCATGGGCCAGGCCGCCGTGCCAGGTGGTGGCGAGCGCGGCGATGGTTGCGCCGCCACGAAGCAGCAGGGCGCGGCGTTGTTCGTCGGGTGTGAAAGAGGGCATGGAAGCGCGGGAAGCGGAAGTTGAGACGACGCGAATCTTCCGGCCACCCTCGCGCCGCGACAACGCGGGCGGCAATGCTTGTCGTCACTGCCGTAACCGGCGTAACCGTTACGCCGGTTACGCCCGTAATGGAAGGGGTGGCTAACCGCCCATCGAATAGAAAAATTCTTCCCGCACGATCGCGCCATTGCGCACCGTGTACAGGCCGGCTTCTTCCATCTTGAAACGCTGGCCGGTGGCCTTCATGGTCACGTCGAACTCGAAGCCGACGATGAAGCGGTCGTCGTGCGGCCAGGGACCCGTGATCTTGAACGAATGCACTTCGTGGTTGTCGGTCCACCACTTGCCCTTGGCCTCGATGGCCGCCAGGCCCACCGCCTCTCGCTGGCCGCCCGGCGGCGCGCCCGCCTCGACGCTCACGGCGTCATCGGCATAGAGCGATTTCGCGTCTTCGAACTTTCCCTGCCGGCACAACGCGACGAGCTGGTTCGCGATTTCAAGCGTGGTCATGGCCTGTCTCCTGAGGAAGAGGGGACAGGCAGTTTAGGCCGATGCGATGGATTCCGGCGGTTACCAACTGCACTTCTTGCCGTCGTCGGAGCCGATGTCCTGCGAGAACGAATACTGCTTGCCGTTGCGCAGATTCTTGTAGTCGAAGCCGTAGATGTTCGCGCCCTGGGTCGTCACCACGTACTGGCCTGCGATGCGCCCGTCGACGATCTCCGCCCAGGTGGTGATGTATTCCCACGGCCGCCCTTCGGGCTTGTCGCCGACCTCGCTCTTCACCGGCACGATCGGTATCACCTTCGACGAACCCTTGTACCTGACGTAGCCACCGGACCAGTTGCTGTTGGGGTCGGAAAAGATGCGCCATTCCAGGCGGATCGTCTGCGCGGCCGATTCCGTCAGGCAGCGGTAGTCGACCGACACAGGCGCATCGCCCGATGCGGCCAATGCGGACAAGGGCAGCAGCAGAAGGCCGGCGAGCGCGAAGCGCATGTCTTTCATTTCAAAGTCCTGACAGCGAGGGCGCTTGCACGTCGTACAGGTGGGCGGCGAACTCGTACTTGTATTCGTAGTCGCCCGTGTAGGCCAGCGCGATCCTGCCGGTCCAGGTGATGTTGAAGCGGTCGCTGCCCGGAATGCGGTCGAAGCGCACGCGGTGCGCCGCGGCCGCGTCGTGGCCCAGCAGGTAGATGTGGAAGACGTTGTCCTCGATGTCCTCGGGCGGCGGCTCGTCCACGACGATCTCCAGGCCGTCGAGCTTCTCGAGGCTGTAGTCGGCCAGCGCGAAGACAGCGAAGCCGTCGCCCTGGCCCCAGTGCGTCGACGAAAGCGTGCAGCGGTGGTAGTTGGTCCAGACGGAAGCGGACTGCCAGTCGCCGCGGTATTCGCCGTCTTCGGTCTCGTCCTCTTCCTCGGGGTCTTCGATCTCGCGCTCGGCCTCGTAGTCGTCGCTGCGCAGATGCAGGTCGAACCACACCTGGCCGTCGCGCACGGCGGCGGTCCAGCGAAATTCCTTCACCGGATGGCCCTCGGGCCAGGGGTTGCCGGTGAAGAAGATGCGGGCTTGGCTGGTGCCGGTGGTGCTGCTGTCGCTCATGCGTTGTCTTCGGGTTGGATCAGGTCCCACTTGTTGCCGCACAAATCCTGGAAGACCGCCACGATGCCGTGCGGCTCGTGGCGCGGCTCCTCGAGAAAGCGAACGCCGTGGGACGTCATGTGGGCGTGGTCGGACGCGAAGTCCGAGGTGTGCAGGAACAGGAAGACGCGGCCCCCGGCCTGCCTGCCAATGCTGGCTTCCTGATCGTCGGTGACCGCCTTGGCCAGCAGCAGCGCGGCACCCGCGTTGCGCGCGGGGGCGACGACCACCCAGCGCTTGCCGGGGGCGCGCGGTGTGTCTTCAATCAGCTCGAAGCGCAGCGCCTCGGTGAAGAAGCGGATCGCTTCATCGTAGTCGCGCACGAGCAGGGTGACGGTGGCGAGCCGGCGCGCGATGGGGGAGGGGTTCATGGTTCAGTTGAAGACGATCGCCGTCTTGTGCGCGATGCTCAGCCGGGCCGATTCGTAGAGCCGCAGCCACGACACGTACTCCCGGTAGAGGCCTTGGTCGGCATCGATCAGCTTGCCGATTCGCTCGGCCTCCGCGTCCGACAGCTGGCCGTCGACGAGGCTGATGCCGAGCGCGGGCGCCACCAGCACGAGTTCGTCGAGCAGGCGGTAGGAAGAGCCGAGCATGCCGCCGGCCAGTTGCTCGTCGCCGTCGGGTTCGGAATACAGCACCTCGTCGAAATCGACCGGCACGTAGAAGCCTTCCGCGTCCGAGTGGCAGACCAGGTGGCTCTGCGAGCTATAGAGCACGTCTTCCACCACCGGATCTTCCGAGGGGTCGACACCGTCCTCCACCGGCGTTGCCATCCAGCCGGGCGAGTTCGCGCGGTGCGCGTAGGCCCGGCGCAGGTAGTGGATGAACGAGTACGGAAAGCTGCCGATCCGCGCGCGCGATTGCAGCGGCGGCAGTTCACGGGGCTCGGCGTGCGGCGGAAGGCCCGCCGCCGCCAGCACCTTGTTCACCACCGCCAATTCCTCCTGGAGCCATTCGGCCCCTTCGGGATCATGTTCGAGCAGATCGGCGAGCACGCCGATGCTGATAGCGAGGCCCACGGTGTTCTCCCTTTCGAAGCGGCTACTTCGCCGCCTCGACCTTCACCCGCGCGTTCGGCGTCTCGCCGAACATCTCGGGCGCGTACATGGCTTCGACGCGGCTCGGCGGCAGTGCGAAGTCGCCGACGTTGTTCAGGCGCACGGTGTATTCCATCTTCACCACGCCCTTGGGCAGATACTCGTAGTAGCTGCGGAAGGCCTCGAAGCTGCGCTCCTCGAACGCGGGCCAGCCGGCGCCGGTCTTCTTCTCGCCCTGCGTGGCGATCTGCGAGTCGCGGCCCAGGCCGCTGCCCAGGATGGTGGCACCGCCCGGGATCGGGTCGCTGATGACGACCCAGGTCATGTCGGCGCTGGCGTTCACCTCCAGCGTCACGCGCAGCACGTCGCCGCGCGTGTACTTGCCGGCCACGGCCTGCTCGACCGGGGTGACGGTCTTCTTGATGGCGTAGCCGGCCGCGAACGGCGCCTTCAGCTGCACGGCGGCAATCGACTGCAGCGTGAGCCACGGCTTGCCGGTGCCCTGCTGTGTCACCAGCAGCGTGTCGCGCACCGGAGCGCCCGAAGGCGAAGCGGCCCACGGCAGGAACATCGTGTTGTTCTTCAGGTTGCCCGGCGAGGCGGGCGCGCCGAAGAAAGTGGTCTGGTTGGGCGCGCCGGCCGGGTCGCTGGCCTTCACGCGCTCCACCTTGCTCCAGTCGACCTGCGCCTTCACCGCGCCGAGCGTGGCGGCGGTGATGCCCGACACCGGCGTGCTCTCGAACACCTTGCTGAATTTCTCCAGCGCCAGTCCGCCCCACAGGTTGGCGGTGGTGGTGTGCCAGGCACCGTTCTGCTGGCGGCCGATGAAGCCGTTGGCCAGCTTGCCGATGTCGTCCTTCCAGCTCGGGTCGTCCATCACGCTGAGCAGCAGGCGGGCGGTGTTGACGTCGCCGTTGGTCATCAGCCACCACCAGTAGTCGTCCTGCTCGGTGCTGAAGATCAGCTTGGTGCCCTGGTACGACAGGCGCGCCTTCAGCACGTTGTTGGCTTCGTCCAGTCGCTGCTGGCGCTGCGGCACGTCCTGCACGCGCTTGAGGATGTTGAGCCAGTCGATCACCGCGCTGGTGGGCCACTGGTTCGGCGCGATGGTGATGCTGCCCAGCATGCTTCCCTTGGCCTTGCCGTAGCGCGAGAGCGCTTCGAGCGCGGCGAGCTTGCGCACGTCCAGGTCCTTGCGCGGGCTCCAGAAGTCGCGCGTGATGCGGCCTTCGACGAAGGCGATCAGGCCCGACTCCATCGGCGCGCGCACGTCGTCGGCCAGCGCGAAGGCGGGGTCGAGCGCGGCGGCTTCGTTGGTGGCCGCGAGCAGGTACGAGGTGAGGATGTCGCTGCCGCGGTTGGCCTCGCCGTCGCGCGGCGGGAAGTAGTTGGCCAGGCCGTCGCTGTCCAGGTAAGTGGGCAAGGTGGCCAGCACGCCCTGCCACATCTTCGCGTCGCGCAGGCCGACCGACTTGCTGGTCTTCTGCTCGAGGCAGATGAAGGGGTAGTTCGCGAACCAGTCGCGCACACCCGGCAGGCCTTCGGCCAGCTTGGGCTGCAGAGAGAGCTTCAGGCCGCCGCGGCCGGGCAGGGCGTCGGCGGGCGGTGCCACGTCGAGCGTGAACGGCCCGTCGAGCTGCACCAGCGTGGCCTGCTGCACCGTGAGCGGCACCGAGGGCACGATGCGCTGGCGCACCTTGAGCGCGTCGCGCGCGCCGCCGATGGTGTCCTTGGCCTCGATTTCCCACAGGATGGCTTCGGCGCGCGTCTGCGCGAGCTGCGCTGGCGCGGTCACGTTCCAGGCGACTTCACGCGCCTCGCCGGCCGGGATGTCCACGGTCTGCGGCTCCAGCGTGAGCAGGGTGGCGCGCGGCGTGGCCTCGACCTTCATCGGCTTCTGGGTGGTGTTGCGCAGCGTGATCTGCGCGCGGAACTGGTCGTCCTCGCGCACCAGCGGCGGCAGGCCGCTGATGATCTGCAGGTCCTGCGTGGCCTGGATGCTCGCCTGGCCGGTGCCGAACAGGCCCACGCCCGAGTCGGCCACGGCCACGATCTTGAAGGTGGTGAGCGCGTCGTTCAGCGGCACCGTCACCACGGCCTGGCCGTTGGCGTCGAGCATGACCTTCGGGTTCCACACCAGCAGGGTGTCGAGCAGTTCGCGCGTCTGGCCCTTGCCGCCGCCGCCGCCCGCGGGCACGGCCTTGCGCCCGTAGTGGCGCCGGCCGACGATTTCCATCTGCGCGGTGGATGTGCTCACGCCCCAGCTGCGCCGCTGAAGCATGGCGGTCAGCAGGTTCCAGCTGTCGTTGGGCATCAGCTCCAGCAGGGCCTGGTCGACCGCGGCCAGCGCCACTTCGGCGCCTGCCGCCGGCTTGCCGTCGGGCAGCTTGGCGCTGATGGTCACCTGCGCCTTGCTGCGGATCGGGTAGCTGGGCTTGTCGCTGGTGACGGTCACGTCCAGCTGGTGGGCCTGCGTGCCCACGCGGATCTCGGCCATGCCCAGGCGGTAGGCGGGCTTGCTCAGGTCGACCATGGCGGTAGGCGCCACGTATTCCTTGCCTTCGTACCAGAAGGCCGTCCACCACTCGCGCGGCGACTTGAAGCCCCAGGTGAAGAAGCTGTACCACGGCACTTCGCGCAGGCGGCCGCGCAGGGCGAGCACGCTCACGTAGGCGTTGGGGCCCCATTCGGGCTTCACTTCGAGCGTGACGGTCGGGTCCTTGCCGTCGAGCTGCACCACGTGCGTCTCGATGATGCCTTCGCGCTCCACCGCGACCAGCGCGGTCGCGAAGCGGAACGGGCTGCGCACCTGGAACTTGGCGACCTCGCCGGGCTGGTAGCTCTTCTTTTCGGGAAGCACGTCGATGCGGTCGTTGTCCTCGCCGCCGAACCAGAGTTCGCCCTGCTTGGTCACGTAGACCGAGCTCACGGCCTTGGCGTCGCGGCCGTCGCTGTCGGTGGCGCTGGCGATCAGTTCGACCTCGCCGGCTTCCTTCAGCTCCGACTCGCACAGCAGCAGGCCGCGCGCGTCGCTCTTGCCGCTGCACACGGTGCCGATGTCCTTGGTCTCGGTCTTGTTGTCGTAGGTGTAGAAGCCGCCCACCATGCGCTTGCGGCTGGTGGTGGTGATGCGCGCCACGGCGCGCACGTTCAGCGTCACGCCGGCCTGGGGCTTGCCCGTGAGGTCGAGCGCGAGCGCCTGGAACTTCAGCTTCTGGCTGGTGGAAACCCAGCCTTCGGTCTTGATGCCCGCGATGACGGAGGCCGGCCACAGCGTCTGCGTGCTGCGGATGGTCTGCACTTCGCCGTTCGGGTCGGCGTAGGTGGCTTCGAGCAGCAGCTCGCGCGCGGACTTGACCTTGGGCACCTTGTCGATCGTGACCTTGCCGGCGCCGTCCTTGTTCAGCGTGAGCGGCAGCTTGTCGGCGATCACGCGGGTGTCGCTCACGCTGTTGATGTCTTCCTCGCCGGCGTTCGAATCCGACGCGGGCGTTGCAGCCTCGGTGCCGTCGCCCTGCGTGGCGCGCGGCGGGGTGAAGCTGAAGGCGTCGTAGTCGGCAAAGCTCAGGCTCTTGCCGCGCACCATGGCCGACACGCGCACCGGCAGGTTGGCCGCGCCGCCGCCGGCCACGTAGTTGATCTGCACGTCGGTCGGCACGCTGGTGGCGGCCACCAGCGGCTTCTTCTCGGTGGGCG
The DNA here is from genome assembly GCF_022009635.1 of Variovorax paradoxus. Taxonomy (NCBI): domain Bacteria; kingdom Pseudomonadati; phylum Pseudomonadota; class Betaproteobacteria; order Burkholderiales; family Comamonadaceae; genus Variovorax; species Variovorax paradoxus. Next base: position 2,160,285 of record NZ_CP091716.1, read on the forward strand.
CGATGCGGCCTTCGAGCACGGGCAGGCGGAATTCCTCGACGCGGAACATGCCGGTGCTGAAGCTGCGGGCATAGCTCCCGTCGCCGTTATCTCCGCCGTCGCCTTCGCTGTCGCCGTCCTTGCCGCCTCCGGTGCGCAGCATCACTTCGTACACGCCGAGCTTGGCGGCGGGCGGAATGGCGAAGCTGTTTTCCGCGCTCAGGCCGCCGGTAGCGGTCTTGCGCCAGTTCAGCGGCTGGGTGAAGCGCTGGCCGCTGCCCACGTGGGTGATGACCAGGGTGTCGGGGCGGTTCTCGGGCAGGCCGAAACCCTTGCTGGTCTGCGTGCGGATCAGGCTCTTCATCGACACCGTCTCGCCGGCGCGCAGCAGCGTGCGGTCGAAGATGGTGTGGGCGATGCGGTCGGGCTCGGCCTGCAGGTTGGTCGGCACGTTGAAGCGCCAGGGCTCGATGCCGCGCTGCCAGTCGCTCCAGGTGAAGGCGAGGTCTTCCACGCCCTTGTCGTCCTTGGCGCGGGCGCTGACGAACCAGGCGCCGCTGTCGTATTCGTTCGGGCCGTTGCACGACGGCGCCTGCGGCGAGATGCCGTTGAGCATGACGATGCCGTTGGCGTCGGTGGTGCCGCTGGCCACGGCCTTGCCGTCGCAGCTGGACACGCGCACTTCGGCGCCGGCCACGACCTTGCCCTTGTCGAGCGTGGTGACCCAGGCCATGGAGTTCTCGCGGCCCAGCTTGAAGTGCACCGCCAGGTTGGTGGCCAGCGCGGTGGTGCGCACGTACATCGTGCGGCCGGCGTTGTAGCGCTCGTCGAGCAGGGCCTCGCCCAGCTTCTGCGAGGCGATCTCGAGCACGTGGAAGCCCGGCGTCAGCGGAATGCCGATGACTTCGAAGGGACGCGGATCACCGGCGTCCGACTTGGGCATGTCCAGCGTCTTCACGCCCGCCTGGCCCGACAGCAGCGACAGCATGCGCGTCTGCAGCGTGGTGCGGTCGTCCTTGTCGATCACCGGGGGCAGCGGGCCCTTGACGTCCTTGCGCGCCTGTTCGCGCGAGATGGTGTAGTTGTCGTAGCGGCGCACCTTGCGGAACCACGCGATGATTTCCGCGTCGGTCTTCGGGTTCATGTCGCTGACCTTGCCGGGCGTGAGGGCCTGCACCATCAGTTGCGGTTCCACGCGGCGCACCGTGACCGGCATCATGGCCGGGGTGTCGGGCTCGGCCAGGCGCTCGACCACGCCGAAGGGCGAGGCGGCGAACTTGGCCAGCGGCGGCATCATGCCGGTGCCCACCTTCATGGGGAAGCTGCCGGGCGAGGCCAGCGGGCGGCCCGAGGCGTCCTCGAACTTGGAGGGCAGCTCGATGCTGAACTGCGTGCTCTCGGCCAGCGGCGGGCCGAAGTACACGTCGTTGACCACGTCGTCGTCGCTCTGCGTGCCGCCGCCGTCCGACAGCTGGGCCTTGACGGTCTTGTCCCCGCCCTTGAGCTCGATCTGCGCGGCCAGCTTGCGCGTGACCGGCGCGTTGAAGTTCAGCTGCATCGGGCGCAGCGGCAGGCAGGCGGCCTGCGCGTTCTCGCGCTCGCAGGTGAACGATGCGGCGAAGGGCTCGCGCACCTGGAATTCGAGGCGGCGCTCCACGTTGTTGGGCACGCCCGAGGGCGTGGCCACGCCCTTGCCGTAGACGATCTGCACCTTGGCGCCGGGCGTCAGCGTGCGGTTGCACTGCATGGTGATGAAGCGCAGCGGTTCCTTCTCGGCGGCCTTGTCGCGGCCGAAGGCCTTGAGCAGGCCGGCGCGCTGGTCGCCGTCGAGCAGCTTGACCGGAATGCGCTCGCCCACGCCGTCGGCCGAGCACCAGACGTTCTGGCGCACGCTGTCGAGCGTGGCCGCGCCGTTGAGCTCCAGCACGAACATCTGCTGCTCGTCGATGCGGCTGTAGCTGCCCGGCATGTAGCCGCGCACGAACGGGCCGCCGCTGTTGAACTGGTAGCGCTCGGGGCCGGTCAGTTCGCCGCTCGCGGGCTTGAACGTGGGGATGCGCGTGACGGTGCAGCGCACGCCGGGGGGCAGGTCGTTCTCGAAGTCGTAGACCCAGGCCTTGGCGTCGGTCCAGCGGCCGGTGCCCTTGCCGGCCTGCGCGTCGGTGCAGCTCACGGCGAGCGGCGCGGGGGCCTTGGGGTCGCCGAAATTGACGGCGGGCTGGTCGAACTTGGCAACGATCTGGCGCACGCGCGCCACCTCGCCTTGAGGCGTGAGGCTGGTGATCTGAAGGGCATGGCCCGGACCGGACAGGAGCGCGCCGCCGGCCAGGAGCAATGTTGGAAGGAAACGGTTCACTTTTTTGTATCTCCACCTAGAGGCAGCGCGCAGCGTAGCCGATTTGAACGACGATTCGACAGTGCCAAGGGTCATATGCCCTTCGTGTCCCCGGCGCGGGTACGCCGGTCTTCTTACAATCGAGGCCCTCGTGCGTGTGCCGCGCGGACCGCCACCAAGACCTCGCCGCCGACCGATGAAACGCTACTGGGAAATAGACGCCTTGCGCGGGCTGATGCTCGTGCTCATGACCGTCACCCACCTGCCCACGCGACTGACCGATCCGCTGGGTCAGCCTTTTGGTTTCGTTTCCGCCGCCGAGGGCTTCGTGCTGCTGTCGGCTTTCGTGGCCGGGCTGGTGTACAGCCGCATCGGTTTTGCGCGCGGGGTGGACTCGATGCGCCAGGCCTTCTGGCGCCGCGTGCTGAAGGTCTACCTGTGCCAGGCGGCGATCCTGCTGTTCCTGTTCACCGTGATCGCCGCGCTCGGCCTGCACATCGACCAGCCGGCGGTGAAGAACCTGGTGTCCTACTACCTCGCGGAGCCGCGCGAGGGCTTCATCTACGGCCTGCTGCTGATCTACGAGCCGGCGCTGCTCGACATCCTGCCGATGTACATCTTTTTCATGCTCATGAGCCCGTGGGTGCTGGCCTTCGCCATGCGCCACGGCTGGTCATGGGTGATGGCGGTGAGCGCGACCGTGTGGGCCGCGGCGCAGTTCGGTTTGAGCGAATGGGTGTACGGCCTGGCCGTGCACTACCTGGGCGTGCCGGTGCCTTTCCACGAGATGGGCGCGTTCAACACCTACGCATGGCAGTTCCTGTGGTTCGCGGGGCTGTGCATCGGCGCCACGCGCAACGGGCCGGGCGCGAAGCCCCTGAAGTTTCCGGCGTGGCTGCTGCTGCTGGCGGCGGGCATCGCCCTGTACGGCCTCTACTGGCGCCACCACGGCATCAACGGGCAGGCGCCGTTCGGCGGCGACGTGGAGCTGAACCTGCTGTTCGACAAGTGGCAGCTCGGCCCGCTGCGGCTGGTGAACCTGGTGGCGCTGGGCATCCTGGCGGTGCGCTTCGGGCCATGGCTGATGCGCCGCATTCCGCGGATGCACTGGCTGGAGGCGATGGGCTCGGCCTCGCTGCCGGTGTTCTGCGCGCACCTCGTGGCGGTGCTGCTGGTGCTGGCCTTCTACGGCGACAGCCAGACCGCGCGGCCCTGGTGGGGCGACGGCCTGCTGCTGCTGGCGGTGTTCTCGGGGATGTACCTGGTGGCGCGCTTCACGCGCGGGGCCGACGTGCCGCCGCCCGCCGACGACGTCCCGACGGAGCCGGCGCGGGCCTGAGCGGCCCGGCCAGGTTCAGGGCTGCGCGGCGACGGGCGCCGCCGGCAGCGGCGGCACCGGCAGGTGCGGTGCGATCACCGAGTGCCACAGCCTGTAGCCCTCGTCCGTCATGTGCAGCCTGTCGCTGCGGAATAGTTCCATGCGCGGGCGGCCGTCGGCGCCGAGCATGGGCGTGTAGATGTCGATGTACTCGCTGTTGGGCAGCAGGTTGAGGTAGGCCGAGATCACGTGGTTGGTCTCGCGGATCTGCGGCAGCAGCTGCTCGCGAGAGGGGCTGGGCTTGACCGACACGAAGCTGATGCGCGTGTCGGGCAGCTCGGCGCGCACCGCGTTGGCAAAGCGCGCGAAGCTGTCGAGCACCTGCAGCGGCGTGCGGCCCTCGGCCAGGTCGTTGTCGCCGGCGTACACCACCACCTGGCGGGGCTTGTAGCGCACCACGAGGTCGCGCGCGAACAGGCTGCAGTCGTTCAGCGTGGAGCCGCCGAAGCCGCGGTTCACGACGCCGCCGGGCACGCGTGCGAAGTCCTGCGCGAGGCGGGTCCACATGCGCACCGTGGAGCTCCCGACGAACACCACGCCGCCGGGCGCGGGAAAGCGCTCCTGGTCGGCGCGCGCGAAAGCCGCGAGCTCGTTGTGCCAGCGCTCCTTGGCGGCCAGGTAGTCGCGCGCGGAAGCGGCTTCGGCCGCGGCCGTCTCGGACTCCTGGGGAAAGAAAGCGGGCTGGGCGTGAGCGGCGAGCGTCGCCGTCAGCAAGGCGACCGCGGCGAGCGCGGTTTTCATCGAGGGCATCGGAATGACGGGAAGAAGGACGAAGGGCAGGCGGCTTTTCTAACACGACGCCTCAAGCGCCGTGGCCGTTGACAGGCAAGCCCCGCCTAGATGGTTTTCTCGATCAGCGCGCCCTTGAACAGGATCGGGCCCTTCGGACCGCTGCCCGCCGGCACGCCGCCCTTGGCCTCGAGCGAGATGGCCAGTGCAGGCACGGCATGCACGTCGGACTCCGACGCCGCCAGCCGCAGGCCCGGCGCATTGTCGAGCACGCCCAGCGAGCGCGGTGCGCCGCCCGGCGGCAGGGCCCAGAGCTGCAGCGACTTGTCGTCGCCTTCGCTGAAGCCGCCCACCCGCTGCAGCACGAGCTGCTTCTTCTTGGGATCGAAGGTCACGAGCATCGAGGCCGCGTCCTTGTCGTCGCTCAGCACGGCCACGTATTGCACCGCCGGAGCGTTGTGCAACTGGTCGCGCAGGTTGAGGCCGATCGTCACGGCCAGCACCGTGGCCAGCGCGCCGGCGGCCGTGGCGCCGCGCCAGAGCGCGAGGCTGCGCAGCCAGCCGCCTTGTTGCGGCTGCTGTGCCTTGTCGGCGGCGCGCGCGTTGGCCGCGTCGCGCTGGCGCTCGATGGCGAGCTTGCTCTGCTCGGCGTCGATCATGTTGCGGATGCGGGTCCACACGGCGGGGTCGGGCGTGATGGAGGGCTGCAGCTCGGTCATGCTGGCGAGCCGGCCCTGCCAGACCAGCGCCGCGGCGCGCACCGGCGCCTGCTCGCGGGCCAGGGCCTCGAAGCGGCGGCGGGCGCCGCCGCGCAGGGTGCCCAGGGCATGGCTCGCGGCCAGCAGCTCGAGCAGTTCGGGATGTGCGATGAGATTCATAGGGGGACCGCCTTCGTCGTCATCGCCTTCATGCAAAGCGTCCCATGCAGACGCGCAGTTTCTCCAGCCCGCGCCGGATCCATGTCTTGACCGTGCCGAGCGGCAGCTTGAGCTGGTCGGCCAGCTCGCCGTGGCTCATTTCGCGCAGATAGGCCAGGCTGACCACCTCGCGCTGCCGGCCCTCGAGCTGGCTGAGGCATTGATGCAGCGCCCAAGCCTGCTCGCTGGCATCGGCGGTGTCCGCCGGGTTGGGTGCGTCCGATTCGAGGGTGTCGGCCATCAGCTCGTCGAATTCCTGGGTGAGCTGGGCGCGGTCGGCGGTGCGCCGGCGCAACAGGTCGAGCGCCCGGCTGCGCACGATCAGACCCAGCCATGCCAGCGGCGGACTGAGCGAGGAGCGATAGTCGCCCGCGACTCGCCAGACAGTCAGAAAGGCTTCCTGGAGAACGTCCTCGGCCCACTCGCGTTGCCGCACGACGCGCATCGCCAGGCCCATGAGCTTGGGCGAGGTCCGGTCGTAGAGCAGGCGCAGTGCGGCTTCGTCGCGATGGCCGATCCTGTCGATCAGCGCCATCAGTTCGGCGTCGGGGCTGGGTGCTGTCATCCACGGATTGTCGGGCATCGGTGCGCATGCCTGATATACGGGCGGTTCCCCGGGTCGGATTCAGACAAAAGGCCGCCTGTCTGTCAGCTCCACGGAAGCAAGCACTCGAAACTTTTGTGTGCTTGTGTGACCGTATACTGCCCCGAAAAACCGAGGGGCCGCACGCGGTCGGGGAAGAGAAATGAAGCAAATCGCGATCGTCTTGGCGCTCTGCGTGGGGGCCTGGTATTTCTTCATCGGTGGCCGCAAGCTCGACGAGTCGATGGTGCGCGACTACTACCGTAAAGAAGCCATGGCCATCGCGGCCCATGACGCCGACAGGCTGTGCAAGCAGCTCAGCCGCAAGGTGGTGATCGAAAGCAGGACCACCGTGATGGGCCGCACCGAAGAGCAGACGCACGACCGTGAAAGCGCCTGCGCGGGGGCGCGCAAGACCATCGAGAACCTGCGCGCCGTGAGCGACCGCATGGGCGCCATCCTCAGCGTCGAGTACGACTACCACCTCGATTCCGTCGAGATCGCCACCGACCGCAAGAGCGCGACCGTCAAGGGCACCAGCGTGCTGAAGATGGGCGAATCGGCGGTCCAGCTCAAGACCAGCTTCAACCAGCGTCTGGAAAGCGAACTCGGCCAGACGCGCCTGGTTCACGCCGAGGACGCCACCGTGCTGCGGCTGGGCGGGCGCGGAGCCATGAGCCAGGGCGAGTTCTTCCGCAAGTAGAAGAAGACAGACAGACACCGAAGAAAACCAAGCAAGGGAACTCGTTGCCATGATCGCCAGGGATTCGCTGCCGCCGCCTCCGCCGTTCTGGCATCGCCTCAACAGCTTCTTCGCCTTTCCCTTCCAGCTGCGGCCGCTGGCCTACGGCCTGGTGCTGTCTTTCTGCAGCCTGCTGTTCGAAGGGGTGTTCTTCCTGCCCGATGCGCTGGCGCTGGTCATCATCGAGATCGGCATCATGCTGGCGGCCAGCCGCTACAGCTTCAAGATCATCGCGCTGGGCGCGCGCGGCATCCGCGATTCGGCCGACTTCGGGCGCGAATCCAGCGACGAGTGGACCTACCTGCCTTGGAAGCTCTTCGCCATCACGCTGGTGCAGGCCCTCCTGATCGGCTGGCTCGGCTGGTATGCGCCGATCCTCGGCACGGTGGGGCTGTTCGTCATGTCCTTCACCTTTCCGGCGGCGGTGATCGTGCTGGTGCAGTCGGGCAGCTTCTTCCAGGCCATGAACCCCGGCCACGTGATGGACGCGATGCGCATCATCGGCTGGCCGTATGCGCTGCTGTGCTTCTTCCTGTTCCTGCTGAGTTCGGGCGCGCAGGTGGCGCTGGCGCTGGTGCTGCCGATGTTCGACGGGCGCATCGTGCTGCCGATCGCCAACTTCGCGTTCATCTACTTCGGCTGGGTCATGGCCAGCCTGCTGGGCTACGTGATGTTCCAGCACCACGACGCCTTCGGCTTCGACGCCGTGCCCGGCAGCGAACTGAACGACGGCGCTCCCGTGGACCGCCGCACGCCCGAGCAGATCGCGGCGCAGCGCACCGACGCCGAGGTGGCGCAGCTGGTCACCGAGGGCGACCTGATCGCCGCGCTGGGCATCGCCTACGAGGCGCAGCGAACCGCCGCCCATGACGACCTCGCCGCGCAGCGCCGCTACCACCGCGTGCTGGCCCTGATGCCCGAGAAGAAGGACACCATGCTCGACCAGGCGCGGCGCTTCATTCCGCTGCTGATGCGGCGCGACCTTTCCTCCGAGGCGCTCAAGGTCTTCAAGGCCTGCCGCGCGCAGGACAAGGCCTTCTCGCTCGACGACCCGGCCATGGTGATCGCGATGGCCCGCGCCGAATGGCGCAACGGCGACGCGCACGCCACGCTGGCGCTGCTGTCGGGCTTCGACAAGCGCTTCCGCGGCAGCGAGGCGATTCCGCAGGCCTACGAACTGGCCGCGCGCGCACTGGTGCAGGGGCTGGGCCGCTCCGACATGGCCCAGCCCATCCTCACGACCATGGAAGCGCGCTACCCGAACAGCGAGCAGACGCAGGAAGTGCGATGGCTGCTGCGGCCCGCGCCGGTTGCCTGACTCGCCTAACTCTCTTCCCAGCCGCCCCCCAGCGTCTTGTAGATCGTCAGCCGGTTGGTCTGCTCCGTGAGCTGCAGGCCGATCAGCGCCTGCTGCGCCGCGTAATAGGCGCGCTGCGCGTCGAGCACGTCGAGATAGCTGCTCGCGCCGCTCCTGAACAGCGACTGCGACAGCTCGAAGCTGCGCGAGGTGGCGCCCAGCAGCGAGCGCTGCGCGTCGAGCCGCTCGGCCAGCGTGCGGCGTTCGGCCAGCGCGTCGGCCACTTCGCGGAAGGCGGTCTGCACCGCTTTCTCATAAGTGGCGATCTGGATCTTCTGCTGCGCCTCGGCCACGCGCAGGTTGGCGCGATTGGCGCCGCCGTCGAAGATCGGCACGCTGATTGAAGGCGCGAAGCTCCATGCCTGGCTGCCGCCCGCGAACAGGCCCGACAGCGTGCTGCTCGCGGTGCCCGCCGACGCGGTGAGCGCGATGCGCGGGAAGAACGCAGCGCGCGCGGCGCCGATGTCGGCATTGCTCGCGCGCAGCGCGTGTTCGGCGGCGCGCACGTCGGGGCGCCGGTTCAGCACGCTCGACGGCAGGTCCGGCGGCGGCACGAGCAACCGGGCGGCATCGGCCGGCGCCGCGGTGTCCGAAGCGGGCGCGGCGGGCAGCAGGTCGGCCGGCGGCATGGCGCCGACCAGCAGCGCAAGCGCATTGCGGTCCTGCTCGACTTGGCTGTCGAACGCGGCCGCGTCGGCGCGCGCCGAATCGACCGTGCTCTGCGCCTGCGCGAGCGCCAGGCCCGATTGCGCGCCGAGCCGGTGGCTGCGCTGCACCAGGTCGAAGGACTTGCGCTGGCTCTCGAGCGTGTTGCGCGCGAGCAGCAGCCGCTGCTCGTCGGCCGCCAGTTGCAGCCACGCGGTCGCGACCGATGCGATCAGGCTGATCTGCGTGCTGCGCCGTGTTTCCTCGGTCTGGAAGTAGCTCTGCAGCGCCGATTCGCCGAGGTTGCGCACGCGGCCGAACAGGTCGATCTCGTAGCTCGTGAGACCGAGGTCGGCACTGTACTGGGAGCCGATGCGCGCCTCGCCGCCGGTCGACAGGCTGCCGGGCGTGCGCGAGCGGCTGCCGCCCGCGCCGGCTTCCACCGTGGGGAACAGGCTGGCGCGCGCAATGCCGTACTGCGCCCGCGCGCGCTCGATGTTGAGCGCCGCCACGCGCAGGTCGCGGTTGTTGGCGAGCGCAAGCTCGATGGTGCCGCGCAGCCGGGGCTCGACGAAGAAGCTGCGCCAGCTCACGTCGATCGGCGTCGGCGCCTCGACGCCGGAGGAGGGCAGCGCCTGCGGCACCGGCGATGCGGGCGCCGTGTATTCGGGCGCCAGGTTGACGCAGCCCGCGAGCACGGCCGAGGCCATGGCCGACAGGGCCAGCGAGCGAAGGGGGAAAGCGCGCTTGAACATCAGTGGCCTCCCTGTCCGGCGGTCGTGCCGGAGGAGATCTCCTGCACCGGCTTAGCCTTGCGCCTTCCGGCCAGCCAGCCGCGAATCAATGCGAAGAACAGCGGCACGAAGAAGATGCCCAGCGCGGTGCCCACCACCATGCCGCCGAGCACGGCCGTGCCGATCGACTGGCGGCCACCAGCGCCCGCGCCGGTGCCGATGGCCAGCGGCAGCACGCCGAAGCCGAAGGCCAGCGAGGTCATGAGGATGGGCCGCAGCCGCAGGCGCACCGCCTGCAGCGTCGCCTCGACCACGCCCTTGCCCTGCTCCTGCAGCTGCTTGGCGAACTCCACGATCAGGATCGCATTCTTCGACGACAGCCCCACCGTGGTCAGCAGGCCGACCTGGAAGTACACGTCGTTGCTCAGCCCGCGCAGGCTGGTGAAAAGCAGCGCCCCCACGATGCCCAGCGGCACCACCAGGATCACCGAGAACGGCACCGACCAGCTTTCGTACAGCGCGGCCAGGCACAGGAACACGAACAGGATCGATATGGCGTAGAGCAGCGGCGCCTGCGCGCCCGACAGCCGCTCCTGCAGCGACGCGCCGGTCCACTCGTAGCCGATGCCGGGGGGCATCTGCTTCATCACCGCGTCCACCGCGGCCATGGCGTCGCCCGAACTCACGCCGGGCGCCGCGTCGCCCACGAACTCGTAGCTCGGGCTGCCGTTGTAGCGCTGCAGCTGCGGCGAGCCGTAGCTCCAGCGCGAACTGGAGAACGACGGGAACGGCACCATCTGGCCCAGGCTGTTGCGCACGCTCCAGCGGTCGATGTCGGCGGGCAGCATGCGGAAGTCGGTGTCGCCCTGCATGTACACGCGCTTGACGCGGCCCTTGTCGAGGAAGTCGTTGATGTAGGTGCCGCCCATGGCGCTCGAAAGCGTGCTGTCGATGTCCGACGTGGCCAGGCTCAGCGCGCCGGCGCGCGCGTCGTCGATGTCCACCGCGAACTCCGGCGTGTCGTCGAGGTTGTTGCTGCGCACGTTGGCCACCTCGGGCCGCTGGCCCAGCAGCTCGATGGCCTGGTCGCGCGCCTTCACCAGCGCATCGTGGCCCAGGCCGTTGATGTCCTTCAGGTGGAAGTTGAAGCCCGCGTTGGCGCCCAGCCCGCGCACCGCCGGCGGCAGCAGCACGAAGATGCGCGCGTCGCGCACCGTCGACAGCTCCTTGTTGGCGCGCCGCGCCAGCTCGGCCGCCGACTGGCCCGCGCCGGTGCGCTCCGACCAGTCCTTGAGCTTGACGAAGGCGCGCGCCGAACTCTGGTCGCCGTTCTGGCCGGTGATGACGTTCACGCTCAGCACCTCGGCCTGCTTGCCGAAATACTGCTGCACCTGCTCGACCACCGGCTGCAGCCGCGCGTTCGAGGCGCCCGGCGGCAGGGTCACCTGCACCTGCAGGAAGGCCTGGTCCTCGTCGGGCAGGAAGGAGGTGGGCAGGCGCATGAACAGCAGCGCCATCACGCCCGCGATCAGCAGGTACACCACCAGGCTGCGCTTGCCGCGCCGCACGATGCCGCCGACGATGCCTTCGTAGCGGTTCGCGCTCTTGTCGAAGCCGCGGTTGAAGGCCGCGAAGAAGCGGTCGACGCGCCCGAGCAGCCCGCGGCGCGGCACCGGATGCTCGCCCTTGTGCACCGGCTTGAGCAGGGTGGCGCACAGCGCCGGCGTAAGGGTGAGCGCCACGAACACCGACAGCGCCATCGCCGAGACGATGGTGATCGAGAACTGCCGGTAGATGACGCCCGTGGAGCCGCCGAAGAAGGCCATCGGAATGAACACCGCCGACAGCACCAGCGCGATGCCCACCAGCGCCGGCGTGATCTCGGCCATCGACTTGCGCGTGGCTTCCTTGGGCGAGAGGCCTTCCTCGTGCATCACGCGCTCGACGTTCTCCACCACCACGATCGCATCGTCCACCAGGAGACCGATGGCCAGCACCATGCCGAACATGGTGAGCGTGTTGATCGAATAACCCGCCAGCGACAGCACGCCGAAGGTGCCCAGCAGCACCACCGGCACCGCGATGGCCGGGATCAGCGTGGCGCGCATGTTCTGCAGGAACACGTACATCACCAGCACCACCAGCAGCATGGCCTCCAGCAGCGCCTTGACCACCTCGTCGATGGAGGCGCTCACGAAGGGCGTGGTGTCGTAGCTCACGAAGGTCTGCAGCTGGTTGGGAAAGAGCGGCTTGAGCTCCTCGATCCTGGCCTTCACCGCCTCGGCCACCTGCACCGCGTTGGCGCCGTCGGCCAGCACCACGCCCAGGCCGGCGCCGGGCCGGCCGCCGAGCTGCGAGCGCACCGTGAGGTTCTCCGCGCCCAGTTCCACGCGCGCCACGTCTTTCAGGCGCACCACGGCGCCGTCGGGCGTGGAGCGCAGCACCACGTTCTCGAACTGCTCGGCCGTCTGCAGCTTGCTGCGCGCGGTGATGGTGGCGTTGAGCTGCTGCCCGGCGGCCGCGGGCAGCGCGCCCAGCTGGCCGGCGGAGACCTGCGCGTTCTGCGCGGTGATGGCGGCGCTCACGTCGGAGGGAATCAGCGCGTACTTGCGCAGCTTGTCGGGGTCCAGCCACAGGCGCATGGCGTAGCCGGTGCCCAGCGTCTGCACTTCGCCCACGCCGTCGATGCGGCTGATCACGTCCACCAGGTTGCTGGAGATGTAGTCGCCCACGTCCACCGCCGAGGCGCTGCCGTCGCCGGAGTACATCGAGACGATCATCAGGAAGTCGTTGCCGCCCTTGGTGACGGTGACGCCGCGGCTTTGCACCTGCTGCGGCAGGCGCGACATAGCCTGCTGCAGCTTGTTCTGCACCTGCATCTGCGCCACGTCGATGTTGGTGCCCGCGTCGAAGGTGAGCGACAGCCGCGCCACGCCCGACGAGTTGCTGGTCGACTGCATGTACAGCAGGTTGTCCAGCCCCTTCATCTGCTGCTCGATGACCTGCGTGACGGAGTCCTCGACCGTCTTGGCCGAGGCGCCCGTGTAGGTGGCGTTGATGGACACGCGCGGCGGCGCGATGTCGGGGTACTGCTCCAGCGGCAGCGTGCGGATGGCCATCAGGCCCGCGAGCATGACGACGATGGAAAGCACCCACGCGAAGATGGGCCGGTCGATGAAGAACTGAGCCATGGCCGGACCTCAGCGCGCCACGGTGTTGGAAGCCGCATCGGCGGCGTCGGGCTGCGCGCTGGCCACCGGGCCGGAGGGAGTGCCGTTGGCGGCCTTGGCGCCGAGGTCGACCACCTTTACCTTCTCGCCCACTTTCACCCGCTGCGAGCCCTCGGTCATCACCCGGTCGCCCGCGGCCAGGCCCTCGAGCACCTGCCAGCGCGTGCCGACCGCGCGGCCGACCTGGATGGGGCGCTTGGCGACCTTGTTCTCCGCGTCGACCACCAGCGCCGACGCGCTGCCGTCGGGCGCGCGCGTCACCGCCTGCTGGGGCACCAGCAGTGCGGTGGCGTCGGTGCCTTCCTGCAGCACGGCGCGCACGTACATGCCGGGCATCAGCAGCTTGTCGGGGTTGGGCACCACGGCGCGCAGCGTGACGCTGCCGGTGCCGGCATCGACGGTGACGCCGCTGAAGGTGAGGCGGCCGGCATGCGGGTACTTGCTGCCGTCTTCCAGCACCAGCTGTATGCGTGCCTCGGCGTCGCTCGCGCGCTGCAGGCGGCCGCTGGCGAGTTCGCGCTTGAGCCGCAGCAGCTCGCGGCTGGACTGGGTGACGTGCACGTGGATGGGGTCGAGCTGCTGCACCGTGGTCAGCGCCGCCGCCTGGTTGGCCGTGACCAGCGCGCCGGGCGTGACGGTCGACAGCTCGGCCCAGCCGGCGATCGGCGAGGTGATGCGCGTGTAGCCGAGCTGGATGCGCGCGGTCTGCTCGGCGGCGCGGGCCACGCCGAGATCGGCCTCGGCTTGTTGCTCGGCGGCCTGCGATTCGTCGAACACCTGGCGGCTGATCGCGTCGATCTTCACCAGCTCCGCATTGCGGCGCGCCACGGTGCGCGCGGTGGCCAGGGCCGACTCGGCCTTGCGCACGCTGGCCTGCGCGCTGGCGTGTGCCGCCTGCAGCGGTGCCGGGTCGAGCTGGTAGAGCACCTGGCCGGCCTTGACCTGCGAGCCTTCGGTGAAGAGCCGCTCCTTGAGGATGCCGCCGACCTGCGGCCGGATCTCGGCGATGACCGGCGCGGCGGTGCGGCCGGGCAGTTCGGTGCTTTGCGCCAGCGTCTCGTGCTTGAGGGTGACGGTGCCGACTTCCTTTCCCGGTGCGGCGGCCGCTTTCGATGTGCCGGATGTCTCCACGCTGGTGCGCGAGCAAGCTGCGAGCGCGGCGATGGCCATGGCCGTGAACAGCAGGGCGAAGCGGGAGCGGGTTTGGTCAGGCATCAGACAGGTTATGGAAGTAAGGAATCGGAGAAAAGCCTCCGGATGGAGCAGGCGAGCGCTCTCAAGTTCAACGAGACCTCGGGCGTGGAGGGCGGCTTTACACGCGGTTTACTGCAATTGCAGTGCCATGGCCGGAGATGGCGTGACAGCCCCGTGACAGGGCGTGAGTTGGCGGCCGAAACCGCCGCCGTGCCGTCTTCAGGCGCGCTGCAGGGCGCGCGTCACCATGTCGTTGGGCGCCAGGCGCAGCAGGTCGGGCAGCAGGCTCACGGCGCGGTCGCGTTCGCCCGCGTGCAGCAGGCCGTTGGCGCAGGCCGAGAGCGTATCGGGCAGCTCGGCGTGGTCGGGCGCGGTCTTCAGCAGGATGCGGCAGAGCTTGTCGGCATCGCCGAACTCGCGGATGCGCGCGAAGCGTCGCGCGAGCCGCGCCATGTCGTCGGGCTTCAGGCGCGCGCCGGGCTTGGCCTGGTCGAGGTAGGTCTTGTAGCTGGCGTGCTGCAGCGCGAGCGTGGCCGGATCGGTGGCGGGCAGGCGGAAGATGCGGCGCGCGGCATGGTGGAAGTCGTCGCTCGCGGGCTGCAGCCGCGCGGTGTTGAACCAGGCGCGCAGCGTGCCGGTGTCGCCGGGGCGCAGGGCCGCGGCGGCGCGCCATTCGGCGCAGGCGCGGTCGAACTTCATCGCGGCGCCGTACTTCTGGGCGGCGGCCACGTGCTCGTCGAAGCGGTCGGGTTCCGGGGCGGAGGCCGTTTCAGGGGCTTTCACCCGGCGCAGCAGCAGCGCGCCGGCCATCAGCGCGGCGCCGGTCAGCAGCCCGCCCAGGTGGGCCATGTAGGCGATGCCCTGGCCGCCCAGCCAGTGCTGCATCAGCTCGTTGGCGATCCATGCCGGCAGCAGCAGGAGCGCCGGCGCGGTGACGTAGTTGAAATAGAAGAACAGCTGGTAGAAGAAGCGGATGCGCCTGAGCCGGTACATCACCGCGTACATGCCCATCAGCGCCGAGATCGCGCCCGAGGCGCCGAGCCCGTAGCTGCCCTTGCCGGCATAGGCCCAGCCGGCCAGCAGCGAGGCGCCCAGCGCGCCCAGCAGGTAGAAGCTCAGGTAGGTGCCGCGCCCCAGCGCCAGCTCGACCGAAAAGCCGAACAGAAAAAGGAACAGCATGTTGCCCAGCAGGTGGCTGGTGCTGCCGTGCAGGAAGGCCGAGGTGATCCAGGTCCAGGGCCTGAACTCGGCGTCCTTGCCGTGGTCGTGCGACCAGCGCCGGGTGAACGGCTCGGGAAGCATCGCCTCGTAGTGCTGGCGGTCGCGCTTCCACTCGCCGTATTGCGGGTCGGTTGGCGTGACGACTTCGTCGGCCTGCAGTTTCCGCATGAACTGCTTTTCACCCTGCATGCCTTCGAGCAACTGCGGATAGGCCTCTTCGTGCGGCAGCATGCGGCGGGCCAGCTTGCCGCGCTTGGGATCTGCCTTTTCCAGCCATTCGACGAAGGGCGGCAACTCCAGCGCGGGCAGCACGCTCTTGACGTAATAGTCGGCGGCGCGCTCCCGCGCGTTCTCTTCGCTGCGCTGCGGCCCCCAGAACACGATCATGTTCAGGAGGATCAGCAGCACCGTCATCCACGGTGGGTTGCGCCAGCTCGGTCTGTTCTCGAGCGGGATGGCGTAGAACACGGTGCCGCTTCGATCGCGACCGGCCGATCAGCCAAGACGGGCGCGGTGGCGGGCGACCTGCGCCTTCACCTGCGCCGGGGCGGTGCCGCCCAGGATGTTGCGCGCGTTGAGCGAGCCGCGCAGGCTCAGCACGTCGTACACGTCCTTCTCGATGCTGGGGTTGAACTGCTGCAGCACGGCCAGCGGCAGTTCGGCCAGGTCGACCTGGTGCGAGGTGGCGGCCTTGACGGCATGGGCCACGGTTTCGTGCGCGTCGCGGAAGGGCAGACCCTTCTTCACCAGGTAGTCGGCCAGGTCGGTGGCGGTGGCGTAGCCGCGCAGCGCGGCGGCTTCCATGGCCTCGGGCTTCACGGTGATGCCGCCGATCATCTCGGCGAAGATGCGCAGGGTGTCCTTGAGCGTGTCGACGGTGTCGAACAGCGGCTCCTTGTCTTCCTGGTTGTCCTTGTTGTAGGCCAGCGGCTGGCCCTTCATGAGCGTGATGAGCGCCATCAGGTGGCCGACCACGCGGCCGGTCTTGCCGCGCGCCAGCTCGGGCACGTCGGGGTTCTTCTTCTGCGGCATGATCGACGAGCCGGTGGTGAAGCGGTCGGCGATCTGGATGAAGCCGAAGTTCTGGCTCATCCACAGGATGAGTTCTTCGCTCATGCGGCTCACGTGCACCATGCACAGGCTGGCCGCGGCGGTGAATTCGATGGCGAAGTCGCGGTCGCTCACGGCGTCCAGGCTGTTCTGGCACACGCCGTCCATGTTCAGCGTTTTGGCGACCAGCTCGCGGTCCAGCGGGTAGCTGGTGCCGGCCAGCGCGGCGGCGCCCAGCGGCAGGCGGTTGACGCGCTTGCGCACTTCGCCCATGCGCTCGGCGTCGCGGCTGAACATTTCCACGTAGGCCAGCATGTGGTGGCCGAAGCTCACCGGCTGCGCCACCTGCAGGTGGGTGAAGCCCGGCAGGATCACGTCGACGTTCTTCTCGGCGATGTCCACCAGCGCCTTCTGCAGCTCGACCAGCAGGTCGCCGATGAGGTCGATTTCGCCGCGCAGCCACAGGCGCACGTCGGTGGCGACCTGGTCGTTGCGGCTGCGGCCGGTGTGCAGGCGCTTGCCGGCGTCGCCGACCAACTGGGTCAGGCGGGCCTCGATGTTCAGGTGCACGTCTTCGAGGTCGAGCTTCCACTCGAAGGCGCCGGATTCGATTTCGGCGCGAATCTGCGCCATCCCGCGTTCGATCGCGGCGTGGTCCTGCACGCCGATGATGCCCTGCGCGGCCAGCATGCCGGCATGGGCCAGGGAGCCCTGGATATCGGCTTGCCACAGGCGCTTGTCGAAGAAGACGCTGGAGGTGTAGCGCTTGACGAGGTCGCTCATCGGTTCTGAGAACAGGGCCGACCAGGCTTCGGATTTCTTGTCGAATTGGTTTTGGGTCATGGGAGCCGTCCAGGAGGCAATAATGGGTTGGTCACCCGATGTAACTGATGTCTGCGATGCGCAACCCGGCGATTTTATCGGCCAGCTCTTCACCCACGTCCCCGCCATCGTCGGAAAGGGCGCGCAATGCCTTGCGCGGGGGGCCGTCGCTGTTCGACGCCTGCCGCATCGGCGTGGTTCTGCGCACGGTGGTGTTCGTCGAGGCGGTGGTGGCCATTGCCACGCTGTTCGTGGTTTCCACGCCGACCGAATGGCTGGTGCAGGCGGCCACCGTCACCGGCGGGGCCTTGCCCGCGACCCTGCTGTGGCTGGTGGCGACCTGCGGACTCAAGAAGCCGCTGCGGCGGCTGCCGCGCCAATGGCAGTACGGGGCGGGCGGGGCGCTCGGGGCCATCGCGGCGCTCTATGGTTGCGGGCTGCTGCGGCTCACCGGGGTGCTGTCGAATGCGCCGTGGCTGGCCAGCGCGCTGACCGGCGCCCTGTTCGCGGGACTGGTGATGGCCGCGATGGTGCTGCGCGCGCGCGGCCAGACGCCCGCCGCCACCACGGCCCGGCTGGAGGAACTGCAGTCGCGCATCCGTCCGCACTTTCTGTTCAACACGCTCAACAGTGCCATCGCGCTGGTGCGCGAGGAGCCGGCCAAGGCCGAGACCATGCTGGAAGACCTGGCCGAGCTGTTCCGCCAGGCGCTGGCCGACCCGGGCGAATCGGGCACGCTGGCCGACGAGATCGCGCTGGCCGAGCGCTACCTGGCCATCGAGCAGGTGCGCTTCGGCGACCGGCTGCGCATTCGCTGGGACCTGGATGCCGCCGCCAGCACTGCCCGGCTGCCGCCGCTTCTGTTGCAGCCGCTGGTCGAGAACGCCATCAAGCACGGCGTGGAGCCCAGCCCCGAGGGCGCCAAGCTGCGCATCCGCACCGAGCGGCGCGGTTCCATGGTGGTGATCGAGGTGGTCAACAGCCTGCCGCCGCTGCGCTGGGCCGACGAGCCGCTGCCGCGCGGCCACGGTATCGCGCTGGCCAATGTGAGAGACCGCCTGCGCCTTCTGCACGATATGCAGATGCAGTTCAGCGCCGGCATGGACCAGAAAAACTACCGGGTGCGTATCGCGATCCCGGCTGAATCATGAACATGAGCACACTGAAGACACTCATCGTCGACGACGAAGCCCTGGCCCGTTCCCGCCTGCGCACCCTGCTGCGGGACTGCAACTCGCCGGGCGCCGAGGTGGTGGCCGAGGCCGCGCAGGGCGCCGAGGCGCAGCAGCAGCTGGCCACGCTGGCGCTCGACCTGGTGCTGCTCGACGTGCACATGCCCGGCATTGACGGCATCGAGGTGGCGCGCGCGCTGCGAAGCCGCGCCGATGCGCCGGCGGTGGTGTTCGTCACCGCGCATGCGGCGCATGCGGTGACGGCCTTCGACCTCGACGCGGTCGACTACCTCACCAAGCCCGTGCGCGCCGAGCGCCTGCAGCAGGCGCTGCAGAAGGCCGAGCGCTTCCTGAAGGAGCGCCGCGCCCTGCAGGCCGAGGCCGCGCCGGAAACCGTGCTCATCCAGGACCGCGGCCGTGCCGAGCGCGTGCCGCTGTCCGAGGTGCTCTATCTCAAGTCCGAATACAAATACCTCACCGTGCGCACCGCCACGCGCAGCCACATCCTCGACGGCTCGCTCAACGAGTTCGAGGAGCGCTATCCGCACCGCTTCCTGCGCGTGCACCGCAACGCGCTGGTGGCGCGCGCGGCCATTCGCGCGCTCGAGAAATACGACGACGGCGAAGACGCCGAAGGCTGGGCACTGAGGCTCGACGCCATTCCCGAGCCGGTCGCGGTGTCGCGCCGCCAGCTGGCGGCCGTGCGCGAAGTGATCAAGGAAGCGCGATGAGCGGCGAGCGCGACGCATCCGCCGGCCAGACCCCGGCCTCCGACGCTCCGGAGGCGCCGAAGCCCCTGGAACCTGCCGCCGAGCCTCCGGCCGCCGAGCCCGCGACCGCTGCCGCCGCGGTGCCCGCGCCCGAAGCGCCAGCCGCCTCGCCTGCCCGCAAGCGAGAGCGCGAGCGCCTGCTGCTGCACATGCCCGTCGACGTGCGCAGCGCCTCGCTGGTGGTGCTCGCGGTGCTGGCCAGCGTGTTCGCGCTGCAGTGGGGGCAGGCCGTGTTCATTCCGCTGATGCTGAGCCTGCTGCTGACCTATGCGCTGTCGCCGCTGGTCGACCTGCTGCATCGATGGAAGCTGCCGCGCTGGATCGGCGCGGCGCTGATCCTCATGGGGCTGTTCGGCGGGCTGGGCTGGACCGGCTATTCGCTGTCGGGCAGCGCCTCGCAACTGCTCGACTCGCTCCCGGTCGCCGCGCAGAAGCTGGGCCAGGCCATGCGCCGCGACAAGAACGCCAGTGCCACGCCGCTGGAGAGCGTGCAGGCCGCCGCCGCGCAACTCGAGAAGGCCGCCGAGGAAAACTCGGCCAAGGTCGCATCGCGCCGGGGCGTGGCGCGCGTCATCATCGAGCGGCCCGGCTTCAACGTGCGCGACTACCTGCTCAGCGGCACCGTCGGCCTGCTGAGCGCGATGGGGCAGCTCACGCTGGTGGCCTTCCTCACTTACTTCGCGCTGTGTTCGGGCGACACCTTCCGCCGCAAGCTCATCAAGATCACCGGATCGAGCCTGCAGAAAAAGAAGGTCACGGTGCATGTGCTGGACGACATCACCCGCAACATCGAGCGCTACCTGCTGGTGCAGATTCTGGTGAGCGCGGTGGTGGGCGTGGCCACCGGCCTGGCGTTCTGGGTCATCGGGGTCGAGAACGCGGCCGTCTGGGGAATCATCGCGGGCGTGACCAACCTCATTCCATACATCGGCTCGGTGATCGTGCTGGTGGCGGCCGGGTTGGTTGCCTTTTTGCAGTTCAACAGCCTGCAGATGGGCATCGTGGTGGCCGGCGTGTCGCTGGGCATCCACACGCTCATCGGCAACCTGCTGATGCCCTGGCTCACCAGCCGCACCAGCCGCATGAACCCGGTGGCGGTGTTCGTGGGCGTGATCTTCTGGGGATGGCTCTGGGGCATCTGGGGGCTGCTGCTGGGCATTCCCATCACCATGGTGATCAAGTCGATCTGCGACCGGGTGGAAGATCTGCAGCCGATCGGGGAGCTGCTGGGGGAATAGGGCGGGGCGCAACGGGTGCGTGATAGAAACACGCCAAGGTTTTTCTTTTTTCTGTTCCGGGGTAGTTCAGTGGCAGAACGCTCGGCTTGGACCGAGAAGGCGCTGGTTCAACCCCAGCCCCCGGACCCACCCACTCTGCATGACCATGGACGTCGACTCGACCGGATCTCCCGGCGGCTATGCGGGCTTCCAACTGGCCCGCGCGCTGGCCGCGGCGGGGAGCCGCCAGGCATCGGTCCGCGAGGGCGCGGCCAAGCGGCTGCGTCAATGGCTCTCGGTGATCGACGGCCATCGCGACGGCTCCATCACCACCGGCTCGCGCACGCCGGTGAAAGACACGCCCGCATGGGCCACGCTCGAAGTGGTGACGGGCGGTTTCGCGACTGGCGCCTTGTTGGCAGGCGGGCCGCTGCAGCCGCATGAGCGCGCGTTGCGCACAGAGCTCGCGCCCGACGCGCCGGATGCCGATACGCGGCTCGCGCTGAACAGTTTCTTCCTCTCGGACCCGGGCCTCGAAAGGCTCCAGGCAATGCTTGCCACCGGTCGCTTCGACATCGAGCTGCCGGAAGAAGGCGCGCTGCTCGTTGTGGCTTGGCTGGTGCAGGCGGGCCATGCCGAAGATGCCTGGGAGTTGGTCGCCAAGCTGCTGCCCTGGTTCTCGAGGCTGCGCTTCTACCCGCACGAGCGCGCCGAGGCCCCAGCGGACGACGAGCGGCTTTGGGTGGACGACGCGGCGACCGCCGCCCGCGGCTTGCGGGCGATGAAGCCGAATCAGCGCATCCTGGCGCAAAAAGAGGCCATCGAAATCTGGGCGCCGATTCACGACCGAATGGCCGGGCTGATGCTCGAAACTGTGTCTGGCGACCTCCCCATCGCGCAGCGAACCGCCGCCGGCGCATGGCAGCACGGCGAGGCCGGCAAATTCGTCGTCACCGGCGGCTGGCCGTGTGCGCATTACCCCGACGGCTGGCGTGAGCGAGCGTTGGCGTTGCTCGCTCAATTCGAGGCGGCGCGTGAGGCACACCCGCACTGCAACCGCCCGGAACGCAAAGGCGACAGCTTCAGCACGTTGCGCGAGGGTCTGCTGCGCTGTGTCGATGCACCCGATGCGTTGACTGGCAGGGATGTGGGGCGCATCCGGCTGGTTCTCGCGCGCTACGTGGCCAAGCACGGCCCGTCGGAGTCGGCGGCGCGCATTGCGTGGCGCGAGCAACAACGCAGCCAGATCTCCGGCGCCACTTTCGCGCAGATCGCCGGCCAGATCGCGCAACGCCTCGACCGCCTGCCGCCCGACGAAGGGCTGGACGACGTGGCGCCCGTGCTTGCGCCGATCGACGACGCCGAACCGAGCGGCATTCCGTCGGGCATGCCGGTGCCGCCCACGGTGCGGCGCAAGGTCGGCCGTGCGCTCAAGGGCACGGCCGCCGAGTTGGTGGAGCGCGGCATCATTCCCTCGGGTGAGGTGCTTGCCAGGGTGCTGCCACGGTGGGCCGCGACGCTGAGCGTCGCGGACGTGGCCGACCCGGCATTGCGCCGGCTCCATGCGGCCATCTACCGCGCATTTCGCCGTCGGCGTTCGCTGCTGCTGGTGAACCTGCAGCACCAGGTGCGCATCGGCGAGTTGCCGTGGGTGGCCGCTATCGAGAGCTTCCGTGCACAGGACGAAGCCTCGCGCCGCGCCGCGCACCGGGCGCTGACCGAGGTATCGCAGCTCGCGCTGGGCGCGTTCCCGCAGGCCGTACTGCCGAACAAGCTGCTGCAGGAGATGACCGCCCTGGGCGAAGCCGCCGGGTTGCGGCTGCCATTGACCGAAGAGGTGGCGGCCGACATCTTCATGGGGCGCTTCTCGCCCAAGTTTCTTTCTGCCGCAAAAGTAGCGGCGAGCATGTTGCGGGCCAGACTCTATGCGCGCTATTACGACATCGACTGCGATGCGCTGATCGCCACGACCGAGCCGGCAGCGATGAAAACCGAGATGCGCTGGGACAGCAAGCCCGACGCACTGGCGCGGCTCTGCGCATCGCGCGCGGGCGTTGTTCCGGGCAGTGGCGGCACGGTTGCCAACGGCATGCTGATCGAGCAGGCGCAGATATTGACGACGCACAACCTGGCCGTGCTGTTCACTTCGCTCGATCTGGGCGAGCAGCTCGCGCCGCGACTGCCCGACATGGCGCGCCGATGCTTCAACTGGATATGCCTGCAACTGCAGATTCCCGTCGAGGGCCGGCATGCCCGGTTGATCCAGATCAAGAACTCGGCTTATGCCTGGCGGCAGATGATCTTCTTCCTGTCGCTCTGCGCTCCGGACGAGATCGATACGTTCATGGGCTGGGCAAAGGGGCACCTGGATGCACAGGGCCACGAATTCAAGCGGGTCTTTGCGCCGGCCTTGTCGGACCTCGCATTGGTCGCCGCTGCACATCTTGCCGGCGAGGTCCGCCCAGACATCCAGCCCTTCTTTGGTTGGAGCCAGGAAAAGCACTGGCTGATGCTGGACTGAAGACTCAGCAGAGTTTTTTCCGCATGATCCAGATGTCGATCAACTGTGGGCGAAGCTCGATTTCCCATTCGCCGCGTCTATCTGAAAACGGAGCCCCCTCATGCCCTACCTCCAACTCGACGTGAACGGCCACCACCCCGTGGCTGACAAGAAGCGCCTTGCCAGGCAGCTCAGCGAAACCTACGCACGGATGATGAGCGTCGACATCCGCCGCATCAGCATCGCGATCCGCGAAGTGGGCGAGGGCGGCGTGTGGCGCATGGTCGATGGCGAGCCGGTCGAGGTGTCGGTGCTGATGTGCGACATCCGGCGCGGCCGCTCCGCCGAGCTGCGGCTCGATGTGGCCAAGGCGCTGTGCCGCGACTGCATCGACATCCTGGGCCTGCGGGAGGACCGGCTCAATGTCGAGTTCACCCAGCATTCGGGCGACGAGATGTACCACCCGACGCTGGGCGGCTACAGCCCCGAGTGGTCGGAAGACGAATCGCCTCAGTGAACCGCCACGCGCGCGCGGTGCAGCCGTGAGAAGCGCGCGATCATCCACGGCCCCAGCAGCGCGCCCAGGCCGACCGAGCTCCAGGCCGCCACCCAGCCCTGCGTGCTGCCGATGCCGAAGCGCGTCTGGCCCCAGTCGAGCGCGAGGCCGAACACCCAGGGGCTGAGGGCGCCGGCGCCGAAGCCCATCACCGATCGCACCGAGAACGCGACGCCCAGCCGGTGCGGCGCCACCACATCGGCCAGCGCGGTGGAGTAGACCGACGAATCGGCGATGGCGCAGAGGTTGTAGACGGCGGCCATCGCGGCCAACAGCCACAGCGGCCAGGTCCACATCCAGCCGAACGCGAAGGACATGAAGAGGCTCGCGAGCGTCGCGGCCATCATCACCCGCGCCCGCCCGAGCCGGTCCGACGCTGCACCGCCCGCCACGCTGCCGAACACGCTGACGAGGTGGGCCAGCGCCGCCAGCGCGACGCCCGCGCCCTGCCACGACGACGATGCCTCGCCCGACGAGGCCATCAGGTAGGCCGGCAGCCATGCCCACAGCGCCATGAGTTCCCAGCAGTGGAAGGCGTAGGCCCAGTTGCCGGCCATGGCCGGCTTGTCGTGCACCGTGGCGCGCAGCGCCTGCCAGGTGCCTTCGCGCTCGGCGTGCGGCAACGGCGCGGAAGGCGGGCGCATGCGCCGCAGTGCCAGCACCGTGAGCAGCGCGCCAGCCACGGTGCAGCACGCCGCCGCCAACAGCCCCAGCGGCCAGTGCCGCGCATGGCTGAACGCGGCCACCACCGCGAGCGACAGCGCATAGCCCATCGACGATGCGCCGATGAACAGCCCCATCGCCCGCCCGCGCACCGCCGGCTGGGTGTTGCGCGCCAGCAGCTGCAGGCCCGGCGTGTACGAGGCCCCGGCGCACAGGCCCGCCAGGCCGTAGAGCAGCATGGCCGACAGGTGGTCGTGCGCGAACAGCGCGAAGGCCAGCGCCGCCATCGAACTCACGGCGCTGCCGGCGAAGAAGATGCGGTGCGGCCCGTAGCGGTCGGCCAGCAGGCCCACCGCGAACAGCGAGCTCATGTAGCCGATGTGCCATGCGCTCTGTATGGAGCCGGCCTGCGCCGCCGTCATGTGCCAGTCGGCCATCATGAAAGGCAGCACGCCGGAGTAGGCCGTGACGATCATGGCCTGCAGCAGGCGGCTCGCGCACAGCAGCGCGAGCCACCCGCGTATGGGGGCGTCGTTGTCGCCGGGCATGCGCGGGCTCAGCGCAGCGCGCGCTGCATCAGCACGGTGTCCATCCACTGGCCGAACTTGAAGCCGACCTCGCGCAGCACGCCCACTTGCTCGAAGCCCAGGCTGCCGTGCAGCCGCTGCGAGCCGAGGTTGGCGCTGTTGCCCACGCACGCGACCATCTGGCTGAAGCCGCCATCGGTGCAGCGCTGGATCACGGCGCGCAGCAGGGCGGTGCCGATGCCGTGGCCGTGCATGCCCTGCGCGACATAGACCGAGTCTTCCACCGTGTGCCGGTAGGCCGAGCGCGCTCTGTAGGCGGTGGCGTAGGCATAGCCGGCCACCTTGCCGTCCTTCAGCGCGACGAGGTAGGGCAGGCCGCGCGCGGCCACGTCGGCGCGGCGCGCCAGCATCTGCTGGGTGGTGGGCACTTCTTCCTCGAAGGAGCACAGGTCGTGCAGCACGTAATGGCTGTAGATGGCCTGCACGGCGGCCATGTGATGGGGCTCGGCGTCGATGACCGTGACGGCGGTGGATGCAATGGATGGCGATGACATGGCCCGATCTTGACGAGCCCTCATCGATAAGTGAAGCTTGGGTGAGCTATGCAAGGCATAAGAAATACTTTGGAAAAAACGCTCAACCTCGACCAGCTTCGCTCCTTCGCGCTGGTGATCGAAACCGGCAGCTTCTCCGCCGCGGCCGACCGGCTCGGCATCTCGCAGCCGGCCGTGAGCCTGCAGGTGCGCCAGCTCGAACGCCGGCTGTCAGTGCGGCTGATCGAGCGCGTCGGCAAGCGCGCCAAGGCCACGCCGGCGGGCATGGAGCTGCTGCGGCATGCGCAGCACATCGCAACCGCCGTGGACAACGCTGTCGATGCGCTGGCCGATCACGCCAGCGGCGTCACCGGCCGCGTGCGGCTGGGCACGGGCGCGACGGCCTGCCTGCACTTCCTGCCGGCGGTGCTGCGCACGCTGCGCGAACAGTTCCCGGCGCTCAGCGTGGTGGTGAGCACGGGCAACACCGAAGACCAGGCGCGCAAGGTCGAGGAAAACAGCCTCGACCTCGCGCTGGTCACGCTGCCCGTGGCGGGCCGCGCGCTGGAGGCGATGCCGGTGCTGGAGGACGAGTTCGTCGCCATCGGTCGCGCGGATGTCGCGCCGCTGAAGGCGCGCGTGACGCCGGCCGACCTGGGCGCGCTGCCATTGGTGCTGTTCGAGCCCGCGGCCAACACGCGCAAGCTGGTCGACCGCTGGTTTGCCGCCGGAGGGCTGCAGCCGCAGCCCGTGATGGAGCTGGGCAGCGTCGAGGCGATGAAGGAAATGGTGGCGGCGGGGCTGGGCCATGCCATCGTGCCGGGCATGTCGATGACGGGGCGCGGCGCCCACCCCGACCTGAAGACCAGCCGGCTGAACCCCCGCATGCACCGCACGCTGGCCGTCGTGCTGCGGCGGGACAAGCCCGTGAACAAGGCCCTGCGCGTGGTGCTCGATGCCATCGTGGCGGCCGGCAAGCCCGGCCGCCGCTAGAGCAGAAGAGAAGAAGTCATTCCGGAATCGCGGCCAGCGGCGCGCCGCCGCGCGCGCGGCCCAGCGTGCCGACGATCAGCGCCGCGATCAGCACCAGAGCGCCGCTGAGCACCATCGCGCTCGAGATGCCGTGGTTGTCGACCGTCACGCCGCCGATCAGCGCGCCGGAGGCAATCGCCACCTGGAAGCCGCTCACCAGCAGTGCCTGGCCGGCCTCGGGCGCGTCGGGCACGGCTTCCATCATCCAGCCGGTGAGCGCCACCGGGATCAGGCCGAAGGCCACGCCCCAGATCACCACCACCACCGCGCCCGGCACGAAGCCGGTGCCGATCACGGTGGACAGCAGCAGCGCCGTCGCGAGCATCAGCGCCGCCAGCAGGGTGGTGGCGCGCACGCTGCGGGCCACCAGGCTGCCGCCGAGGAAGGTGCCGATGAAGCCCACCGCGCCATACACCAGCAGCAGCGTCGACACCGAGTTGGGCGCCAGGCCGAACACCTGCTGCAGCAGCGGCTTCAGGTAGGTGTAGGCCGCGAAGTGGCCGGCAATGAAGAACAGCACCGCGAGCAGCCCGACCTGCGCCATGCGGCGCGTGAGCGGCGTGAGCAGGTCGCGCGCGCCGATGGCGCGCACCGGCGGAATCGCGGGCAGCAGCCACAGCTGCACCAGCAGCACCACGGTGGCGAGCGCGCCCGTCACCGCGAACGAGGCGCGCCAGCCGAACAGCGTGCCGAGGAACGACCCCGCCGGCACCCCGAGCACGGTGGCGGCCGACACGCCCGCCAGCACGTAAGACATGGCACGGGCCTGCGCCGCATGCGGCACCAGCTGCGTGGCGGCTGCGGGTGCAAAGGTCCAGAAGCCGCCCACGCACAGGCCGAGCAGCAGGCGGGCGACCAGCATGGTGGCGAAGTTGGGCGCGAACGCGGCCAGCAGGTTCGACGCGATGAGCAAGGTGGTGAGCGCGATCAGCACGGTGCGCCGGTCGAGCTTGCCCGAGGCGACGATCAGCGCCGGTCCGGCGAAGGCGGCCAGCACGCCGGGCATCGTGACCATCAGGCCGGCCGTGCCGTCCGATACGTTGAGGCCGCGCGCGATGTCTGTCAGCAGGCCGATGGGCATGAACTCCGTCGAGACCATCGCGAAAGTACCGACCGCGATGGAGCCGACCGCGAGCCATGCGGAGCGGGTGGCCGCCGCTGCTGGAGCCGCCGAAGCCGCGGGCACGGCGCCCACGTCGTCGATGCACGGGTTGCTGCTGGGTGAATTCATCATGGATGCTGTCCTGGAGAAGCACCGGCGACGCACGCGCCAATGCTGTTGAGAGGGCATTGGAGTGTGCGAGGCGTCGCCTTCGCGACAAAGGGGCCGGCCAGCAGTAGTCAGTTTCCCTGCGGCGAACAATCGGCACTTTTGGCGGCTATCGCCACCCGGTTGCAGGCGCTAGGAGTACGCCTGCAGCACCCGGCCGTCGGCAATGAACGAATCGCCGATCAGCACGCGGAAGACAGTGCCTTCGGGAAAGCGCGGCCGTGCCAGGGCCGGCGAGAGAAATTCGACCGGCAGCGCGGCGGGCAACCCGCGCTCCAGGGCGTCGCCGGGCGGCACCACCCAGCGCGCCGAAAACCCTTCCTTGTCGAGCACCAGCGCGCAGCGGTATTCGCCCGGCGCCACCGGCACGTCCTGCGACGGAATGGCCGGCTTGCGGAAGGTGAGCTCGACCAGCGCATGCGGCGTGAAAGCGCCCAGCGTGTCGAAGCTCGGCGGCACGTCGGCCACCGGCCTGGGCGCACGGCGCGGCCGCTTGCTGATAAGCCACGCGATGACGTTGCCGATGATCGGCACCCACAGCACCATCAGCAGCGTGGCGATGTCGCGCGTGGTCGTGCCGGGCGCCGCGTAGTGCCGCACCACCGCGCCGCCGACGGCCACGCACAGCAGGATGGCGACGATGAGCTTGCGGCGGAACTGGATCTTGGTGGTGCTCATGCCTTGGGCGGTGCCGCTTCCGGGAACGATGGAATGGCGGCGGTGTGGTCGAGCCACGGTTGCTCGTGCGAGGTCCAGATGTGCATCGACGGCCGCTCGCCCGGGTCGTCGTCGAGCGACCCCAGGCGCAATATCACCTGCGGCTGCGCCACCCATTCGGCGATCAGCTGCGTGCCGCAGCGGGTGCAGAAGTGGCGCAGCTTGCCCGGCGTCGATTCGAAGGCGCCGATCGCTTCCTCGCCCGCGGTCCAGCGGAAGTCGCCGCGGTCGACGCGCGCGGTGGTGGTGAAGGCCGCGCTGTGCGCCTTGCGGCAGGTCTGGCAATGGCAGTGGACGATGGGGCCGGCAAGGCGCGTGGCCTCGTACCGGACGGTGCCGCAGAGGCAGGAGCCCTTCATGGCTTTTCCTTTATCGGTCGCAGGATGGGAGTGGGGTTGCGAGTCTAGGCCAGCGCGGGGCCCGTCACGCGACCCGCAGCACCGCACCGGCCGGCAGCGCCTGCCAGTCGATCCATTCGCCCGCCGCCAGATGCTGCGTGGGCGCGGCGGCGCCCGGCAACTCGCCCCATTGCAGCGTGAGCGTGCGTGCCCCGAGTCGCAGTGCGATCTCGAAGCCCGGCCAGTGCGCCGGCACGTGCGGCGCGAGCGAAAGCCGGCTGCCCTTCACGCTCAGGCCCAGCAGCGTCTCGACCGCCGCGCGGTGCAGCCATGCGGCCGAGCCGGTGTACCAGCTCCAGCCGCCACGGCCGATGTACGGCGCGGCGCCGTAGATGTCGCCCGCCATCACGTAGGGCTCCAGTTCGTAGACCGGTCCGCGCTCGGGATGCTGCGCGCGGTGGGCCGGGCTCAGGCCTTCGAAGCTCTGCCACGCTGCCTCGTGGTCGCCCTGCAGCGCCTGCGCCATCAGCGCCCATACCGCGCCGTGCGAATACTGGCCGCCGTTCTCGCGCACGCCCGGCGGGTAGGCCTGGATGTAGCCGGGGTTGTTGGTCGAATTGGCGAAGGGCGGCGCCAGCAGCCGCAGCAGGCCGGCCGGTTCGTCGTGCAGCAGCTTCTTCACCGACGCCATCGCCGGACCGGTGTGGGCTGCGTCCGAGGCGCCCGAGAGCACCGACCACGCCTGCGCGATCAGGTCGATGCGGCATTCGTCGTTGGCCGACGAGCCCAGCGGCGCGCCGTTGTCGAAGAACGCGCGGCGAAACCATGCGCCGTCCCAGCCCGCGGCATGCAGCGCGGCGATCCAGCCGGTGCGCGCCGCGGTCCAGCGCGCGGCGCGCTCGTGCTCGCCGCGGGCCTGGGCGATGGGCGCGAACTGCTCGACCACGCGGCACAGGAACCACGCGAGCCACACCGATTCGCCGCGCCCCTCGTTGCCCACGCGGTTCATGCCGTCGTTCCAGTCGCCGGTGCCCATCAGCGGCAGGCCGTGCATGCCGGTCTTCAGGCTGCGGTCGATGGCGCGCGCGCCGTGCTCGAACACGGTCGCGGTCTGGCCGCTGCGCTGCGGGGCGTAGTAGGCGTCTTCGGCGCCGTCGGGAATGGCGGGGCCTTCGATGAAGCCGGCCGTCCGGTCGAGCAGCGAAGCATCGCCCGTCACTTCGACATAGTGCGCCGATGCATAGGGCAGCCACAGCAGGTCGTCGGAGAAATGCGTGCGCACGCCGGCGCCGCCGGGCATGTGCCACCAGTGCTGCACGTCGCCTTCGGGGAACTGCCGCGCCGCGTTCAGCAGGATCTGCTCGCGCAGCCGCGCCGGATCGGTGAGGGCGAAGGCCATCGCGTCCTGCAGTTGGTCGCGGAAACCGAAGGCGCCGCCCGCCTGGTAGAAGCCCGCCTTGGACCAGAGCCGACAGGCCAGCGTCTGGTACACGAGCCAGCGGTTGACCAGCGCGTCGAACAGCGGATCGGGCGTGCGCACCTGCAGGCGGCCGAGCAGCTCGTCCCAGAAGGCGTGCACCTGTGCCAGTGCCTCGGGCACGTCGCGCTGGCGCCAGCGGCGCGCGAGGCCGAGCGCGGCATCGGCGTTGTCGGCATGGCCCAGCACGAAGCTGAAGCTCGCCATCTCGCCCGCCGCCACCACGAATTCGCCGCTGATGGCCGCGCATGCGTCGAGCCCGCTGCCCGCGCGCTGGGCCAGCGTGTCGGGCACTTCGACGATGCCGCGCCCGGCGAAGAACTCGCTGCGGTCGCAGGTCCATTGCGTGGCGCCCGGCAGGCCCGCGAGCAGCAGGAATGCCGCGCTGCCGCCGAAGCCCGCGCTCGACTCGCGCTGCTCGCCGAACACGGCCGGCTGGTCCTCGGGCTTCCAGCAATGCACGGTGCGGCGCTCGCCGCGCGCCGCGCCCATCTGCCACTCGACCATCGCCAGCGCGCGCAGCCGGCGCTGGCCGGCGCCTTCGTTGCGCATGCGCACATGCACCAGCTTGACCGCGTCGTCGCGGTCCGCGAAGAAGGTGGTTTCGATCGCGAGCTCGCCCTGGCGGCACTCGAACACGGTATAGCCCTGGCCGTGCCGCACATGGTGCACGGCCTGGCCGGCGCTGCCGCCGGCGGGCGTGAGAGGCAGCATCTCGCGCGTTGCCACATCCTGCAGCAGGTAGTGCTCGAAGGCCGGGTCCTGCACCGGGTCGTTCGACCACGGCGTGACCTGGTGCATGCGGCTGTTGCCGGCCCAGGTGAAGCCGGTGCCCCACTCGGACACCTGGAAGCCGAAGTTCGCGTTGGCAATGACATTGACCCAGGGGCGCGGCGTATGCCGGCCCGCGCCGACCTCGAAGTGGAACTCGCCCGTTTCCGCGTCGAAGTCGCCCGTGGGCGCGCCGGTGGCTTGCGTCGCCGTGGCGTGCGACAGCAGCGGCACGCCGCGCGGCGCGGCCGCATCGTCGGTGCCCGGCGTCGTGTCGTTGCGTGCTTCGTGCAGCGCCGCCACCTGCACTTCGAGCGGGCGCCCCTCGGCGGTGAACACCACCCGCGCCAGGCTGGAGAGCGCGGCTTTTTCCGACGGCACCACGTCCTGGTCGCGCAGCAGGTAGAAGCCCGCGGTGTCGTTGCGCGGAAAGCTGTTCTGCGTCTGCTGCGTCACGCGCGAGCGCAGGGCCTCGATCTCTCGCTGCAGCGGCATGAGGTACGAGTTGGGCTCGCTGTTGAGCACCACCAGGTCGCAGGCCACGCCGCCGAAGCCCCACCACGGCTGCGCGCGCAGCAGCGTGTTGATCAGGCCCATGCCGATCATCGAGTGGATGTGCACCAGCACGATGGGCTTGTCGCCCGAGATGCCGAAGCGCCAGATCTGCCGCAGGTCGATCAGCCCGCGGTCGCTCATGACGCGCGGCGTGGTGTAGGTGAGGATGGTCGTCAGGTCCTGCAGCGCCACGTTCTGCGCGGGCGCGATGCTCAGGTCGCGCAGCCGCACCTGCGCCAGCGTGGCGGCCATGCGGGTGGCGCGCTCCACGTGCATTGGCTGCATGTAGCGGTCGATGCCGGGCATCAGCGCCTCGATGCTCTCGCCGGCGGCGGTGGCGAAGCTCAGGCGCGCGGTGGCGCCCGGCGCGAGCGACAGGCGCACGCGCAGGCAGGCGATGGGGTCCAGGCCGTTCACCTGCTGGCCGTTGGGCGCGAGCGGCTGCGCGTCGAGCGCCGGGTCGGCCAGCGTGCGGTTGCGGCCGATGAAGGCGCGCCGGTCGGTCATGCAGTCGATGGACAGCACATGGGCGTCCGCCGAGGCCAGGAAATGCGCGGCGGCCGCCACCGCGTCGCCGTGCAGGCGCGGCTTGCGCGACATCAGCAGCGCGCGCCACGCGGGCTCCCAGCGCGACTCCACGAACAGGTTGGCGAAGGCCGGGTGCGCCTCGTCGGCCTTGGGGTTCGACAGCACCGGCTCGAAGTACGACAGCAGCTCGAGGGTGCGCGTCTGGTCGCCGCCGTTGTGCAGCGTGATGTTGCGCAGCTCGGTGTCGTCCTCCGGGCTGATGAGCACGGTGGTGCGTACCTGCAGGCCGGGGCCGGTGGCATCGAACTGCACCTGGTCGGCCAGGAAGCGCGCGCGGTAGCGCCAGCCTTCGCCGGGCGCGGGCAGGGCGGTGAGGGAGGTCAGCGCCTGCTGCCCTTCGTCGCGCACATAGAAGAAGGTGCCGTAGCTGTCGCGCAACGGGTCGTCACGCCAGCGCGTGACGTTGAACGCGTGCCAGCGGCTCACCCCGGCGCCGTTGGCGCGCAGTGCCACGGTGTAGCGGCCGTTCGACAGCAGGTGCGTGGGCTGGAAGCCCGGCGCCATCGGGTCGACCACGCGGGGCTGGAACAGCGGCGCCAGCTCGGCCTGGCCGGGCTCGGGCGGCGTGCGCGGGTCGGCGCTGCCGATGATCTGGCGCGGCGTGCGCTCGTGCAGCAGCGACTCGTGCGCCTGCACCAGCGCGGCGCTGCCGAACCAGCGGCGCGGCGCATCGGCGCACAGCACATTGCACAGCGCCACCAGCGACATGCCCTGGTGGTGCGCCATGAAGTTGCGCACCACGGTGAAGTCCTGGCCCTCGGTCTGGCGCGAGGCGGTGAAGTCGACGGCGTCGTGAAAGCCGAACTCGCCGCGCGCGCCGAGCGATTCGAGCAGCTCCAGGTTGACCACCGCGGCCTCCGGCGTGAACGGCGCCGCCATGACGCTGGCATAGGGCGCCACCACGCGGTCTGCCGGCGGCGTGCGCCGCAGCGCGAGGCGCGGCACGCCGAAGGGCGAGTACTGGTAGGCCAGCGAATGGTCCTGCCCGAAATAGGCCGACTCCGAAACGCCCCACGGCAGGCCTTGCGCGCGGCCGAAGGCCTGCTGCTCGGCCACGGCGGCGGCGTTGGCCACCTGCAGCAGGCCGTCTTCAGGCTCGGTCATCACCAGCGCGGGCATGACGTACTCGAACATCGAGCCCGACCACGACTTCAGGCTGGGCTGGAAGCCCACCAGCAGAAAGGGCCGGCCGAGCGCCATCCAGTGGCGGCGCGGCACGTCGCCCTTGGCGATCGCCAGGAAGCTCAGCAGCCGCGACTCCGAGGCCAGCAGGTCGTAGTAGCTGGCGTCGAGCACGTTCTCTTCCACGCGCAGGCCGATGTGGAACAGGTGGCGCTTGGCGTCGTAGAGGCCGCTGAAGTCCATGCC
Source organism: Variovorax paradoxus (assembly GCF_022009635.1). Classification (NCBI taxonomy): domain Bacteria; kingdom Pseudomonadati; phylum Pseudomonadota; class Betaproteobacteria; order Burkholderiales; family Comamonadaceae; genus Variovorax; species Variovorax paradoxus. Next base: position 2,193,255 of record NZ_CP091716.1, read on the forward strand.
GTCGTGCAGGGCGTCGCAGCGCCGGGCCAGTGCCTCGAGCGCCGGCGCTTCTTGCGGATGGCCGCCTTCGGCCGCGAACGCGCGGCAGGCCTGAGCCACGGCCACGAGGTGGCCCGCGAAGTTGCCGCTGTCCACGCTGGACACATAGTCGGGCGGCAGCGGGGCGAGTGTCTGCGTGTCGTACCAGTTGAAGAGGTGGCCGTCGTGCTTCTGTAGGCGGTCGACGGTGTCCAGCGTGGCCGTCAGGCGTGCCAGCAGCGCGGCGGTGTCGATCCAGCGGAACTCGCGCGCGCAGCAGGCGGCCAGCAGGTACATGCCGATGTTGGTCGGCGAAGTGCGGTGCGCAATGGTGGGCTGCGGCTCCAGCTGCAGGTTGTCGGGCGGCAGATGGTTGTCTTCCGGGCCGACCACATGCTCGAAGAAGCGCCAGGTGTCGTGCGCAAGCTTGTCGAGGTAGCTGCGCCTTTCGGCGCTGAGCGGGTCGGCTGCCTTGGGCTCGACGCGGCTGCTCCACCAGGCCGCGACCGGCGCGAGCGCCCACAGCAGGAACAGCAGGGGCCCGAGCACCGGGTAGGCGCTCCAGTGCGCCGCCACCGCGAGCGCGAGGCACAGCACGCTGCTTGCGGCCGCATTGCGCAGGAACGGCGCCAGTTGCTGGCTCGCCTGTGCCTGGGCCTGCGCCGCCGTGGTCCATTCGAGCAAGTGCCGCCGGCTCACGACCAGCCGCCACGTCGCGCGGAACCAGGCGTCGAGCAGCAGGCGCGTCTGCGCCGCCAATTGCACGAACTGCCATGCGGCACCCGCCATCGAACGCAGCAGCTCGACCGCGCCCACGTCGAAGAAGTGCCGCAGCTCGATGGCGCGGCGCGTGGGCACCAGCCCGGCCAGCGCGCCGAGCAGCGGGCCTAGCGTGAGCGCCGAGGCCACCGCGGCCAGCGCCCAGCCCAGCGGCATGGCCTGCGTGAAGATGACCAGCGCCAGCAGCGCGAAGGAGGCGGGCACGACCAGCGAGCGGCGCAGGTTGTCGCCCATCTTCCACAGGCCCAGCGCGTCGATGCCGAAGCGGCGCGCGCGCCACATCAGCGGCAGCAGTTGCCAGTCGCCGCGCACCCAGCGGTGCACGCGCGATGCCGCAACGCCGGCATGGTGCGGATGGTCCTCGACAAGCACCACGTCGCTCACCATCGCGCAGCGCGCGACCGTGCCTTCGAGCAGGTCGTGGCTGAGCACCGCGCCGTCGGGCAGGCGGCGGTCTAGCGTGGCGTGCAGGGCGCGCACGTTGAGCAGGCCCTTGCCGGTGAAGGAGCCGCTGCCGAACACGTCCTGGTAGATGTCCGATGCGCCGCTGCCGTAGGGGTCGAGGCCGCACTGGCCCGCGAACATCCAGTGGTACGGCGAGCGCTCGTTGCGTGTCGGGAACGGCGTCACGATGCGCGGCTGCAGGATGCCGAAGCCCGCCACCACGCGCCGGCTGCCTCCATCGACCTCGGGCGTGTTGAGCGGATGGGCCGCGATCGACACCAGGTCGCGCAGCGCGCCGGGCGGCAGCCCGGTGTCGCTGTCGAGCGTGAGCACGTAGGGCGTGCGGCCCACGGCGAGTTGCTGGCCCGGCGCGAGTGGCAGGAAGCCGCTGGCGTCGCCGGTCGCGAGCAGGCGCACCAGCATTTCGAGCTTGCCGCGCTTGCGCTCCCAGCCCATCCAGCGCTGCTCCGTGTCGCTCCAGGTGCGTGGGCGGTGCAGCAGCAGAAAACGCGGTGCGGCGCCATCGGCCGACGGGTACTTGGCGTTGAGCGCGGCGATGCGCTGCAGTGCGTCGTCGAGCAGCGGTGCGTCGGTGGGCAGCGTGGCTTGCGCGGCATCGGCCCAGTCGGTCAGCAGCGCGAACTGCGCGTGGTCTTCGCGGTTGGACAGCCAATGCAGTTCGAGGCGGTGCGCGAGTTGCGCGTTGTTCGCTGTCGAACTCAGCAAGGTGGGAATGACGACGAGGGCGCGGTGCCGCTCGGGAATGCCGCTGGCAAAGTCCAGGCGCGGCAGGGCCTGCACGCGCACCGACTCCGCCATGATGCGCTGGGCCAGCGCGATCAGCGCCTCGGACAATGGCCATGCCAGCAAGACCAGCGCGAGTACCGTGGTCCAGTCTCCGCGATGCGGCAGGCCGTGCACCACGGCCGTCAGCAGCAACGCGGTGCCGAGCGCCACCGAGCCCACGTACACGGGCAGGCGCCAGCCGCGATGGCTGCGTGCCTGGCCCATGCCCGCGGTGCGCGTGGCACGGCCCGTGGGGCTGTCGGCCTGCAGCGCGGCAATCAACGCGGGGCGGCCCTGGCCGAAGAGGTAGTAGCCCGCCGTGCCGTCGGCCCGGTCGGTCTCGGCCCCGGCGTCCTCGGCCGGCGCGGCGGCGGCCAGCCGCACCACGGCCTGCGCCACTTCGCGCTCGGGCCGCTCGGTGCCGCGCGCCACCTGTTCCATCGCATGCGTGATCTGCTGGCGCGTGATTTCGCTTTCGTTCGCGAAGCTCGGCAACTCGCGCAGCACGCGCAGCGAACGGCTTACCGGTTCGATCAGGTCGCTCCATTCGACCTGGCCGATCATGCGCAGCGTGGTGATGATGTTGCCGACCGTGAGGTTGGCGGCGGCCTGCGCGTTCTGCGCTTCGCCGATCAGCGCCGGGCCGTTGGGGCAGTGCTGCTCGGTCCAGCGCACCAGTGGGGGCATGTCTTCGCTGCGCTCCACCGGCAGGCGCTGCCACAGTTGCGTGAGGTAGTTGTCCTGCAGGCCGTGGCTCTGCAGCGCGCGGTAGAGCACGTCGAGGTCTTGCGTGGAGAGCTTGGCGGCGGCGTCCCAGGCGGCATGCGCGATTTCTCGCGCGACCTTGTTCTCGGCAATGCTCTCGGCCATGCGCCGCAGGTTCTCCAGCAGTACCACGCGCAGGGTGGTGGGCAGCGCCCACAGCTCGCCCAGCGTGAGTTCGTCGACGTCCTGGTAGGCGTTCAGAAAGGCGGTGAAGAGCGTCTTGTTGAGCACGCTGTCGGTGTGCGCCACATAGGCCCAGGCAATGCCGTACACGCGCGGCAGGCCCGCGAGCGGCGGCGTGGCGAGCTTGGGAAGCCGCGCGTAGTAGCTGCGCGGCACGCCGTCATGGATCTGCTGGAGCTGCGCCTCGACCAGATGGAAGTTGTCGAGCAGCCACTCGGCCGCAGGCGACACATAGCGACCGCTGAGCGAGGTCAGCGCGATGTAGTCGAAGGCACTGCGCAGCGAGGCCAGGTTCTCGTCCACGCGCGGAAAAAAGGGCGCTCCCTGGCGCGCGTGGTGGTGCTCGTCTTGCACCGGCTGTGCCTGGGCCAGGCTGCGGCCGTGCTGCTCGAAGCGTTGGACACCGAAGAGTTCGGCGCGGATCGGAAGCGCTACCGGGTCGTGCGGACCCAGCAAAAGGGTCCGGGCGTAGTGACTGAGCCCCTCGAGGCGGTCGACAACGGCTGCGGCGCTCAAGTGAGGGCGAACAGGCCGACGCCGAGGACGACGGCCACGCAGGCCATCGTGACGATGCGACCCGCAGCCAGTGCGCGCACGCGCTGCATGTGGCTGCGCACCGAGAACCATCGCCCGTGGGCGCGCGCGCAGTGGCGCATGTGGGAGGCCAGCGCTTCGAAATCGCTGCCGACGAAATCGATCTGCGAATGGGTAAGGGACTGCGGGACTGGCATGGCAACGGGCTCCTTGTAACGACTTCGAGCTGCCGCGCGATTGCGAGAACTTTGACCGTCTCCGACCGTACCCTTTTAAATGACCTTACAGGTGCCTCATTGCCGCGTGTTCACGTAGGAAGGGGCGCACAAGGCGCCCCTTTCGACATTCAGGCTCAGCGGCCCGTCAACCCGTGTTGCGCAGCCCCGCGGCCACTCCGTTGATCGAGATGTGGATGCCGCGCTGCAGCCGCTCGCCGCCGTCGCCCGCGCGGTAGCGGCGCATCAGTTCGACCTGCAGGTGATGCAGCGGGTCGATGTACGGGAAGCGGTGGCGCACCGAGCGCTGCATTTCCGCATTGCCTTCGAGCCGTTGCCTGGCGCCGGTGATGAGCGTGAGCGCGTCTGACGTGCGATGCCATTCGGCATCGATCATCGAGAACACCTTCTGGCGCAGCTTGCGGTCGGTCACCAGCTCGGCATAGCGCGAGGCCAGCGCGAGGTCGCTCTTGGCCAGCACCATGTCCATGTTCGACAGCAGCGTGCGGAAGAACGGCCATTGCTCGTACATGCGCTGCAGCAGCGCCTGGCGCTCCTTCTTGCCCGCGGCGTTGCCGGCCGCGGCCAGGAACTGCTCGACGCCCGAGCCGAAGCCGAACCAGCCCGGAATCGTCAGGCGGCACTGGCCCCAGCTGAAGCTCCACGGCACCGCGCGCAGGTCGTCGATCTTGTGGCTCGGGTTGCGCGAAGCGGGGCGCGAGCCGATGTTGAGCTCGGCGATCTCGCGAATGGGCGTGGCGCTGAAGAAGTATTCGCCGAAGCCCGGTGTCTCGTAGACCAGCTTGCGGTACGCGGCCATGCTCGCGGCCGATAGCTCGCCGGCCGCCGAAAGGAAAGCGGCAGGCGCCGACTTGCCCTGCGGCAGCAGGGTGGCCTCCAGCGTGGCGGCCACCAGCGTCTCGAGGTTGCGCCGGCCGATCTCGCGGTTGGCGTACTTCGAGCCGATGACTTCGCCCTGCTCGGTCAGGCGGATCTGGCCGCGCACCGTGCCGGGCGGCTGCGCCAGGATGGCCTGGTAGCTCGGGCCGCCGCCGCGTCCCACTGTGCCGCCACGGCCATGGAACATGCGCAGGCGGATCGGGTTGGTCTTCTTCTTGTTGAGTTCGTCGAACAGCGCCACCAGCGCGATGCCGGCGCGGTACAGCTCCCAGTTGCTGGTGAAGATGCCGCCGTCCTTGTTGCTGTCGGAGTAGCCGAGCATCACGTCCTGTTCGGCGCCGGAGCGTTCGATCAGTGCCTGGATGTTCGGCAGTGCGTAGAAGGCACGCACGATGGGCGCTGCATTGCGCAGGTCTTCGATGGTCTCGAACAGCGGCACCACGATCAGGTCGCAGGTCGCGTTGCTGTTCATCGCGCCGCGCAGCAGGCCCACTTCTTTTTGCAGCAGCAGCGCCTCGAGCAGGTCGCTCACCGTTTCGGTGTGGCTGATGATGTAGTGGCGGATGGCCGCCGCGCCGTAGCGCGCACGCGCGGCACGGGCGGCGGCGAAGATGGCCAACTCGCTCTTCGCGAGCGGCGAGTAGTCGGCGTCGGGCACGCGCAGCGGGCGGGCGTCGTCGAGCAGCTTGAGCAGAAGCGTCTGCTTGGCCTCTTCGGCCAGCGAGGCATACGAAGGCTCGATGCGCGCGGTGGCCAGCAGCTCGGCGATCACGGCTTCGTGCTTGTCGGAGCTCTGGCGCAGGTCGACCGTGGCCAGGTGGAAGCCGAACACCTCCACCGCGCGGATCAGCGGACGCAGGCGCGGCGCCGCGAGCACGCTGCCGTGCTTTTCGTCGAGCGATTCCTCGACGGTGCGCAGGTCGGCCAGGAACTCTTCGGCCGTGGCGTACGGGTTCTGCGGCGCGACCGCGTGGCGCGCGGCCTCGCCGCCCGTGAGCTCGCGCAGCGTGGCCGCCAGTCGCGCGTAGACGCCGGTGAGGGCGCGGCGATAGGGCTCGTCCTTGCGGTGCTCGCTGGTGTCGGGCGAGCGCTCGGCCAGCGCCTGCATCTCGACCGTCACGTCGACCAGCGTGGCCGACAGGGAAAGCTCGCCGCCCAGGTAGTGCACTTCGGTGAGGTAGTGGCGCAGCGCCAGTTCGCTCTGGCGGCTGAGCGCGTAGTTGAGCGTCTCGGCCGTGACGTTGGGGTTGCCGTCGCGGTCGCCGCCGATCCACTGGCCCATGCGCAGGAAGGGCGCGACCGACGGGGCATGGCCGCCTTGCGCCAGCGCGTTCTCGAGGTCGGCATACACGCGCGGGATCTCGCGCAGGAAGGTGGCTTCGTAGTAGCTCAGCGCGTTCTCGATCTCGTCGGCCACGGTGAGCTTGGAAAAGCGCAGCAGCCGCGTCTGCCAGATCTGCGTGACGCGGATGCGCATCTGCGTTTCGTTCTCCGCGAATTCGAGTGGCGAGAGAGCGTCCTTGCCGCCGGCGTAGGCGCTCTGGCGCAGCTTGATCTCGTCGCGCGTGGTCAGCAGCAGCGCGATGGCGCGCTCGGCGTCGAGAATGCTCTTGCGCTGCACTTCGGTCGGGTGCGCGGTGAGCACCGGCGACACATAGCTGTGGGCCAGCGAGGCGACGATTTCGTCGGGCTTCACGCCGGCCTTGCGGATGCGGGCCAGCGCAGTCTGCAGATCGCCTTCGGCGCTTTCGCCGGCGCGCTCGGCCTCGGTGCGGCGGCGGATCTGGTGGCGGTCCTCCGCCAGGTTGGCCAGGTGGCTGAAGTAGGTGAAGGCGCGAATGACGCGCACGGTTTCCGCGGCGCTCAGGCCCTTGAGCAGGTTCTTCAGCGCGCGGTCGGCGGCATGGTCGGCATCGCGGCGGAACGCCACCGACAGCGTGCGCACCTTCTCGACGAGCGCATAGGTTTCTTCGCCTTCCTGCTCCCGGATCACGTCGCCGAGGATGCGGCCCAACAGTCGGATATCGTCGATCAGCGGCTGGTCTTCGGCCTGGCGGCGCTTGGGAGGAGCAGTTGTCTTGCTGGCTTTCATTCGATTTTTTTCCTGATCTCTTGAATGGGTGCGCCGCCTGCGTTGTTGCGGCGCAACATGCTAGCATTCCGGCGGTTTGAAACATGTACTTTTGGGAACGGCCTTGAGCAATATCGTGATCGCCACGCGCGAAAGCCGGCTGGCCTTGTGGCAAGCCGAACACGTGCAGGCGCTTCTGCAGGAAAGAGGCCACACGGTCAGCCTGCTGGGCATCACCACCACCGGCGACCAGATCCTCGACCGCACGCTGAGCAAGGTGGGCGGCAAGGGCCTGTTCGTGAAGGAACTGGAACTCGCGCTCGAAGAAGGGCGCGCCGACATCGCCGTCCATTCGCTCAAGGACGTGCCGATGGATCTTCCCCAAGGCTTCGCGCTGCCTTGCGTGCTGGAGCGCGAAGACCCGCGCGACGCGCTCGTCTCCCCCCGTTTTGCCTCGCTCGACCAACTGCCGCGGGGCGCGGTGGTCGGCACCTCCAGCCTGCGCCGTGTGGCGCTGCTGCGCGCGCTGCGGCCCGACCTGCGCATCGAGCCGCTGCGCGGCAATCTCGACACCCGCCTGCGCAAGCTGGACGAAGGCCAGTACGACGCCATCGTGCTGGCGGCCGCCGGACTCAAGCGGCTGGGGCTCGAAAGCCGCATCCGCGTGGCCTTCGATCCCGACACCATGCTGCCCGCAGCGGGGCAGGGCGCCCTGGGCGTCGAGGTGCGGGCGGACCGCGCCGACCTCATCGAACTGCTTGCTTCCATCACCCACAGGGGCGACTGGCTTTCCACCGCCGCCGAGCGCGCCGTGAGCCGTGCCATGGGCGGCAGCTGCTCCATGCCGCTGGCGGCCCATGCCCGCTGGCAGGCCGACGGCGCGCTGCGCATCGATGCCGCCTGGGGCGACCCCGAAGGCAAGGCGCCGCTGGTGAAGGTGCATGCATTGGCGCAGGCCGGCGACTTCACGCAAGCCGACGCGCTCGGCCAACACGCCGCCGCCTTGCTGCGCGAGGCCGGGGCCCACTGATTCCGGTGGTCATCGCATGACCGCCCGTCCCGTCATCGTCACCCGCCCCGAGCGCGAGGCGGCGCAGTGGGTGAGCGAGCTGCGCGCCGCGGGGCTCGACGCGGTGGCATTGCCGCTGATCGTGATCGCGCCGGTGGCGGATGCGCAGCCGCTGCGCGCCGCCTGGCAAAGGCTGGGCAGCTATGCGGCGCTGATGTTCGTGAGCGCCACCGCGGTCGAGCATTTCTTCCAGCATGAAGCACCGGGCATGACGGCCGGCCGCCGCTTCTGGGCCACGGGCCCGGGCACCACGCGCGCCTTGCTGCGCTCGGGCGTGCCGCCGGAACAGATCGACGCACCGCCGCCCGAAGCCACGCGCTTCGATTCCGAGGCGCTGTGGGAGCGCGTGCAAGGCCAGGTGACGGCCGGCGTGCGCGTGCTGATCGTGCGAGGCGGCGACGACTCCGGGCAGCCCGCGGGCCGCGACTGGCTGGCCAGGGAAATCGACGCCGCGGGCGGCTTGCGCGACACCGTGGTCGCCTACCGGCGCCTGCCGCCGTCGCTGGACGTCGTACAACTGCGGATCGCAACGGACGGTGCGCAAGGCCGCGCGATCTGGCTCTTCAGCAGTTCCGAAGCCATCGGCAATCTGCAGCGCGCGATGCCCGGCACCGACTGGCATGCGGCAAGCGCTGTCGCCACGCATGCACGCATCGGCGAAGCCGCGCGCGCCGCGGGTTTCGGGGCGTTGCGTGTGTGCACACCGTTGCAGGATGCGTTGATCGCGTCGATAGAATCCCTCGCATGAGCGCCGCGTCCCCGTCCGACGACCTTTCTCCCCCTTCCGCCGCAACGGTGCCCGTGCCTGCCACTGTCGCCCCCCATCAAACCCCTGCCGCCCAGGCTGCGGGCGCGGTGATTTTGTCGCGTCTCGGATTCGGCCTCGTGGCCTTCATCGCGCTGGTGGCGCTGATCATGGCTATCGCGCTGTGGCAGAAGGTCAGCGGCATGAAGGAGCAGCTGGCGCGCCAGAGCGCCGATGCCCTTTCGCAGTCGATGGAAGCGCGCACGCTGGCGCGCCAGGCCAGCGACACCGTGCGCGACGCCTCGGCCCGCGTGGCACTGGTCGAGACGCGCGTGGCCGAAGTCGCGCTGCAGCGTTCGCAGCTCGAAGAACTCATTCAAAGCCTCTCGCGCTCGCGCGACGAGAATCTCGTGATCGACATCGAATCGGCCGTGCGCCTCGCGCTGCAGCAGGCCCAGGTGACGGGCAGCGTCGAGCCGCTGCTGGCCGCGCTGAAGGCCGGCGACGTGCGCATCTCGCGCGCCGCGCAACCGCGTCTCGCACCCCTGCAGCGCGCCATGCAGCGCGACGCCGACCGCCTGCGCAGCAGCGCCAGCACCGACAACGCCGAGGCACTGCAAAGGCTCGACGAACTGATGCGCGGCGTGGACGACCTGCCCACGCTCAACGCGGTGGCCCTGCGCGGCACCGGTGCCAACGCATGGCAGGCCGAGCCGATTCCCGCCGACGCGCCCTGGTGGCAGCGCATGCTGCTGGCCATTCGCGGCGAGGCGCGCTCGCTGGTGCGCGTGGGCCGCATCCAGAGCCCGGAAGCGGTGCTGCTGGCGCCCGAACAGTCTTACTTCCTGCGCGAGAACCTCAAGCTCAAGCTGCTCAACGCGCGGCTGTCGCTGCTGTCGCGCCAGGTCGATGCCACGCGCACCGAGTTGTCCCAGGTGGCGGCATCGCTCAACCGTTACTTCGACCCCGCGTCGCGCCGCACGCAGGCGGCGGCCACGCTGCTGCAGCAACTGCAGCAACAGGTGAGGACGACCGAGCCGGTGCGCATCGACGACACGCTGGCCGCCCTGGCCACGGCCGCCGCAGGACGTTGACCCGCAAATGCGCGCAGCAATCTGGCTCCTCGCACTGTTCGCCGTCGCCGCGGCAGTCGCTCTTTTCGCAGGCAACAACCAGGGCACCATCACCGTGTTCTGGCCGCCGTGGCGTGTCGATCTCTCGCTGAACCTGGTGCTGGTGATCCTGCTGGTGGCCTTCGTGCTGCTGCATGCCGCGCTGCGGGCCCTGGCGGCGCTGTTCTCGCTGCCCAAGCAGGCGCGCCAATGGCGGCTGCAGCAGAAAGAGCGCACGCTGCATGCGGCGCTGCTCGACGCGATGGTGCAGTTGATCTCGGGCCGCTTCTCGCGTGCACGCAAGGCCGCGCAGGCCGCGCTGACGCAGGAGAAAACGCTGTCGGCGCTCGGCGCCAACCTGCCGCAGGCGCAGCAGGTGCGCGTGCTGTCGCACCTGCTCGCGGCCGAAAGCGCGCAGGCCCTGCAAGACAAGCCGGCGCGCGATGCCCATCTGCAGCAGGCGCTGAACGAAAGCGCCGACCGCACCGTGCTGGCCAGCCCTGAAACGCGCGAAGGCGTGCAACTGCGCGCGGCGCGCTGGGCGCTCGAAGACCGCGACGCGGCCGCCGCACTCGCGCGCCTCGAAGAACTGCCGCAGGGCGCGCAGCGTCGCACGCTCGCGCTGCGGCTGCGCCTCAAGGCTGCTCGCCAGGATCGGCGCACGCTCGAAGCGCTCGAAACCGCGCGCCTGCTGGCCAAGCACCGCGCCTTCTCGGAAGCCGCCGCGCAGAGCATCGTGCGCGGCCTCGCGACCGAACTGCTGGCGGGCGCGCATGACCCGGCGCAGCTGCTGCGCGCCTGGTCCGAACTCGACGCCAACGAACGGCAGATGCCCGAAGTCGCGATCCACGCGGCGCAGCGCATGGTGGCGTTGCGCGGCGACTTGGCGCTGGCACGCGGCTGGCTGTTGCCGGCATGGGAGCACATGGTCGCGAATCCGCGCAGCCTGGGTGATGCCTTGCGCGTCAAGCTGGCACGCGCGCTGGAAGCGGGGCTCGACTCGGTCGACGCCGAATGGCTGGCGCGCATCGAGAGTGCGCAACGCAACAATCCGCGCGACCCCAATCTGCAGTACCTCGCGGGCATGGCCTGCATGAAGCGCCAGCTGTGGGGCAAGGCCCAGCAGCTGCTCATGCAGGCCGGGCTGGGGCTGCAGGACACCGACCTGTACCGTCGTGCCTGGCTTGCACTGGCCCGCCTGGCCGAAGACCGCAATGACACGGCGCAGGCCGCCGAAGCCTGGAAGCGCGCGGCGCAGGTCGAGAGCGCCTGAGCGCACTCAGGAACAGGCGGATTCCTTCGCCGCCTTCAATCCGCAGGCCGGCACCGGCAGCCGGCCATTGCCGAAGACCAGCAGGCTGACCCCGGCCAGCACCCACACGCCGATCGCACCGAAGAGCATCACCCAGCCGAAGCTGTGCATCAGCGCCGCGTGCACGGTGGCGCCTGACGGGTCCACCTGCGACAGCACCGGAAAGCTCTCGCCGAGTGACGCGAAGCTGCCGGCCGCGACCTTCTCCGCCAATGCGCGCAGCTGCGGCGCGTCGAGCGATGCGGACAGCGCGGCCTTCAGGTGCGAATGGACGCCTTCGAGCAGGATGAAGCCCATCACCGCGATGTTGATGGCCAGCGTAATCAGCCGTGCGCTCATGTCCATGCCCGAGGCCATGCCGGCGCGCGTGCTCGGCACCGAGCCGGTCGCGGTGTTGGTGACGGGCGTGTGCGTCAGGCCCAGCCCGATGCCGGCCAGCAGGCAGCCGGGGAGCATGGTGATCCAGCTCGCATCCGCCATGCCGCTGCCCAGGCGCATCGCCATGAAGCCCAGCCCGATGACGAAGAGGCCCAGGGGAATGACCACGCCGGGTCGCCAGCGCAGCGACATCCGCTCCGCCACCGGCGGCATTACCAGCGTGGGCAGCGTGTAGGCCAGCAGGGCGGAGCCGGCGGTGACCGCGTCGTAGCCCAGGGCGCCCTGGAAGTAGATCGGCAGGTAGATCATGAAAGGCCAGAAGCTGAAGTTCATGCCGGCCGAGCCGATCAGCGCGCCCGAGAAATTGCGGATGCGGAACACCGAGAAATCGAACATCGGATGCGGATTGATGATCTCGACCCAAACGAAGACCGCGAAGCTCGCGGCCGACGCGCCGAGGATGCCCAGCGCCAGCGGACTGCCGAAGCCGATGCCCGGCCCCTGCGTGATGAAGTAGGTCAGCCCCAGCACCGCGAGCGACAGCGTGACGATGCCCGGAAGGTCGAGCCGCTGCGCGTCGGGGTCGCTGGACTCGCTCACGCTGCCGAGCACCAGGGCGAGCGCCACGGCGGCCAGCGGAGCGTGGACCAGGAACACCCACTGCCAGTTCGACAGCGCGACGATGGCGCCGCCGACGATCGGCCCGAAGCCCAGCCCCATGCCGAAGACCACGCCCCAGATGGCGAAGGCCTTGCTGCGCTCCTTGCCCTGCTGGAACTGGTGGGAGAGCACCGCGAGCTGGCTGATCAGCATCGCGCCGCCGCTCAGGCCCTGCAGGAAGCGGCTGACGATGAGCAGCCACGCGCTCTGCGAGAGCCCGCAGATCAGCGAGGTGATGCCGAACAGCACGATGCCGATGATGAGGATGCGCTTGCGGCCGTAGCGGTCGGCCAGCGTGCCCGCGGCCATCAGCACCGTGGTGCAGGCGATGGTGTAGGCGTTCATGATCCACTGCATGTCGCTGAAATCGCCCTGCAGTTCTTTTTCGAGCGTGGGAAGAATGACCGGCACGCTGGAGATTTCCAGGCCGAACATGAGGGCGATCAGCGAAATCGCGGCCAGCGCGACCCGGTTCCTGCCGGTGTGGGAGAGAGACATCGAAGCTTTCCGAAAAATGGTTTCGGGGCGATTCTGGTGAAACCCGCTTCATGATGGAAATGATTTAATTTCCTAAAATTCATTAGGATCAATCATTTATCGGATGCCATGGACTTCGACCCCACGCTGCTGCGCGCCTTTGTCGCCGTCAAGGAAACCGGCGGCTTCACGCGCGCGGCGCAGCGGCTGCACCTGACGCAATCCGCCGTCAGCCACCAGATCCGGCGGCTCGAGGAGCAGGTGGGCCGGCCGCTGCTGCACCGCACGACGCGCCGCCTCACCGTCACCGAAGACGGGGAGGACTTTCTTCGCTACGCGCAGCAGATTCTGGACACCCTCGACGAAATGACCCGGCGCTTCCAGCCCTCGCCGATCTCGGGCGTGGTCCGTTTCGGCGCGCCGGACAACTTCATGGGCGACAGGTTGCCGCCGCTGCTGTCGCAGTTCGCGCGCGCCTTTCCGGCCACGCGCATGGAGGTCAGCGTCAGCATGCACCTGGACTTGCGCGCGATGATCCGCGCGGGCGAGCTCGACCTGGCAGTCGTGATGTCGCCGCCCGATTGCGTGGAAGGCACGCGGCTGCGGCGCTCGCAGCTGGTCTGGGTGGCGGCGGAAACCTTCGAGCCGCCGCCCGGCGCCTCGCTGCCGATGGCCTTTTCTCCGAAGCCCTGCGTGAACCGCGAGGTGGCGGGCGCCGCGCTCGATGCCGCGCCCTTCGAATGGCACGTGGTCTTCACGTCGGTGAGCCCGCACGGCATTCGCGCGGCGGTGCTGGCTGGGTTGGCTGTCACGGTGCTGGCGCGCGAGGACGTGGAGCCGGGCATGAAGATCGTCGACGGCCGCTATGGGCTGCCGCCGCTGCCGAGCGTCGATTTCTCGCTGATCTGGAGCGAGAGCGGGCGAACCGAATGCGCCTGCCGCTTCGGCCAGTTGATCCTCGAAATGCCGGACCTGCCGCTTTACGAGAAGGCATAAAAAAACGGCGCCCTGAGGCGCCGTTTTCATTTCCGGGCGGGTTCCGCTCAGAGGGGCTGTTGCTGTTGCTGCTGTTCGAACGGCAGCGACATCGAGCCGAGATCGCGGCGGGTTTCGACCAGCACCAGCGGGCCTTCGTCGAGCACCACCAGCGGCGGGCGCTCGCGCGGCACGTGCACCGGCTTCGGCTCGGCGGCGATGGCGGCGCGTGCTTGCGCGATGCGCTCGGCGTCGGAGTTGACCCACTGCAGGCCCGAGTTCTGGGCGATCTGCGCGAGTTCGTCCAGCGGCAGCTCGAAGGGCTGGACCTTCGGCAGCGCACGGCCGTTGGCGACGGGCGCCGGGGCAGCCACGGGCGCGGCAGCGACCGGCGCGGCGACGACGGCTTCGGCCACGACGGCCTGTTGCTCCGACGCGAGCGGCAGTTGCTGTTGCGGCTGGTGGCGGGGCGCCGGGGCTTCTTCCTGCACGTCGGCCGTCGTCGTTGCGGCTTCCGCCACGGCGACTTCGGCGACTTCGGCGGCTTGTGCGCCGGCTTCGTTTTCGTCGCGCGGACCGCGTTCACGGCGATCGCGGCCGTAACGGTCACGCGAACGGCCACGGCGCTCGTCGCCTTCGCGGCGGGGTGCCTGCTCGTTGCCGGCGTCGTTGGTCTGCTCTACGTCGGCTGCCGCCGCTTCGGCACCGCGTCCGTCGGCTTCGGCTTGCGGTGCGTCGTTGCGGCGCTCGCGGCGGCCGTCGTTGCGTTCGCCGCGCTCGCCGCCACGTTCACCGCGCGGAGCGCGTTGTTCGTCGCGGCCGTTGCGCGGCTGGCGCTCGCCCTGGGCTGCTGCGTCTTCGCCGGCAAGGGCGGTTTCGCCGCGCGGCTGCTGGGCGTCGCCGTTGCGTTCGGCGCGGTCGCTGTTGCGCTCGCCGCGTTCGCCACGCTCATTGCGCTCGCCACGTTCACGGCGTTCGCCGCGGGCGCGCGGTGCGCGTTCGCCTGCATTGCCTTCTTCGCCCGAAGCCAGTTGCTGGGCTTCGAGGTTCAGGTTGCCGTCGAGTGCTTCTGCCGGTGCGTTGCGGCCGTCGCGGCCTTCGCCTTCGCGGCGCTCGCCACGGCCGTTGCGGCGTTGTTCGCCGTCGCGCGGTGCGCGCGCTTCACGCGGCTCGCGGGGTTCACGCTGTTCGCGCGGCTCGCGTTGTTCACGCGGTTGCTGCGGGGCGCCGTCGGCGCGCAGTTCGCTGCTGTTGCGACCTTCACGGCCTTCGCGTCCTTCACGGCGCTCGCCGCCGCGGCCGCCGCGGCGTTCGCCGTCGCGACCACCCGAACGTCCGCCGCCTTCGCCGCGGCCTTCCGCGTTGCGGCCTTCACCGCGACCTTCGCCGCCACGGCCGCCACGGCGCTGTTCGCCGTCGCGCGAGCCGCCGCGTGCTTCACCGTCGCGGCCGGGACGGCCATCGCGGCGGGGCTTCGGCGGTTCGACCGGAATCGCGGCGGGGGCCGGCGCCGGAGCGGGGGCCGGCGTGCCGCCGAACAGGTTCTTGATCCAGGAGAAGAAGCCGGTCTGCGCCGGAACCGGCGCGGTAACCACAGGCGGAGCGACCGGTGCGGGTGCCGCGGCAGCGGGTGCGCGCACGGCTTCGGGCTTGGGCGGCACCACGGGCGCGGGCGCGTCGGGCAGCACGCCCTTGATGACCGGCGTCTGCTTGTTGGTGGGCTCTTGCGAACGGCGGGTGACGGAGGTCGGGTCTTCGATCTCGTCGGCCATCTTGTAGCTGGCTTCGATGTGGTCGAGGCGCGGGTCGTCGTGCTTCAGGCGCTCGAGCTTGTAGTTCGGCGTTTCGAGCGTCTTGTTGGGCACCATCAGCACGGTGACGCGCTGCTTGAGCTCGATCTTGGCGATTTCGGGGCGCTTTTCGTTCAGCAGGAACGAAGCGACTTCCACCGGCACCTGCACATGCACGGCGGCCGTGTTGTCCTTCATGGACTCTTCCTGAATGATGCGCAGGATCTGCAGCGCGCTCGATTCGGTGTCGCGGATGTGGCCCGAGCCGCCGCAACGGGGGCAGGGGATCGACGAACCTTCGGAGAGGGCCGGCTTCAGGCGCTGGCGGCTCATTTCCATCAGGCCGAACTTGCTGATCGAGCCGAACTGCACGCGGGCGCGGTCCTGCCGCAGCGCGTCGCGCAGGCGGCTTTCGACTTCGCGGCGGTTCTTCGACTCGTCCATGTCGATGAAGTCGATGACGATCAGGCCGCCCAGGTCGCGCAGGCGCATCTGGCGGGCGACTTCGTCGGCGGCTTCGAGGTTGGTGCGGGTGGCGGTCTCCTCGATGTCGCCGCCCTTGATGGCGCGGGCCGAGTTCACGTCGACCGAAACCAGCGCTTCGGTGTGGTCGATCACGATGGCGCCGCCCGAAGGCAGCTGCACGGTGCGGGCGTAGGCCGACTCGATCTGGTGCTCGATCTGGAAGCGGCTGAACAGGGCTGCGTCGTCGCGGTAGCGCTTCACGCGGGCGGCATGCTCGGGCATGACGTGCGCCATGAACTGCTGCGCCTGGTCGTAGATGTCGTCGGTGTCGATCAGGATGTCGCCGATGTCGTGATTGAAGTAGTCACGGATGGCGCGGATGACGAGCGAGGATTCCTGGTAGATCAGGAAGGCGCCCTTGCCGCCCTTGGCCGCGCCGTCGATGGCGCTCCAGAGCTTGAGCAGGTAGTTCAGGTCCCACTGGAGTTCGGGCGCCGAGCGGCCGATGCCGGCAGTGCGCGCGATGATGCTCATGCCCTTCGGGTACTCGAGCTGGTCCATCGCCTCCTTGAGTTCGGCGCGGTCGTCGCCCTCGATGCGGCGCGAGACGCCACCGCCACGGGGGTTGTTCGGCATCAGCACGACATAGCGGCCGGCCAGCGAGATGAAGGTGGTGAGGGCCGCGCCCTTGTTGCCGCGTTCTTCCTTTTCGACCTGGACGGTGAGTTCCTGGCCTTCGCGGATCGCGTCCTGGATGCGGGCCTGGCTGGCCGACACGCCTTCGGCGAAATATTGCTTGGAGATTTCCTTGAACGGCAGGAAGCCGTGGCGGTCTTCGCCGTAGTCGACGAAACAGGCTTCGAGCGAGGGCTCGACGCGCGTGACGACCGCCTTGTAGATGTTGCCCTTGCGCTGTTCGCGCCCTTCGATTTCGATTTCGTAGTCGAGCAGTTTCTGCCCGTCGACGATGGCCAGGCGGCGTTCTTCGGCCTGCGTGGCATTGATCAGCATCCGCTTCATGATGCGTTGTCCTTATATGTATCGTTCTACCGGCTCTTGACGAGCCAACGATGCACGGACGACGCCCGCGAAACCAGGGAATTGCCGCTTCGGCCCCGGATGCTGTCACTGCCGCGCCAGGCGCGAGCAGGCCTCTCGAGCGTTAGCTCAAGAAGACAGCCGGGGTGGGGGCGCGTGGATGGGCGCGAGCCAGATTCGGTGTTGAGTAGCTATCTTTTTGATAGCCGGTTGCGCAATGGTGGCGCGCGCTGCGGGCGATCCAATGCCTGAGGCCACTGGCATCAGCCAGCGCAGGCACATTTGAATCAGCAGCATCAACACAACAAGGGACTCGCTTCGATCCGCCGGCAGCTTGGTCAGCTGCAGGCTGGGGTATTCCGTATCGGTGTTTCGTGGGTGTCGGCTTGACTCGGGTGCCGGGCCTGCCACTTTGCGCAATTGCGCGGGGTTTGCAGCTCGGCGCCAAAGCGGCATCGACCTCACAGCGCCGCCCTGGGTATTTGATGGCAGTGGACTAAACTTCTGTCTAATCAAGCACTTACATGACCGCGCTGGTGAAAAACATTATAGGTGCGAAGCAGAGCCCCGCGGCTGCTCCAAATCCCGCAGACCAAAATGCCTCAGGTGAGCCCGGGGCACCGAATGCGGCCATCAAATTCCTCACGGTCGATGCCGAATCCGCCGGGCAGCGGCTCGACAATTTTCTGTTCCGCCATCTGAAAGGCGTGCCCAAGACGCATGTCTACCGGATCATCCGTTCGGGCGAGGTGCGCATCAACAAGGGCCGCGTGCAGGCCGAAACCCGCATCGAGGCGGGCGACGTGCTGCGGCTGCCGCCGATCCGGATTTCCGCGCGCGCGGAAGATGGCGCCACCCCGCCCGCGCCAGCGCGCGAGTTCCCGGTGCTGCTGGAGGACGACGCCGTCCTGGCCATCGACAAGCCGGCCGGCGTGGCCGTGCACGGCGGCAGCGGCGTGAGCTTCGGTGTGATCGAGCAATTGCGCACGGCGCGGCCGGGCGCCAAGTTCCTGGAACTGGTGCACCGGCTCGACCGCGAAACCTCCGGCATCCTGCTGGTCGCCAAGAAGCGCAGCGCGCTGGTCGCCTTGCAAGACCAGTTCCGCGAACGCGAGACCGGCAAGACCTATCTGGCGCTGGTCGAGGGCGCGTGGCCCGCCAACAAGAAGGTGCTCGACGCGCCGCTGGCCAAGTACCTGCTGCCCGACGGTTCGGGCGCCGGTGCGGGCGAGCGCCGCGTGCGCGTGGTCGCCAAGGACCATCCGGACGCGATGCGCGCCGTGACGCTGGTGCGCGTGCTGGCGCGGCTCACGCTGCCGGGCGATGCCACGCCGATGTCATTGCTGGCCGTGACCATCAAGACCGGGCGCACTCACCAGATCCGCGTGCACCTCGCGTCGGCGGGCCATCCGATCGCCGGCGACGACAAGTACGGCGAATCCGATCGCCAGCGCGCCCTGCAGAAAATCGGCCTCAAGCGCATGTTCCTGCATGCCTGGCGCCTGCAATTCAACCATCCGGCCAGCGGAGAACGCGTGGCGCTGCAGGCCGGCCTGCCGCCCGAACTGAATACGCTGATGCCGCCCACCGCCCTCGAGGCAATGGCCCAACACCCCACTCCCACGGCCCATGACTGACGCTTCCCGACCTCTACGCTTCGACCTGATCGCTTTCGACTGGGACGGCACCCTCTACGACTCCACGCGCCTGATCGTGCGCTGCATCCAGGCGGCGGTGATCGACGTCGGCGGCGCCAAGCCGAGCGAGAACGACGCCGCCTGGGTCATCGGCCTGGGCCTGGCCGAGGCGCTGGCGCGTGCGGCGCCCGACGTGCCGAAGGAAAAGTATCCCGAGCTGGGGGCGCGCTACCGCTATCACTACCTGCAACACCAGGACGACCTGGTGCTGTTCGACGGCGTGCTGCAGATGCTCGATGCGCTGCGCGCGCGCGGCCACAAGCTGGCCGTGGCCACCGGCAAGTCGCGCCGAGGCCTGAACGAGGCGCTGAAGTCGGTCGCGCTGCGCGACCGCTTCGACGCCTCCCGTACTGCCGACGAGACCTTCGGCAAGCCGCATCCGCGCATGCTGCTGGAGCTGATGGAAGAGCTCGACGTGACGCCCGAACGCACCCTGATGATCGGCGACACCACGCACGACCTGCAGCTGGCGCAGAACGCCGGCTGTGCCAGCGTGGGCGTGAGCTACGGTGCCCACGAGCCCGCCAGCTTCGACGAATTCAAGCCACTGCACGTCGCACACTCGGTGGCCGACCTCGAAGCGTGGCTTATGGGCAACGCCTGAACAACACACCAAAGTGCCGCCATGAGCGAAGAACGCATCCCGCTGTGCAATGCCTCGGACCTGGTCGAGGGCGGCCTCGCCGTGCCTTTCGACGTGATTCATGGCGGTGAAACCTGCCGCGCGTTCGCGGTGCGTTTCGAGGGGTTGCCGCACGCGTTTCTCAATCGATGCAGCCATGTGGCGATGGAAATGGACTTCCAGCCCGACCGCTTCTTCGACGACACAGGCCAGTGGCTGCTGTGCGCCACGCACGGCGCCGTCTACAGGCCCGACACCGGCGAATGCGCGGGCGGCCCCTGCCGCGGCGGCCTCGTGAAGATCGCACTCAGCGAGCATGACGGCGTGGTGCACTGGCATACTGACTGGAACCTCCACCCCCTGACTTTCTGACATGACCGACCCGAACAGAACAGAACCCGCCGGGTTCGAGCCATTTGAGCCGGCCACCCCCAGCAACATGGCCAAAGATCCCACGCAGCGCCCCGGATGGGAGCGCGCCACCCTCGAGAAACTCGCCTTCGCGTCGCTGAACGAGCAGAAGGCCACGCGGCGCTGGAAGACCTTCGTGCGGCTCTCGTG
Source organism: Variovorax paradoxus (assembly GCF_022009635.1). Taxonomy (NCBI): domain Bacteria; kingdom Pseudomonadati; phylum Pseudomonadota; class Betaproteobacteria; order Burkholderiales; family Comamonadaceae; genus Variovorax; species Variovorax paradoxus. The sequence goes on from NZ_CP091716.1 coordinate 2,212,852, forward strand.
GCTGGCGTTCTTCATCTTCCTGGCCTGGCTGGCGCTGTCGCGCAGTGCGCCGAGCACCGCCAAGACCACGGCCCACACGGCGGTCGTCGAGATCAAGGGCGAGATCGCCAACGGCGGCGACGCCAGCGCCGAGTTCGTGGTCGCCGCCATGAAGACGGCCTTCGAGGACGAAGGCGCCAAGGGCGTGATCCTGCTGATCAACTCGCCCGGCGGCAGCCCGGTGCAGGCCGGCATCATCAATGACGAGATCAAGCGCCTGAAGGCCAAGTACAAGAAGCCGATCTACGCCGTGGTCGAGGAGACCTGCGCTTCGGCCGCCTATTACATTGCCGCCGCCACCGACAAGATCTACGTCGACAAGGCCAGCATCGTGGGCAGCATCGGCGTGCTGATGGACGGCTTCGGCTTCACGGGCGTGATGGAAAAGGTCGGCGTCGAGCGCCGCCTGCTGACGGCCGGCGAGAACAAGGGCTTCCTCGACCCGTTCAGCCCCATGAGCGACGCGCAGCGCGCCCATGCGCAGACCATGCTGAACCAGATCCACGCGCAGTTCATCAACGTGGTCAAGACCGGCCGCGGCGATCGTCTGAAGCTGGACACCCCAGGCCTGTTCAGCGGCCTGTTCTGGAGCGGCGAGCAGGCGGTTGAATACGGCCTGGCCGACCAACTGGGCAACGTCGACTACGTGGCGCGCGAAGTGATCAAGGCCGACGAGGTGATCGACTACACCCGCCGCGACAACGTGGCCGAGAAGCTGGCCAAGAAGTTCGGCGCCTCGATGGCCGAAACCACCGTGCGCCTCATGCACACGGCTCCGGCCCTTCGCTGAGCTTCTATTTGCTTTCGCTGCTGGCGGTGTAGCGCGCGGACGCTGCCAGCGCCACGGCGAAGGCCACGACCACATAGAGCGCGGCGGTCAGCGAGGTCGCCCGTGCCAGCAGGCCGATCACCGCGGGGCCTGCCATGAACCCCAGGTAAGCCACGGCCGAGACCGACGCAATGCCGCGTGCGGGCTCGACGCCCGGCACTCTTGCCGAGGCCGAGAACAGGATCGGCACCACGTTCGCAAAGCCCACGCCCACGCCTGCAAAGCCCACCAGCGCAAGCCACGGCATGTCGGTGACGAGCACGAGCGTCATGGCAGCAGCGGCCAACAGGCCACTGCCTAGCAGCAAGGTGGCCGGGGCGAAGCGGGCACGCATGGCGTCCCCACCGAAGCGCGCTGCCGCCATCGCCGCCGAGAAGCTCGCATACGCCAGCGCCGCCTGCTGCTGCGGGCTGCCGATTTCCTGCTGCATGTAGAGCACGCTCCAGTCGTAGATGGCGCCTTCGGCGATCAGGCCCAGCGCGGCGAGCACGCCCAGCACCGCCAGCGTGCCGCGCGGCAGCAGGAAGCCATGGTCGGCCTCGGTCGCGCCGCTGGTGGCGGGGCGGGGCAGCATGCGCCGCGAAGCCACGGCGACGAGCAGCACCATTGCCGCGGCGACCAGCAGCAGGTGCGCCTGCGGGCCGAGCCCGGCCGCGAGCGCCGCGCTGCCGCTCGCGGCACCGGCCATGCCGCCCAGGCTGAACATGCCGTGCATGCCGCTCATCAAGGGGGTGTCGCCGTGCAGTTCGAGCTGCGCCGCTTCGGTGTTGATGGACACGTCGAACACGCTGGTCACGAGGCCGAAGGCGGCCAATAGTCCCAGCAGCGCCGCATAGCCCGGCATGGCGATGAGGCCAGCCAGCAGCAGCGCGTAGATGCAGCCGCAGACGCCGGCCATGCGGCGCGGGCCGTAGCGGCCGATCCAGCGGCCCGCGCTGGTCAGTCCGACCATCGCCCCGGCGCCGGCTGCCAGCATGGCGAGGCCCAGTTGTGCTTCGTCGATGCCGTAGTGCGACTTGACCGTGGGCACGTGCACGCCCCAGGTCGCGAAGATGAAACCGGCGGAAAAGAATTGCGCGCGCGATGCCCAGCGCGTGGCGGCGGTGATGGCCACCATGGTCAGCGCCCGATCGCGAACACGGCGGGCAGGCGTTCGTCTGTCGTGGGTTGCGGCTTGGCGCGCCAGGATTTCACGGTTTCGCTGCGCACCTGGGCCGTGGCCAGCGTGAGGCCGCGAGCCACCGCGAGGCGGGTGTTGTGCTGGAGCGTCTGTATCAGTGCCTGCAGCAAGGCGGCGTTGCGGTAGGGCGTTTCGATGAAGAGCTGTGTCTGGCCCGACTTGAGCGCCAGGGCTTCGAGTTCGCGGATGCGCGTCTGGCGTTCGACGGCGTCCTGCGGCAGGTAGCCGACGAAAGCGAAGTTCTGGCCGTTGAGCCCGCTTGCCGCGAGGGCCAGCAGCAGCGATACCGGGCCGGTCAATGGAACGACCGAAAGGCCCAGGTCGTGCGCGGCGCGCGCGACCGAGGAACCCGGGTCGGCCACCGCCGGCATCCCGGCTTCGCTGAGCAGGCCGATGTCGTGGCCCTCGAGCGCGGCGGCGAGCAGCGGTCGCGCGTCGAACTGCCCGGCGTGATCGCCTTTCTTGTGCACTTCGCGGGGTAGTTCCTGGATGTTCTGCGCCTGCAGCGGCGCGGCCAGCGGCGTCACCGCGTCGATGCGCTTGAGGTAGGCGCGCGCGGATTTCGCGTTCTCGCAGATCCAGTGGGTGATGCCGGCGGCCGCCTGCAGCGTGCCCAGGGGCAGGGCGTCCTGCAGGGGCGCCTGGGTGTCGCAGCCGAAGTCGAGCGGCGCGGGAACGAGGTAGAGCTTGCCGTGCGTCACAGGAGTTCGACCCCCGCGGCGCGCAGCATGCGGCAGGTGCGGATCAGCGGCAGGCCGACCAGCGCGGTCGGATCGTCGCTGTCTATGGAGTCCAGCAGCGCGATGCCCAGGCCTTCGCTCTTGGCGCTGCCGGCGCAGTCGTAGGGCTGTTCGGCCAGCAGGTATTGCTCGATGGCGGCGTCGCTGAGGTCGCGAAACACCACGCGCACCGGGGCAACATCGCGCTGGACGAAGTCGGTGGCGCGGCAGACGACGGCCACCGCGGTCTGGAAGATCAGCGTCTGGCCGCGCATGCGGCGCAATTGCGCCGTGGCGCGCTGGTGGTCGCCGGGCTTGCCGAGCGCTTCGCCGCCGAGGTCGGCCACCTGGTCGGAGCCGATGACCACGGCTTCGGGAAAGCGGGCGGCGACGGCGTTGGCTTTCTCCAGTGCCAGGCGGGTGGCCAAGGCGTGCGGCGTTTCGCCGGGCAGCGGCGTTTCGTCGACTTCGGGCGACTGCACGTCGAAAGGCAGTCGCAGGCGGGTGAGCAGCTCGCGGCGGTAGCGCGAGGTCGAGGCAAGAATCACAGGGCGTTGCATGGGGATGATTGTGCGTGAGTCGAATGGAATCCTCAGGCATGCACCATGCCGGTGAATCGCCGGGCGCGCTAGACTGGCGCGGATGAAGAGAGAATTTGCCCCCGAACGGCTCAACGTGCCCGCCTTTGCCGCGGCCGCCGCAACCATTGAAGCCGCCGACCCGGTTCCGAACTACGCGCGCCTGACCGCCGAATTGGCAGCGCCTGCGCCCGATGCGGTGGTCGATTGGGTTGCCAGCGGAGAAGAGCGCCCCGGCGCCGACGGCAAGGCCGTTCCCTGGCTGCATCTGGACGCTGAAGCCACGGTGCCGCTGGTCTGCCAGCGCTGCCTGTCGCCGGTCGACACCCTGCTGTCGGTCGACCGCTGGTTCCGTTTCGTGGCCGACGAGGCTGCGGCCGAGGCGGAAGACGAGGAATCGGAGGAAGACCTGCTCGTCGTGAGCCGCGATTTCGACCTTCATGCCCTGATCGAAGACGAGCTGCTGATGGAAATCCCCGTCATGCCCGTCCACGACGTCTGCCCGACGCCCGTCCAGCTGTCGTCCAGCGACGAGGACTTTCAAGCTGCCGAAGAAGCCAAGCCAAACCCGTTCGCGGTGCTCGGCGCGTTGCGTTCGCGCAAGCCCGAAGACGGGTCGGACGAGGGCAAGTAGCCCTTTTCCTCAGGCTGGGCTATAATCATGGGCTTCGCGCGCGCCGCCGTGAGCAGCAATGCAAGTTCTGGGATGCCAGCCATCCTTCTTCATTGCCACCGCTTGAGCCCGCATCCCATCACTCACCTAACAGTCCAGGAGCCATCATGGCCGTCCAGCAAAACAAGAAGTCGCCTTCCAAGCGCGGCATGCACCGTTCCCACAATGCGCTGGTCGTGCCCGGCATCGCCGTTGAGCCGACCACCGGCGAAACGCACCTGCGCCACCACATCAGCCCCAACGGTTTCTACCGTGGCCGTCAGGTGCTCAAGAACAAGTCTGAAGCCTGATCTCGCATCCCAAGGCCAAGGCCCGAAGCTACTTCTGCCGTAGCGTCGGGCCTTTGTTTTGATGGCTACGCCTTCTTCCCCCGAATTCACTGCTGCGCCCGCCGCAATCACGCTCGCCGTCGATTGCATGGGGGGCGATCATGGGCCGCGCGTCACGCTTGCGGCCTGCCGCGCGTTTCTCGAGCGGCACAGCGAGGCTTCGCTGCTGCTGGTCGGTGCGCCGGCCGCGCTCGCGGGCTTCGCCGCGCATCCACGTGCCCGCATCGTCGCCGCCAGCGAGGTGGTGGGCATGGACGATCCGATTGAAATCGCCCTGCGCAAGAAGAAAGATTCTTCGATGCGTGTCGCGATCCAGCAGGTCAAGGACGGTGTCGCCCAGGCGGCTGTTTCGGCCGGCAACACCGGCGCGCTGATGGCCATTGCGCGCTACCTGCTCAAGACCCTCGATGGCATCGACCGGCCTGCAATCGCGCCGCAACTGCCCAACGTCAAGGGCGGGGCGACCACCGTGCTCGACCTGGGCGCGAACGTCGATTGCGATGCTGAAGACCTGCTTCAGTTCGCCGTGCTCGGCTCGGCGCTGGTGTCGGCTCTGACCGGCAACGAGGCGCCTTCGGTCGGTCTGCTCAATATTGGCGAAGAGGCCATCAAGGGCAGCGAGACGATCAAAAAAGCCAGTCAACTGCTGCGTACGGCTGCCAACTCCAAGGATTTGAACTTCTACGGCAACGTGGAAGGTAATGACATTTTCAAGGGCACGACCGACATCGTCGTTTGTGACGGTTTTGTCGGAAATGTGGCGCTGAAGGCCAGCGAAGGTGTGGCTTCGATGATCGGCGAGTTCATTCGCGTCGAATTTTCGCGAAGCGTTTTTACCAAGCTGGCGGCAATTGTTGCTTATCCGGTTCTAAAAGCGTTCAAAAGTCGCTTGGATCATCGTCGGTACAACGGCGCAGCCCTCCTGGGCTTGCGCGGCCTGGTTTTCAAGAGCCATGGCTCGGCCGACGAAGTGGCTTTCGGTCATGCGCTGGATCGCGCTTATGATGCCGCTCGCAACAACCTGCTCGATCGCGTGCGGGCCCGCATCGCCCACGCCGCGCCTTTGCTCGCGCGGCAGGAACCGGCGGCGCCGGTCGACGCGACGGCCCTTCACGTTTGATGACGACCCCTTACTCACGCATTACCGGCACCGGCAGCTATCTGCCCCCACGCCGCGTGACCAACGACGATCTCGCCAAGGAACTGGCGACACGCGGCATCGAGACTTCCGACCAGTGGATCGTCGAGCGCACCGGCATTCACGCGCGTCACTTCGCCGCGCCGGAAGTCACGAGCAGCGATCTCGGCTACGAAGCCGCCAGGCACGCCCTGGAAGCCGCCGGCCGCAAGGCCAGCGATGTCGACCTGATCATTGTCGCGACCTCGACGCCCGACATGGTGTTTCCGTCGTCGGCGGCCATCCTCCAGCACAAGCTCGGCATTGCCGGCTGCCCGGCGTTCGACGTCCAGGCGGTCTGCAGTGGCTTCGTCTACGCGCTGACTGTCGCCGACGCGATGATCCGCACCGGCACCGCGCGCTGCGCGCTGGTGATCGGCGCCGAAGTGTTCTCCCGCATCCTCGACTTCAACGACCGCACCACCTGCGTGCTGTTCGGTGACGGCGCGGGCGCGGTGGTGCTCGAGGCGAGCGAAGAGCCGGGCATCCTGGCCAGCGACCTGCACGCGGACGGCAAGCACGTCGGCATTCTTTGCGTGCCGGGCCATGTCTCCGGCGGCAACGTGCTGGGCACGCCCTTGCTGCACATGGATGGCCAGGCCGTCTTCAAGCTCGCGGTTCGCGTGCTCGAAGAGGCGGCGCGCGCCACGCTGGCCAAGGCCGGCAAGACCGAGGCAGACATCGACTGGCTCATTCCGCACCAGGCCAACATCCGCATCATGGAAGGCACGGCCAGGAAGCTGAAGCTTCCGCGCGAGAAACTGATCGTCACGGTGAACGAACACGGCAACACCTCCGCCGCGTCCATCCCGTTGGCGCTCGACGAGGCCGTGCGCTCCGGCAAGGTGAAGAAAGGCGAAACGCTCATGCTCGAAGGCGTGGGCGGCGGCTTCACCTGGGGCGCGGTGCTATTGAATCTGTAGTGCGTTGCACCGCTCCGAAGAGGGTGGCTGCAATGCGAGACAACGCATAAACAATGAAATCCTTTGCTTTTGTTTTCCCTGGTCAGGGCTCGCAGGCTGTCGGCATGCTCGACGGCTGGGGCGATCATCCGGCCGTGGTCGAAACCCTGCGCGAAGCATCCGAAGCGCTCGGCGAAGACGTCGGCGCGCTGATCAAGAACGGCCCCAAGGAAGAACTGGCGCTCACGACCAACACCCAGCCGGTGATGCTGGTCGCCGGTGTTGCTGCGTGGCGCGCATGGCTGTCCGAAGGCGGCGCAACGCCCGCCGTGGTGGCGGGCCATTCGCTGGGCGAATACTCGGCACTGGTCGCTTCCGGCGTGCTGACGCTGGCGCAGGCCGCGCCGCTGGTGCGCTTCCGCGCGCAAGCGATGCAACAGGCTGTGCCTGTGGGCGTCGGCGCGATGGCGGCCGTGCTCGGCATGGAATCCGGCAAGGTGGTCGCGGGCTGCGCGGAAGCTGCCGCGAGCTTCGGCGCAGGCAGCGCCGAGATCGTCGAGGCGGTGAATTTCAACGACCCGATGCAGACCGTGATCGCCGGCAGTAAGGCCGCCGTCGACAAGGCCTGCGAGCTGCTCAAGGCCAACGGCGCCAAGCGTGCGCTGCTGCTGCCGGTGTCGGCGCCATTCCATTCGAGCCTGATGAAGCCGGCCGCCGAAGCGCTGCGCGAGAAGCTGGCCTCCATCACGCTGTCGGCGCCGCAGATTCCTGTGCTGAACAACATCGACGTCGCCGTCGAAACCGATGCCGACCGCATCCGCGACGCTCTGGTGCGCCAGGCGGCCGGCCCGGTTCGTTGGGTCGAGAGCGTTCAGGCCTTGAAACTGCGCGGTGTAGCCGCCATCATCGAGTGCGGTCCCGGCAAGGTGCTGGCCGGCATGGTGAAGCGCATCGCCCCCGATCTGGAAGCCGCGTCTGTGTACGACCCGGCCACGCTCGCGGACACCCGACAATCGCTCGCCGGCTGACCGGCAAGGCCTCGATACTTTTTCTTATGAGCATTCCCAAATTCGAAGGGCAAGTCGCCCTGGTCACCGGCGCGACGCGTGGCATCGGCGCAGCCATCGCGCTGGAGCTGGCTCAGCGCGGCCTGAAGGTCGTGGGCACCGGCACCACCGACGAGGGCGCGGCCAAGATCACTTCGGCCCTGAGCGCGTATGACGGCCGCGGCCGTGCGCTCGACGTGAACGACGGTGCGGCGGTCGAAGCCCTGGTCGACGAAATCGTCAAGGCTTACGGCGCGATCCACGTGCTGGTGAACAACGCCGGCATCACGCGCGACACGCTCGCTATGCGCATGAAGGACAGCGACTGGGATGCGGTGCTCGACACCAATCTCAAGGCCGTCTTCTCGCTGTCGCGCGCCGTGATTCGTCCGATGATGAAGCAGCGCTATGGCCGCATCATCAGCATCACCAGCGTGGTCGGCGCCTCCGGCAATGCCGGGCAGGCCAACTACGCGGCCGCCAAGGCCGGTGTCGCGGGCATGACCCGCGCCCTGGCCCGCGAACTCGGCAGCCGCAACATCACAGTCAACTGCGTCGCACCCGGTTTCATCGAGACCGACATGACGGCCAGCCTGCCCGAAGCCCAGCAACAGGCGCTGCTGCAGCAGATCCCCCTGGGCCACCTGGGCAAGCCCGCCGACATCGCGCATGCAGTGGCTTATCTCGCATCGCCCCAGGCGTCCTACGTCACGGGGCAGGAGCTGCACGTCAACGGCGGCATGCACATGTAGCCGCAAGGCGCAATCTTTTCCCGTACCGGGTGCGCGGCAAATGCCACAATGCGCCCGGCTAAAATCCACCGATTACCTACAACCCTCAGAGGGAACCAAATGAGCGATATCGAAGCACGTGTCAAGAAAATCATCGCCGAGCAACTCGGCGTGGAAGAGTCCCAAGTGACGAATGAAAAGGCTTTCGTGGCCGACCTCGGCGCCGACTCTCTCGACACGGTCGAACTCGTGATGGCACTCGAAGACGAATTCGGCATCGAAATTCCCGACGAAGATGCCGAGAAGATCACCACGGTGCAAAACGCCGTCGACTACGCCACCAAGAATCAAAAGGCCTGATAGGCCAGCTGACAAGATTGCAACTGCGGCCGGCGGCTTTTACTTGAACCGCACGCGCCGACAGGCAACTGTTCAGCGCTTCCAGAAAGGTTTGCCGGCATGACCAAACGCCGCGTCGTCGTGACCGGGCTCGGTTGCATCGCTCCTGTCGGAAACACCGCAACCGAATCCTGGGCCAACCTGTTGGCCGGGAAGTCGGGCATTGCGAACATCACCGCGTTCGATGCAAGCGCCTTCGCTTGCAAGTTCGCCGGTGAAGTCAAGGGTTTCGACATCACCCAATACATCTCGGAGAAGGAAGCGCGTCACATGGACCGCTTCATTCATCTGGGGCTCGCCGCCGCCATGCAGGCGGTGCAGGACAGCGGACTGCCGACCGGCGAAGCGCTGTCCTATGAAAAGGCCGTGCGCATCGGCTGCAACATCGGCTCGGGCATCGGCGGACTGCCGATGATCGAAGAAACGCACGGCGAGTACGCGAGCCGCGGCCCGCGCCGCATCTCGCCGTTCTTCGTGCCGGCGTCGATCATCAACATGATCTCGGGCCACGTCTCGATCAAGTACGGCTTCAAGGGCCCGAACATCGCGGTCGTCACGGCTTGCACCACCGGCCTTCATGCCATCGGCACGTCGGCACGCATGATCGAGTACGGCGACGCCGACGTGATGATCGCGGGCGGTGCGGAATCGACCATCTCCCCGCTCGGCATCGGCGGCTTCACCGCGCCTCGCGCGCTGAGCACCCGCAACGACGACCCCGCCACGGCTTCGCGTCCCTGGGACAAGGACCGCGACGGTTTCGTGCTGGGCGAGGGCGCCGGCGTGCTGGTGCTCGAGGAGTACGAACACGCCAAGGCGCGCGGCGCCAAGATCTACGCGGAAGTCGCGGGCTTCGGCCTGACCGGCGACGCGTATCACATGACCGCGCCCGACGTCGACGGCCCCCGCCGCTCGATGGCCATGGCACTGGCCAACGCCGGCGTCAATGCCGACCAGGTGCAGTACCTCAACGCGCACGGCACCTCGACGCAGATCGGCGACCTCAACGAGACCAATGCGGTCAAGCTGGCGTTCGGCGACCACGCGAAGAAGCTCGTCGTCAATTCGACCAAGTCCATGACCGGCCACTTGCTGGGCGGCGCGGGCGGCATCGAATCGGTGTTCACGGTCATGGCGCTGCACGAGCAGAAGAGCCCGCCGACCATCAACATCTTCAACCAGGATCCGGAGTGCGATCTCGACTACTGCGCCAACGAGGCGCGCGATCTGAAGATCGATGTCGCGGTCAAGAACAACTTCGGCTTCGGCGGCACCAACGGCACGCTGGTGTTCAAGCGCGCTTGAGCATTGCTCCTTCATGCACAGCGCACCGTCGGTGAACTATCCGGTGGGGCGCTCGCGTGGCGCAACCCGGATTCTCGTTGTCCTGTGGGCCCTGGGCGCCTGCTGCGCGGGCGCGTCCTGCTATCTGTTGGATAGCGCCGGATGGCGCCACCTGCTGCTGGTGCTCAGTGTCGTGTTCGCGGGCGTCGCGGCGGGTTTCGGCCTGCGGCGCGACGGTGCGGGCGTGCTGCATTTCGACGGCCTGCACTGGTCGTTGTCGGGTGCCGATCCGGTGCGCGGCATTCGCAACGCGCGCGTGCTGGTGGCGCTCGATTTCCAGTCGCTGATGCTGCTTCGGCTCACCGAGCCGGGCCGCGCCCGGCGTTGGATCTGGATCGAGCAGCGGGCCATGCCGGAGCGCTGGCGCGACGTGCGCCGTGCGGTATATTCGCGCCCCCCGTCCGCGGAGCCCGCGGGCGACCCGTGGCGCGCGACGGCACCCGCCGACGCGCCCTGAACCTCTGTCGATGACCACCTCTCCGCCGCCAGTGCCGCCGGATTCCGGCCTGACCGACGCGTCCGCCGCGGAAGCGCCGCGTCCGGGCGAGGTCGATTTCCAGCTGGTCCAGCGCACGGTCGCGGGCGACCAGAAGGCGTTCGAGCTGTTGGTCATCAAGTACCAGCGCCGCATCGAGCGCCTGATCGGGCGCATGGTGCGCGATGTCGACCTGATCGAGGATATCGCGCAGGAAACCTTCATTCGTGCCTACCGCGCGCTGCACCAGTTCCGCGGAGAAGCGCAGTTCTACACCTGGCTCTACCGGATCGCCGTCAACACCGCCAAGAAGGCGCTGGTGGACATGAAGCGCGACCCGACCGTTTCCGAGGCCGCCCTGAGGCCTTCTTCTGAGGACGAAGATGAAACTTACCGTCCCGGAAACGAACCAACCACCGACGAAACCCCCGAATCGGTCCTGGCGGCGAACGAAATCGCCAGGGCTGTCGAAGCTGCCATGGAAGCACTCCCCGCCGAGTTGCGCCAGGCGGTCACGCTGCGCGAAATCGAGGGCATGAGTTACGAAGAGATCGCCGAGGTCATGGATTGCCCTATCGGCACGGTGCGTTCGCGTATTTTCCGGGCGCGCGAGGCCATTTCGGCCAGGGTCAAGCCGCTGCTGGACAACCAGTCCGGCAAACGTTGGTAAGTAAGCAGGTGAATGAAATGAATCAGACGATGACGGTTCGGGAACAGGTGTCCGCACTTGCGGATGGTCATTTGCAGGGCGAGTCGTTCGCGCAGGCGATCGATGCAATCTGCGCCGACAGCGAGTCGCGCGCGGCCTGGCAGGCCTACCACGTGGTGGGGGATGTGCTGCGTTCGGGCTCTCATTCGCCGTGCAGCGACAGTTCGGCCTTCCTGGCGCGCTTCCAGCAACGGCTGGCCGCCGAGCCGGTGGTGCTCGCCCCCGTCGCGGCGCCGGTAGCCGCGCCTGTGGCGATTCCCGTGCAGCGCAGGGCCGAAGCGGCCAACGAGCCGGTATTCCGCTGGAAGCTGGTGGCCGGCGCGGCCTCGCTGATGGCGGTGGCCGCCATCGGCTGGACGCTGGTCGGCAACGGTGCGGCGATTCCGCAACCCGGCGCGCAAATCGCGTCGGTCCAGCAACAACAACAGCCGGCCGTCAACTCGGTGCTGGCCGCGGCGGCCCTGAGCGGTCCGCAGCAGCCCGCCGGCGCCACGCTGACGCCCACGCGCGTGATCGTCGGCAACGGCAGTCCGCAAGTCATGCTGCGCGACCCGCGGCTCGATCAACTGCTCGAAGCGCACCAGCAAGCCGGCGGCGCTTCGCAAATGCCTTCGGGCTTCCTGCGCAATGCCACTTTCGAAGGGCCCACGCGCTGACCGCGCGCGCCTAGCCGCCTGCCCGTAATGACCGTTCAGATGCCGATCTCCGCACGCGCCTGCGTGCTTGTGTTTGCTGCTTTCTGCCTTGCGCAGGTTTCCACCGCGCAGACTCGTTCAGGCGCGGCGAATGCGAAGAGCGCAACCGCGGCGCAGACGGACGAGCCGCCGGCAATGAGCGTCACCGAGTGGCTGCAGCGCATGCATGCGGGCGCCAGGCAGCGCAATTACGTGGGCACTTTCGTGGTGTCGGCGCCTGGCGGTGACCTGTCGAGCGCGCGCATCTGGCACGTGCGCGACGGCGATCACCAGATCGAGCGCATCGAGGCGCTGTCGGGGCCGCCGCGCTCGACCTTCCGGCGCAACCGCAACGTCATGACCTTCCTGCCGGAGGCGAAGGTCGTCAAGGTCGAGAAGCGCGAGAACCTCGATCTCTTCCCGAACCTGCCGGACAAGCCCGATTCGTCGATCGGCGATTTCTACGACGTGCGCGCGATCGGCAAGGACCGCGTGGCGGGCTTCGATGCCGACGTGGTGCAACTGGTGCCGCACGATGGGCTGCGCTTCGGCTACCGTGTCTGGAGCGAGCGCCGTTCGGGCCTCGTGGTGAAGCTGCAGACCGTCGACAGCGAATCGCGCGTGGTGGAGCAGTCGGCGTTCTCCGAACTGCAGCTCGACGCGCCCGTGAAGGCACAGGCGCTGGCGCAAATGATGGCCAACACCTCCGGCTATCGCATCGAGAAGCTCGAACTCGAGCGCTCCAGCGCGCAGGACGAGGGCTGGACCCTCAGCACGCCGGTGGCCGGCTTCAAGCCCCGCAGCTTCTTCCGTCGTCCGCCGAGCGGCGACAGCAACAACAACGGCGGCAAGCAGAAACAACAGGACGCGACCACGGTCCAGTGGACCTTCTCCGACGGGTTGGCTTCGGTGTCGCTCTTCATCGAGCGCTACGATGCCGCGCGCGCGCCCCGCGACGGCGTGCTGACCATCGGCGCGACCAACGCGATCCGCCGGCGCCTGCCCGAGCCCGCCAGCGACTGGTGGCTGACCGCGGTCGGCGAAGTGCCGCAACAGACACTCAACGCATTCGCCCAGAGCCTTGCCCGCACGCGCTGATTCGACGGATTCGCCGCGCATGCCGAGGGCCGGTTGCGCTGAACCAAGCCTGTGCGGCAGACTCATAGCACTTGTTTTTTAGCCGCTCTGCTCTTTTGAAAGAAAACCGATGATCTTCAAAGTCGAGGGACACAAGCTTCGTTCCGGTGTGCTGGCTTTCGCGCTTGCGCTCACGGCGGGCGCCACATTCCTGCCAGTGGAGCCCGTGCATGCGCAGACGCGCACGCTGCCCGATTTCACCGACCTGGTCGACCAGGTCGGCCCCTCCGTCGTCAACATCCGCACCGTCGAGAAGGTCACGCCGCGCGCAGGCAACGGCGAGATGGACGAGGAGATGCAGGAGTTCTTCCGCCGCTTCTTCGGTCAGCCGCTGCCGGGTGCGCCGCGCTCCGGCCCGCGCCCGAACCGGCCGCAGCAACCGCAGGAAGAAGAGCGTCCGCGCGGCGTCGGGTCAGGCTTCATCCTGACGGCCGACGGCTATGTGATGACCAACGCGCACGTGGTGGAAGACGCCTCCGAAGTGCTGGTCACGCTGCCCGACAAGCGCGAGTTCAAGGCCAAGATCGTGGGCGCCGACAAGCGCTCCGACGTCGCTGTAGTGAAGATCGAGGCCACGGGCCTGCCCGCCGTGAAGGTGGGTGATATTTCCAAGCTGCGTGTCGGCGAATGGGTCATGGCCATCGGCTCTCCCTTTGGCCTCGAGAACACGGTCACCGCGGGCATCGTGAGCGCAAAGCAGCGCGATACCGGCGAATACCTGCCGTTCATCCAGACCGACGTGGCCATCAACCCCGGCAACTCGGGCGGCCCGCTGATCAACATGCGCGGCGAGGTGGTCGGCATCAACAGCCAGATCTACTCGCGTTCGGGCGGCTTCATGGGCATCTCGTTCTCGATTCCGATCGACGAGGCGATTCGCGTGAGCGACCAGTTGCGTACCTCGGGTCGCGTGTCGCGCGGCCGGATCGGCGTGCAGATCGACCAGGTAACGAAGGACGTGGCCGAGGCCATCGGCCTTGGCAAGGCGCAAGGCGCGCTGGTGCGCGGCGTCGAGGCCGGGTCGCCGGGCGAGAAGGCCGGCGTGGAGCCGGGCGACGTCATCACCAAGTTCGACGGCAAGGCCATCGAAAAGCCGAGCGACCTGCCGCGCCTGGTGGGCAACACCAAGCCCGGCACGAAGAGCACGCTCACGGTGTTCCGCCGCGGCGCATTGCGCGACCTCAACGTGACCATTGCCGAGATCGAGCCCGACAAGCCCAGCAAGCGCGCGAGCGATCGCGACGAAACGCCGGCCAAGCCGCCGGCATCCGCTGCCGCCAAATCGCTCGGGCTCGCCGTGAGCGACCTCACCGATGTCCAGAAGAAGGAGCTCAAGCTCAAGGGCGGTGTGAAGGTCGATGCCGCCAGCGATGCCGCCGCGCGTGCGGGCCTGCGCGAGGGCGACATCATTCTGGCCGTGGGCAATTCGGACATCTCGAACGCACGCGAATTCGAGTCCGCCATTGGCAAAGCCGACAAGAGCAAGGCGCTCAGCGTGCTGTTCCGCCGCGGTGACTGGGCGCAATACGCCCTGATCCGCCCCGCACGCTGATCTGACGCTGGCGTCAAGTGGCCCCACCCGGCAGTCGGGTTTGGGGCCATTTTTTTGAGGTGTTTACGACGTTCTGGGGTCGTGCCTCAAAAAAATCTGCGGCCTCGAAAGCCTCAAAAATTGTTGGCACCTACTAACTTATAAAAAGGCTAAGGACGGATTTCGGTAGAATAGAGCACCCTCGACGGCCGGTCAGCGCATAAGGAGTGCCCTGACCTTCACGATGCGAGATGTCAGACAGCAGTCCACCGGTGCTCCACAGATCGCCCACAAGTTGTTCAGTAACTGCTCCACCGATCCTGTTGATAACCTGTTTATATCTTTGATGTTGTGGACCTGCAACGACCCCTTTGGAGCCTGTTCCCGGATGTACGTGCTTCCCTTTTTGCCTACAATGAAGTTCCAACTACTGCAGTTGCCATTGCTTGTTGGTTCAGGGCGCGTCTCCAGAAGACGCGCCCTTTTTTCTTGCCTGTCGCCCTCTGCGCGCGAGCCAATTCAAGTACTTAAGCGTTCCCGTTGATGAATCACATCAGAAATTTTTCGATCATTGCGCACATCGACCATGGCAAGTCGACACTCGCAGACCGTTTGATCCAGCGCTGCGGCGGCCTCGCGGAACGCGAGATGGAAGCGCAGGTGCTCGACTCGATGGACATCGAGAAAGAGCGTGGGATAACCATCAAGGCACAGACCGCCGCGCTGCACTACAAGGCACGCGACGGACAGGTCTACAACCTCAATCTGATCGACACGCCGGGCCACGTCGACTTCTCGTATGAAGTGAGTCGCTCGCTGTCCGCATGCGAAGGCGCGCTGCTCGTGGTCGACGCATCGCAAGGCGTCGAAGCGCAGACGGTGGCCAACTGCTACACCGCGCTCGACCTCGGCGTCGAAGTGGTGCCGGTGCTCAACAAGATCGACCTGCCCAACGCGGACCTCGAGAACGCGCGCACCGAAATCGAAGACGTGATCGGCATCGACGCGACCGACGCGATTCCGTGCTCCGCCAAGACCGGCGTCGGCATCGACGACATCCTCGAAGCCATCGTCGCGCGCATGCCCGCGCCACGCGGCAACCCCGACGGTCCGCTGCGCGCGATGATCGTCGACAGCTGGTTCGACCCGTACGTCGGCGTCGTCATGCTGGTGCGCGTGGTCGACGGCCGGCTCGTGAAGGGCGAGCGCATCAAGATGATGGCGTCGGGCGCGATGTACAACGCCGACAGCGTCGGCGTGTTCACGCCGGCCAACGAGCCGCGGCCCTCGCTCGAAGCGGGCGAGGTGGGCTACATCATCGCGGGCATCAAGGAACTGCAGGCCGCCAAGGTCGGCGACACGGTCACGCTGATCAGGCCGGGCACCGGCGGTGCCGCAGCCACGGCCACCGAAGCGCTCCCCGGCTTCAAGGAAATCCAGCCGCAGGTGTTCGCGGGCCTGTACCCGACCGAAGCCAGCGAGTACGACTCGCTGCGCGATGCGCTCGAAAAACTCAAGCTCAACGACTCCTCGCTGCGCTACGAACCCGAGGTGAGCCAGGCGCTCGGCTTCGGCTTCCGCTGCGGCTTCCTGGGCCTGCTGCACATGGAAATCGTGCAGGAACGGCTGGAGCGCGAGTTCGACCAGGACCTGATCACGACCGCGCCGAGCGTGGTCTACCAGGTGGTCAAGAACGACGGCGAGGTGATCATGGTCGAGAACCCGTCCAAGATGCCCGACGTCGGCCGCATGGCCGAAATCCGCGAACCGATCGTCACCGTGCACCTGTACATGCCGCAGGAATACGTCGGCTCCGTCATGACGCTGGCCAACCAGAAGCGCGGAGTGCAGATGAACATGGCCTATCACGGCCGCCAGGTCATGCTGACCTACGAGATGCCGCTCGGCGAAATCGTGCTCGACTTCTTCGACAAGCTGAAGTCGGTGAGCCGCGGCTACGCTTCCATGGACTACGAGTTCAAGGAGTACCGCGCGTCCGACGTGGTCAAGGTCGACATCCTGCTGAACGGAGACAAGGTCGACGCGCTGTCGATCATCGTGCACCGCAGCCAGTCGCAGTACCGCGGCCGGGCGGTGGTCTCGAAGATGCGCGAGATCATTTCGCGCCAGATGTACGACGTGGCGATCCAGGCCGCCATCGGGGTCACCATCATTGCGCGTGAGACAATCAAGGCCCTTCGCAAGAACGTGCTGGCCAAGTGCTACGGCGGCGACATTTCCCGCAAGAAGAAGCTGCTCGAGAAGCAGAAGGCCGGCAAGAAAAGAATGAAGCAGATCGGATCCGTCGAGGTCCCGCAAGAGGCCTTCCTCGCGATTCTGCAAGTCGAAGACTGATCAAAAAATGGCATTCATCACCTCCCTGGTACTCGCGATCTTCGCCGGCTACGTCGGTGCCTGGTATTTCGGCGCGATCGAAGGCAACTTCGCACTGCTGCTGTTCCTGGCGACGGTGGTCACCGGCCTCTACTGGCTGGCCGAACGCTTCTATTTCCTGCCGAAGCGCGAGCAGGCGGCCGCCAGGCTCGAGGCCTCGCTGGCCGAGCGCAACGAGCGGCTGGCAGGGCAGGGCATCAAGCAGGTCGATACCGCCGACGCCAAGGCGAGCGAACGCCTGCTGATGCAGCCCTGGTGGCTCGACTGGACCGCCGGCCTGTTTCCGGTGATCCTGGTGGTGTTCCTGCTGCGCTCGTTCCTGTACGAGCCCTTCAAGATTCCTTCGGGCTCGATGATGCCCACGCTGCTGACCGGCGACCTGATCCTGGTCAACAAGTTCACCTACGGCCTGCGCCTGCCGGTGATCAACACCAAGATCACCGACGGCACGCCGCTGGCGCGCGGCGACGTGGTGGTGTTCCGCTACCCGCCCAAGCCCAGCATGGACTACATCAAGCGCGTGGTCGGCGTGCCCGGCGACGAGGTGTCCTACCTGAACAAGAAGCTCATGATCAACGGCCAGCCGGTGTCCAAGGCACCGGACGCCGACTACCTCGACGGCGAGTCGATGCGCCTGCTCAAGCAGTTCACCGAGGACCTCGGCGGCAAGCAGCACAAGATCCTGAACGACGACGCCGCGCCCAATTTCGTGCCGGGTGCCAGCGACTTCCCGGGCCGCGAAAACTGCCGCTACTCGGTCGAAGGCGTGGTCTGCAAGGTGCCCGCCGGCCAGTATTTCATGATGGGCGACAACCGCGATAATTCGGCGGATTCGCGTTTCTGGGGCTTCGTCCCCGACCAGAACATCGTCGGCCGGGCGTTCTTCGTCTGGATGAATTTCGGCGACCTGGGACGCATCGGTCCGTTTCAATAAGCCGTCATCGGCATCGTTCGAGGGGTAAGAGGGCATGAGAACACATCGGTCTGTCGGTAGCAGGGCGTCGCGGCAGCGCGGCATTTCGTTCATCGGCCTGGTGTTCGTCGCGGTGGTGCTTGCCTGCGTGGGCGTGGTCATCGCGCAGGTCATTCCGACGCTGATCGAGTGGCAGGCGATCGACAAGGCCGCCAACAAGGCCAAGGAAGGCACGACCGTGCCTGAAGTGCGCGCCATCTTCGACCGCGCGCAGGCCATCGACGACTTCAAGTCGGTCAGCGGCAAGGACCTGGACATCAAGAAGGTCGGCGACAAGGTGGTCGTCTCGTATGCCTACGAGCGCGAGATCCCCCTGTTCGGCCCGGCCTACCTGACGCTCAAGTACAAAGGCGAGACCCGCTGAACGCGGCGCTTAAAAAGGTGGACGGCAGCCTCGTCGCGCTGCAGGCGCGTCTCCAGCACACCTTCTCCGATCAGCGGCTGCTCCAGCTCGCGCTCACGCACCGCAGTTTCTCGGCCGACCACAACGAGCGCCTCGAGTTTCTCGGCGACTCGGTGCTGAATCTCGCGGTTTCCCACCTTCTCTATATCCGTCTTTCGGCGCTGCCCGAGGGCGACCTGTCGCGCGTGCGCGCCAACCTCGTCAAGCAGGACACCCTGCACCGCCTGGCGGTGGGGCTGGCGCTGTCGCCGCTGCTCAAGCTCGGCGAAGGCGAGGCCCGTTCCGGCGGCCCCAACCGTCCGTCGATCCTGGCCGATGCGCTCGAGGCGCTGATCGGCGCGGTCTACCTCGATGCCGGTTTCGCGGCTGCCCAGGCGCTGGTGCACCGGCTCTACGAGGCGGTCGAGATCAACCCGCGCATGGAAGCGGCGGCGAAAGATCCCAAGACCGAATTGCAGGAATGGCTGCAGGGTCACAAAATGAAGCTGCCGGTGTACCGCGTGGCCGCCACACTGGGCGCGGCGCACAAGCAGACTTTCGATGTCGAGTGCGAAGTGCCCGAGTTGGGTCTTCGCGAACGCGGCATCGGCGGCTCGCGCCGCGCCGGCGAGCAGGCTGCCGCGGCCGCCATGTTGATCCGGCTCAAGGCACGCGGCGCCGCGTGAAATCACAATGAACGATGCTATCAATCCCGTAGCGGGACCCGAAGACCCCGCAGGCGATGCGCCTGCAACCGGGCCGCAGCACTGCGGCCTCATCGCCATCGTCGGCAAGCCCAACGTGGGCAAGTCGACGCTGCTCAATGCGCTGGTCGGCCAGAAGATCAGCATCACCTCGCGCAAGGCCCAGACCACGCGCCACCGCATCACCGGCATGCGCACCCTGGGCGCCACGCAGTTCGTGTTCGTCGACACGCCGGGCTTCCAGACCCTGCATGCCAACGCGCTGAACAAGTCGCTCAACAAGACCGTGCAGGGCGCGGTCGGCGACGTGGACCTGATTCTTTTCGTGGTCGAGGCGGGCAGCTTCACGCCGGCCGACGAGCGCGTGCTCAAGCTGCTCGGCAAGGGCATCCCGACGGTGCTGCTGGCCAACAAGCTGGACAACGTGCACCGCCGCGGCGACATCGCGCCCTGGCTGCAGACCATGCAGGAGAAGCACAGCTTCGCCGAGTTCGTGCCGATGTCGGCCAAGAACGCCAAGGACGTCGAGCGCCTGTTCGACATCTGCAAGAAGTACCTGCCCGAGCAGCCCTGGTTCTACGACGAGGACGAGCTCACCGACCGCAGCGAGAAATTCCTCGCGGGCGAACTGGTGCGCGAAAAACTGTTCCGCCTCACCGGCGACGAGCTGCCCTACACCTCGACCGTCATCATCGACAAGTTCGAGGAAGAGCCGCCCCAGAAGAAGGGCCAGAAGCGGCTGCTGCGCATTGCGGCCACCATCGTGGTCGAGCGCGACGGCCACAAGGCCATGGTGATCGGCGACAAGGGCGAGCGCATCAAGCGCATCGGCATGGAAACCCGTGTCGAGCTCGAGAAGCTGGCCGATGCCAAGGTGTTCCTCGAACTGTGGGTCAAGGTGCGCTCCGGTTGGGCCGACGACGAGGCGCGCGTGCGCTCCTTCGGCTACGAATAACAAACAGGCAAACCCCCAGGCTCGCTCGCTTCGCGTAGCCGCCAACCCCCTTGCAGGGGGCAGCGCCAGTGGCCCGGCCAAGCCGGTTCCGCGGCGTTTGCCGGCCTCAAGCCTCGTTGCTCCATAGCGCACTGACATGGCCACCCACCGCGTTTCGCACGAACCGGCTTATGTGCTCCACCGCTACGACTGGAGCGAGTCGAGCCTGATCCTCGAGGTCTTCACCCGGCACCACGGGCGCATCGCGCTGGTGGCCAAGGGGGCGAAGCGGCCGAGTTCCAATTTCCGGCCGGTGCTGCTGCCGCTGCAGCCGCTGCAGCTCAACTACGGCGGCGACGCCGAGATCCGCACGCTCAAGGGCGCCGAGTGGATGGGCGGCCACGTCATGCCGACCGGCGAGGCGCTGCTGTCGGGCTACTACGTCAACGAACTGCTGCTGCGCCTGCTGGCCCGCGACGACGCCCACGAAGCGCTGTTCGACGCCTATGCCGGCGTGGTGCAGGTGCTGGCGGGCGAGCATGCCGGCGCCCAGGCGGCCACCCATGCCGCCGCGCTGCGGGCCTTCGAACTGCTGCTGCTGCGCGGAGTCGGGCTGCTGCCGTCGCTCGAGGTCCAGACCCTGACGCTGGAGCCGCTGGCGGCCGATGTCCGCTACAGCCTCGTGCCCGAAGCCGGCCTGCGCCAGGCCACCGGCAAGGAGGCCGCGCTGACGGGCGCCGACTGGCAGGCGCTGCAGTCGGTGCTCGACGACCGGGCCCCCTTCACCGCCACGCTGCGCGAAGTGGCCACCATGAATGCCGGCAGCAACAGCGCCCTGCGGAACCAGCTGCGCGCCTTGCTCAACTACCATTGCGGCGTGTCCACGCTGCGTACGCGGCAAATGATGAGAGATCTGCAAGCACTATGAGCACCTCAGGCAACGTCACCTCGCTGTCCGTCAACCTCAACAAGGTGGCCCTGGTCCGCAACACGCGCCACCTGGGCATTCCGAGCGTGGTCAAGGCCGCGCAGGCCTGCCTGGCCGCCGGCGCGCAGGGCATCACCGTGCACCCCCGGCCCGACGCCCGCCACATCCGCGCGCACGACGTGAGCGACCTGTCCGAACTGCTCGCCAAGGACTGGCCGGCCATCGAGTTCAACATCGAAGGCAACCCGTTTCAGAACCTGATGGACTTCGTGCGCGCGCTGAAGCCGCACCAGGCCACCTTCGTGCCCGACAGCGAAACCCAGTCGACCAGCGACCACGGCTGGACCTTCCCCGACGACGCCGAGCGCCTGCGCCCGCTGATCGCCGAGGCCAAGGCGCTGGGCGTGCGCGTCAGCCTGTTCATGGACCCGATTCCCGAGATGATGGCCGCCGTCAAGGCTGTGGGCGCCGACCGCGTCGAGCTCTACACCGAAGGCTATGCCGCCTCGCGCGGCACGCCCGACGAGCAGGCCGTGCTCCAGCGCTATGCGGACACCGCCCGCGCGGCCCATGCCGCCGGCCTGGGCATCAACGCCGGCCACGACCTGAGCCGCGACAACCTGACGGCCTTTCTGCGCGCGGTGCCCAACGTGCTGGAGGTGTCGATCGGCCATGCCTTCGTGGCCGACGCCCTTGAACTCGGCTACGCCGCCGCCACCCGCGACTACCTGCGCTGCATCAGCGAGGCGCAGCAATGAGCGCCGGCGCCGAATGATCTACGGCATCGGCACCGACATCTGCGACCTGCGGCGCATCACCGCGACCTTCGAGCGCCAGGGCGAACGCTTCGCCCGCAAGGTGCTGAGCGACGCCGAGTTCGCGGTCTGGAAGGCACGCAGCGCGCGCTGGCCCAAGCGCGGCATCAGCTACCTCGCGACCCGCTTTTCCGCCAAGGAGGCCTTCAGCAAGGCGATCGGCATGGGCATGCGCATGCCGATGAGCTGGCGCCTGTGCGAGATCGCCAACCTGCCCAGCGGCAAGCCCGTCATCGTGCTGCACGGCGGCCTGAAGGACTGGTTCGAGGCCCAAGGCCTCACGGCCCATGTGACCGTGACCGACGAAAACGAATACGCCGCGAGCTTCGTGGTGGTGGAGAAGGTATGACCCCCGAGCTTGCTGCTCGCCCGCATGCGCCGCTGATCATCGACGTGGCCGCGACCGAACTCAACGCGGCCGACCGCCGGCGCCTGGCCAACCCGCTGGTCGGCGGCGTGATCCATTTCGCCCGCAACTGGCGGGACCGGGCGCAGATGACCGCGCTCAACGCCGAGATCAAGGCGATCCGCCCGGACCTGCTGATCTGCGTCGACCACGAAGGCGGCCGGGTGCAGCGCTTTCGCACCGACGGCTTCACGCGCCTGCCGTCGATGCGCGCCTTGGGCGAGCTGTGGATGCGCGACGCCATGCGCGCCACGCAGGCCGCGACGGCGGCCGGCCAGGTGCTCGCGGCCGAGCTGCGTGCCTGCGGCGTCGACTTCAGCTTCGCGCCGGTGCTCGACCTGGACCACGGCGGCAGCGGCGTCATCGGCGACCGCAGTTTCCACCGCGACCCGCGCGTGGTGGCGCTGCTGGCCAAGAGCGTCATGCACGGCATGTTGCAAAAGGGCATGCGCAACTGCGGCAAGCATTTTCCGGGGCACGGTTTCGTCACCGCCGATTCGCATGTCGAGATCCCGGTCGACAAGCGCAGCCTCAAGGACATCCTGAACGACGACGCCCGGCCTTACGACTGGCTGGCCGGCACGCTCACGGCCGTGATGCCGGCGCACGTGATCTATCCGAAGGTCGACAAGCGGCCGGCGGGGTTCTCGTCGAAATGGCTCAAGGCGGTGCTGCGCCAGCGCTTCGCCTTCGACGGCGCTGTCTTCAGCGACGACCTGAGCATGGAAGCAGGGCGCTACATCGACGGCGAACTGCTGAGCTACACGGATGCCGCATTGGCGGCGCTGGCGGCGGGCTGCGACCTGGCCCTGCTGTGCAACCAGAGCATCGGCGACGGGCAGTTGCTCGACCAGTTCCTCGAAGGCTTGGACGCGGCTTCGCGCAACGGGCAATGGCAGCCCGATGCGGCAAGCGAGGTGCGCAGGCTCGCGCTGCTGCCGCAAGAGGCCGCGCCCGACTGGGACACGCTTTCCGCGTCGCGCACTTACCGCGACGCGCTGCGCTTGCTGGCGGCCGTCTGAGCTGAGCGCTCTTTGCCTCAGGCGGCCGGGGGGCGCCAGAGCCGTTCCCCGCCCGTTTCCAGATGGGTCAGGTACAGCCGCAGGTCGAATTCGAGCTGCTGATACTCCGGCTCCATGTGCATGCACAGCGCATAGAAGGCCTTGTCGTGCTCGCGCTCCTTCATGTGCGCGAGTTCATGCACGACGATCATGCGCAGCCAGGGCAGCGGTACGTCCTTGAACAGGCTGGCCACGCGGATCTCGCGCTTGGCCTTCAGCTTGCCGCCCTGCACGCGCGAGACCGTGGTGTGCGTGCCCAGCGCATTGCGGATTACGTGCAGCTTGCTGTCGAACATTACTTTGGACAGCGGCTCGGCCTTGCGCATGAAGTCGCTCTTGAGCTCGTTCACGTAGGTGTAGAGCGCGCGGTCGGTCTGGATGTCGTGCGAGCCTTCGGGGTAGCGCTTGAGCAGCAGCCCGCCGAGCCTGTCGTCGGCCATCAACTGGCGGACTTGGTCCAGCAAGGGTGCCGGATAGCCCGCCAGGTACTTCATCAGCGCGCCGCGCGTGCGGTTCGCGCCACGCAGGCCAGGCCGGTGGCGACGCCGCCGAACAGGTCGCCCTCGACCAGGTTCACGCCCGCGAAGCTCTTGCGCAGTGCGTGCTGGAACGGGCGCAGGGCCGACGAACCGCCGGTCAGGTAGATCGCGTCGAGGTCGCCGCTGCGAAGGCCGGCGCGCTTGACGCAGGCGTGGGCGCAGGCGATCACGTTCTCGAGCGGGCCGGCCAACTGCTGCGCCATGTCGGCGGGCGACAGCGACGCCACCAGGCCGCGCTCGGCGCAATCGAGGTCGATGGCCGTCTCGGCGTCGGTCACCGAGGCGTCGATCTTGGCCGCTTCCACCGCGCTCGCGATGCGGTGGCCGTGCCGCTCTTCCAGCACGTTCATGAGCCGGTCGTGCAGCCGCGTGTCGCTGTAGCTGGTGCGCAGTTCCTTTGCCTGGCGCACCGCCTTGGCGGCATAGAGCCAGTTGATCAGGTGCCAGGACGACAGCTCGAAGAACACCTTGCTCGGCACCTCGCGCCCCTGCGGGCCGTGGTGGCGAAAGCCGAAGTGCGGCATCACGCGCTCGAGGTTCAGGCGCTGGTCGAAGTCGGTGCCGCCGATGTGCACGCCGCTGGTGGCCAGCACGTCGTCGCTGCGGTCCTCGCGCGCCGCGCGGTCGGGGCCGACGCGCACCACGGTGAAGTCGGAGGTGCCGCCGCCGATGTCGACGATGAGCACGATCGATTCCTTGGCAATGCGCTGCTCGTAGTCGAAGGCCGCGGCGATCGGCTCGAGCTGGAAGGCGATCTCGCGGAAGCCCGCGGCGCGCGCCGCGACACGCAGGCTTTCCTCGGCGCGCTCGTCGCGCTTCGGATCGTCGTCCACGAAGTGCACGGGCCGGCCGATCACGACGCGCTCGGGCAACTGGCCCAGCTCACGGCCGGCACGCACGGCCAGCTCGCGCAGGAAGCGCGCGATGATGTCCTCGAAGCTCACGAGGCCGTCGTAGATGGCGGTCTTCTCCTGCATCAGCGCACTGCCGAGCAGGCTCTTGAGCGAGCGCATCAGGCGGCCTTCGGTGCCCGAGAGGTATTGCGCGATGGCGTCGCGGCCGAAGTGCGTCGTGCGGTCTTCCGAGTTGAAGAAGATCGCGGTCGGGAGCGTGGTGGCGGCGCCTTCGATGGGCAGCAGGCGGGCGGCGCCGTCGACCCGGCAGGCCACGGCGGAGTTGGAGGTGCCGAAGTCGATGCCGATCGTCGGCAGCGACGACGGTGACGACACGCTCAAGATTCCCTGCGCAGGGCGGGGAACAGGATCACGTCGCGGATGCTCGGCGAATCGGTCAGCAGCATCATCAGCCGGTCGATGCCGATGCCGCAGCCGCCGGTGGGCGGCATGCCGTATTCGAGCGCGCGCACGAAGTCGTGGTCGTAGTACATGGCTTCGTCGTCGCCGCCATCCTTGGCCGCGACCTGCGCGTTGAAGCGCGCTGCCTGGTCCTCGGCATCGTTCAGCTCGCTGAAGCCGTTGCCGAATTCGCGGCCGGTGATGTACAGCTCGAAGCGCTCGGTGACTTCGGGGCGCTCGTCGTTGGCGCGCGCCAGCGGCGAGATCTCGGTCGGGTGCTCCATGATGAAGGTCGGCTGCCAGAGCTTCTCTTCGACGGTTTCCTCGAAGTACATCACCTGCAGGCTGGCCAGGCTGCGCTGCGAGAGCTTGTCCTTTTCTTCGCTCAGGCCGATCTTGCGCAGGGCGGCGATGAGCCAGGCGGTGTCGTCCACGCCCTGCGCCACGCCTTCGGCATCGGTGTACTTCAGGATCGCTTCGCGGATCGTCAGGCGCTCGAAGGGCTGGGTCAGGTCGACCGGCTTGCCGCCATAGGTGAGCTGCTGCGTGCCCACCGCCTTGTCGGCGATGGTGCGGATCAGCGTCTCGGTGAAGTCCATCAGGTCGCGGTAGTTCCAGTAGGCCGCGTAGAACTCCATCATCGTGAACTCGGGGTTGTGCCGCACCGAGATGCCCTCGTTGCGGTAGCTCCGGTTGATTTCGAACACGCGCTCGAAGCCGCCGACGATCAGGCGCTTGAGGTAGAGCTCGGGCGCGATGCGCAGGAACATTTCCTGGTCGAGCGCGTTGTGATGCGTCTTGAACGGCTTGGCGTTGGCGCCGCCGGGAATGGGGTGGAGCATGGGCGTTTCGACTTCGAGGAAGTCGTTGGCCACCATGAACTCGCGCAGCGCGCTCACGGCCTTGCTGCGCGCGGTGAAGCGCACGCGTGCCGATTCGTCTGTGATCAGGTCGACGTAGCGTTGGCGGTACTTCTGCTCCTGGTCGGCCATGCCGTGGAACTTGTCGGGCAGCGGGCGCAGGCTCTTGGTAAGCAGGCGCAGTTGCGTGACCTTGATCGACAGCTCGCCGGTCTTGGTCTTCATCAGCGTGCCTTCGGCGCCGACGATGTCGCCCAAGTCCCAGCGCTTGAATTCGGCATACGCCTCTTCGCCCACCGCGTCGCGCGTGACGTAGAGCTGGATGCGGCTGGTGGCGTCCTGCAGCGTCGCGAAGCTGGCCTTGCCCATGACGCGCTTGAGCATCATCCGGCCCGCCACGCTCACGGCAACGGCTTGTGCCTCGAGGGCTTCGGCTTCGGTGGCGCCATGTGCCTCGACGAGTGCCGCGGCGCGGTGGCCAGGCTTGAAGTCGTTAGGGAACGCAACGCCTTTGCCCTCGACCTGCGCGGTGCGCAGCAGCTTGAGTTTTTCGCGGCGTTCGGCGATGAGCTGGTTTTCGTCGACGGCGGGCGTGGGAGGCGTAGGGGTCTTTTGATCGGACATGGGGGGCGGATGGCGCGCAACCGGGAGCGTGCGCGGGGCTGGCATTTTAGCCCATCGGGTTTGAACGGAGACCGCGCCCGAGTGCCCGTCAATCCTGCATAAAGCGCTACAAAAAATATAGCTGCCAGATGCGGTGTCTGTTCAGCGGCGCCTATTCGGCGATGCCCGTGCGCGCCAGCAGGTCGCTCACCAGCTCCAGCCGCATCAGCGGACTGTCCAACTCCATCAGCCGCTGCCGCAGCTCCAGCTGCATCGGCACCAGCTCGCACCAGCGGTTGGCGACCCAGCCGCAGTCGTCGAGCCGGTAGGGTGCGCTGATGGGCAGCCGCACCGATTCGCCTTGCGCACGGCGCCGTTCCTCGAGGGTGTCGAGCAGGCGCCGCAGCGCGGTAGAGGTGTGCTTGAGGTCGTCGGGGATCTCGAGCGCGACATCGTCGTTCACCGCCTCGACCTCGGCCACCCACAGCCCGTGCTTCTGCAGTTCGGTATGGCGTACGCGAAAGCGCTGCGTGCCGATGCATTCGATCTGCAGCAGGCCGCTTTGCGGCGACTCGAACTCGCGGATCATGGCCAGCGTGCCGATGCCGGCAAAGCTCTCGGTGTCGGCGCCGGCCTTGCGCACTTCGCTGCCGCTGGTGAGGCTCACCACGCCGAAGGGTGCGTCGGCCTTGCGGCACTTGCCGATCATGTCGAGATAGCGCACCTCGAAGATGCGCAGCGGCAGCAGGCCGCCCGGAAAAAGAACCGTGCCGAGCGGGAACAATGGCAGTGAATGCAAAAGGGGTTGTGTCGTCATCGAAGGACCTTGCGTGGCTATCATCGCATTCCGCTCACGGCTGCGTCCCATGCTCTATCAGATTCCCTCGTTCCTTCTCGACGTGATCGTCGGCCTGCTCGGCGGCGCCTGCCTGCTGCGCCTGTACATGCAGTACCACCGCGTGCCTTTCGGCAATCCGCTCGGGCGCTTCATCTTCGCCATCACCGACTGGATCGTGCTGCCGCTGCGGCGCATCGTGCCTTCCGTGAAGCGCTGGGACCTGGCGAGCCTGATCGCTGCGTGGCTGCTGGTGCTGGTGAAGTTCCTGCTGCTCTGGTTGCTGATCGGCAACCTCGGGCGGCTCGCGACCTTGCCGCTGGTGTCCCTGGTGGGGCTGATGCAGCTGGCGGTCTCGGGGCTGACGGCGCTGCTGGTGGTCTATGCCGTGCTGTCGTGGATTCCGGGCGCGTCGCCGATGCTGCTCGACCTGATCTCCCGCCTGGCCGAGCCGCTGGTGCGGCCGTTCCGGCGCTTCATTCCGCTGATCGGCGGCATCGACCTGTCGCCGCTGGCCGCCATCGTGGTGCTGCAGGTGATCGCCATCGTGCTGAGCAACCTGTTGGTGCTAGCCTATCAACTGACGTTCTGAGCAAACCCGACGAAAAAAGGGCCCGGGTGCATTGCACCCGGGCCCTTTTCTTTTGGACGCTTGATTTTTTCAGCTGACCGCGTCGGCCGGCTGGCGCAGCAGCATGGCCAGCGTGCTGGCAATGGTCTTGCGCAGTTCGCGGCGGTCGCTGATGAAGTCGATCGCGCCCTTGGTCTGCAGGAACTCGGCGCGCTGGAAGCCTTCAGGCAGCGTCACGCGCACGGTCGATTCGATCACGCGCGGGCCGGCAAAGCCGATCAGCGCCTTGGGCTCGGCAATGACTACGTCGCCCACGAAAGCGAAACCGGCGGACACGCCGCCCATGGTCGGGTCGGTCAGCACGCTGATGTAGGGCAGGCCCTTCTTCGCCAGGCGCGTGAGCGCGGCGTTGGTCTTGGCCATCTGCATCAGCGAGAGCAGGCCTTCCTGCATGCGCGCGCCGCCGGTGGCGGTGAAGCAGATGAAGGGCACCTTCTGCTCGATGGCGGTCTCGACGCCGCGCACGAAGCGCTCGCCGACCACGCTGCCCATGGAGCCGCCCATGAATTCGAACTCGAAGCAGGCCACGACCACGCTGATGCTGTGGACCGAGCCGCCGAGCACGACCAGCGCGTCGGTCTCGCCGGTGTTCTCCAGGGCTTCCTTCAGGCGCTCGGGGTACTTGCGGCTGTCCTTGAACTTCAGGGCGTCGACCGGCAGCACTTCCTGGCCGACTTCGTAGCGGCCCTCGGCATCGAGGAACGCGTCCAGGCGCGCGCGGGCGCCGATGCGGTGGTGGTGGCTGCAGCTGGGGCAGACATTCTGGTTGTGCTCGAGGTCGGTCTTGTACAGAACGGTCTCGCAGGCGGGGCATTTGATCCACAGGCCCTCGGGCACCTGGCGGCGCTCGGACGGGTCGGTTTGCGCGATCTTGGCGGGTAGCAGTTTTTCAAGCCAGCTCATAAGGGGCTCCTTGTGTTGGCGGTGATTATCGACCAGCCGCGTTCTTGGCCGTCGCGGCGGGCAGCGCGTCGAGCGCCTCGCGGATGCCCGCGAGGAATTCACGCACGGCCGGCACGACCTTGTCGCGGGGCTGGTCTTCGATGAGTTGAATGATCTTGGTGCCGATGATGACCGCGTCGGCGGCCGATCCCACGGCCTGCGCGGTGCGTGCATCGCGGATGCCGAAGCCCACGCCGACCGGAATGCCCACGTGCTGGCGGATGCGCGGAATCATCTGGCCGACCGCTTCGGCGTCGAGATGGCCGGCACCCGTCACGCCCTTGAGCGACACGTAGTAGACGTACCCGCTGGCGATGCGCGCGACCTGCGCCATGCGCTCGTCGGTGCTGGTGGGTGCAAGCAGGAAGATCAGGTCGATGCCGGCGGCCTTGAGGTCGGCGGCAAAGGCTTCGCACTCTTCGGGCGGGTAGTCGACGACCAGCAGGCCGTCCACGCCGGCGGCGGCCGCGTCGCGGATGAAGGCCTGCTTGCCGTGCACGAGGTCGTAGCGCTCGACCGGGTTCGCATAGCCCATCAGCACCACGGGCGTGGTCGCGTTCTTCTGGCGGAAAGCGGCGACGATGGCCAGCACCTGCTTCATGCCGATGCCCAGCGCCAGCGCGGCCTCGCCGGCCTTCTGGATCACGGGGCCGTCGGCCATCGGGTCGGAGAAGGGCACGCCGAGTTCGATCACGTCGGCGCCGGCCTCGACCATGCCGTGCATCAGCTCGGGCGTGATGTCGGCGAAGGGAAAGCCCGCGGTGACGTACGGAACGAGGGCGCGGCGGCCGTCTTTCTTCAGCGCGTCGAAGGTTGCTGCAATGCGGCTCATCACTTGCCTCCCTTCACGCTCAGACCGCGCATCGAGGGGCGGTCGTAGAAATCGACGCCCGACAGGTCGGCCACGGTGCCGATGTCCTTGTCGCCGCGGCCCGAGAGGTTCACCAGGATGGATTGGTCGGGGCGCATGGTCTTCGCGAGCTTCATCGCATGGGCCAATGCATGGCTGGATTCGAGGGCGGGGATGATGCCCTCCGTTCGACACAGATAGTGAAAGGCTTCGAGCGCCTCGGTGTCGGTGATGCCGACGTACTCTGCGCGGCCGATGTCCGCCAGGTAGGCGTGCTCGGGGCCCACGCCGGGGTAGTCGAGGCCCGCGCTGATGCTGTGGGTCTCGGTGATTTGGCCGTCTTCGTTCTGCAGCAGGTAGGTGCGGTTGCCGTGCAGCACGCCGGGGCTGCCGCGCAGGATGGAGGCCGAGTGCTTGCCGCTGTCGAGCCCTTCGCCCGCCGCTTCCACGCCGATCAGGCGCGTGCCCGTGAACGGAATGTAGGGGTGGAAGATGCCCATGGCGTTGCTGCCGCCGCCCACGCAGGCGATGACCACATCGGGCTGCTTGCCTTCTGCCTCGCCGGTGATGCCGTCGGCCGCGAGCATGGCCGGCATCTGCTCGATGCACTCGGTGCCGATCACGCTCTGGAAGTCGCGCACCATGGTCGGGTAGGGGTGCGGGCCGGCGACGGTGCCGATGATGTAGAAGGTGTTTTCCACGTTCGTGACCCAGTCGCGCATCGCCTCGTTGAGCGCGTCCTTCAGCGTCTTGCTGCCGGATTCGACGGGCACCACGGTCGCGCCGAGCAGGTTCATGCGGTAGACGTTGGGGCTCTGGCGCTTCACGTCCTGGCTGCCCATGTAGACCACGCATTCGAGGCCGTAGCGTGCGCAGATGGTGGCGGTGGCCACGCCGTGCTGGCCGGCGCCGGTCTCGGCGATGACGCGGGGCTTGCCCATGCGTCGTGCGAGCATCGCCTGGCCGATCACGTTGTTGATCTTGTGCGCGCCGGTGTGGTTCAGGTCTTCACGCTTCAGGTAGATCTGCGCGCCGCCCATCTCGCGGCTGGTGCGCGCCGCGTGATAAATCGGAGAGGGGCGGCCGACGAAGTGCTTCAGCTCGTAGTGGAATTCGGCGAGGAAGGCCGGATCGTCCTTGAACTTCGCGTATGCGTCGCGCAGCTCGTTGATCGCGTGGGTGAGCGTTTCGCTCGCGAAGGTGCCGCCGTAGTTGCCGAAATGGCCGGTGGCATCGGGTTGCTGGTAATCCTGGAATTGGCTTTGCATGGTTCTCGATCGGTGGGCCGCAGCCCGACAAACGATCGGCTGCGGCGGCTAACTTGAGAAGGACGCGTCGGCGGCCCTGACGGCTGCGACGAACTGCCGGATCTTTCCGGCGTCCTTGAGGCCCTTGTTCCCGGGACCGTCGATTTCGACGCCCGAGCTCACATCAACGGACAGCGTCTTGCAGCGTGTCCGCAGGATGCGAATGCCATCGCTCACGTTTGCAGGTGTGAGCCCACCACTCAAGACGAGGTGAGCGTCGACGGCGGGTGGAAGAAGTGACCAATCGAATGCCTTGCCGCCACCGCCATAACCTTCGACATGGGCGTCGAGCAGGATGGCCTGGGCGTGGGAGTAATCGGACGCGTATTTTACGAGGTCGAAGGCGGCTCCGGCAGCCCCCAGGGGAATCCGGGCCGCGCGCATGTAACGAAAGCGCTCCGGGCCGGTCGATTCCTCGCACTGTTCGGGCGTTTCCTCGCCGTGGAACTGGGCGATGGCGCCCCGAACGCGGGCGAGCGACGCCATGACCGTGGCCGCGTCTTCGTTGACGAACAGCAGCACCGGCGTGATGAAGGGGGGCAGGCGCGAGGCCAGCTCGGCGGCGCGTTCCGGCGTTACCGCGCGGGGGCTCTTGGGGTAGAGCACGAAGCCGATGGCGTCGGCACCGGCGTCGACCGCCGCGTCCACGTCGGCCTCACGGGTCAGGCCGCAGATCTTGATGCGGGTACGGTTGGCTGCTGCGCGCGGGGAAGTCATGGCGGGCCATCATAAGGAGCCCCGCCGGCCTGCAGCGTGGCATCGGCCGGCAGACCCCACTTCGCGTCGTACAACGGACCCAGGAAATAAAGGCCGTCGGCGGAGAAGGTGGGCGCCGCGACCTTGCGGCTGCGCGCCTCCAGCACCTGCGAGATCCATTCGACGGGCTCGTCGCCCCGGCCGATGCGCACGAGGCAGCCCATCAGGTTGCGGATCATGTGGTGCAGGAAGGCGTCGGCCTCGAACTCGAAGTGCCAGCGGCAGCGCTCGCCTTCGCCGACGCGGGTGATCTCGATGCGCCGCAGGTCCTTGACCGGCGAGCGGGCCTGGCAGGCCGAGGCACGGAACGAGCTGAAATCGTGCCGGCCGACCAGCAGCGCGGCGGCCGCGCGCATCGCGTCGCCGTCGAGCGCATGCATCGACCACCCGACCCGGCCCGTATCCAGGCTGGGCCGCACCGGCGACTGCGACAGCACGTAGAGGTAGCGGCGCGCCAGGGCGCTGGCGCGGCAGTGGAATTCGTCGGGCACCGGCTGCGCCCACTGCACCGCGATGTCGTCGGGCAGGAAGCGGTTGGGGCCGCGCATCCAGGAGAAGGGTTCGCGCTCGACGGTGGTGTCGAAGTGCACCACCTGCATCAGCGCGTGCACGCCGGCGTCGGTGCGGCCCGCGCACAGCGTGCCGATGGGTTGTGCCGCGAACTTCGAGAGGGCGGCCTCGAGCTTGTCCTGCACCGTGCGGCCCGAGCGCTGGCTTTGCCAGCCCTCGTACGCCTGGCCGTTGTAGCGGATGCCTAGCGCCAGCCTCACGAATTCAGGAACAGGAACAACGACAACCGCTCAGCGCAGTTCCGCGAGCAGTTGACGGGCTTGCGACTTGAGGTCGCCAGCGCTTTCGGCTTCGACTTCCTCGACCAGCGAGCGGGCGCCTTCGACGTCGCCGATGGCTTGCAGCTCGCGGGCAAGCGAGAGCTTGACAGCGTGGGGGCTGTCATCGCCTTCGTCGTCGTGCGTGGCGACCGAGGGGCGTGCCACGGGCGCTTCGGCGGCGCGAGCGGGCAGGCCGGCCAGCGCGCTCATGTCGAACTCGATGAAGCCCGAATCGGCCGGCAGCGTGTTGCGCAGCATGGCGGGGCGGGTGTTGTGTTCGGCGTCGCTCAGCGAAGAGGGGCGGGTGTCGGGCGTCAGTGCGGTCAGGGCGCCGGGCGCGGTGTCGAAGTCGTTTTCGAGATCGACAGGCGTCGCGGCGTGGCCGTTCGACAGCGGTGCGGCGGGGCGAGCGGTCGTCGGCGCGGGGGCGTAGGCCGACTTCGGCAGGCTGGCGCCGACCGGTGCATGGCTCGGAGCCGGTGCCGGAGCGGGCGCAGGGGCCGGCGGCGTGGTCAGGTCGAGGTCGAAGTCCAGCGGTGCCACCGACGGAACGAAGGCGGGCGGAGCGACAGCCACGGGTGGCGAAGCAGGAGGCGCTGCCACCGGCTTGGCGGCCGCGGCCAGGGCGCCCGCGAAGGCGGCTGTTTCAGCGGCGCTGGCACCGCCACCGCTGCGGCTGGTGCCGGATTCGTACAGCGGGTTGCCCGGATCGAGGTCCTTGCCCATGTCGACCACGCGCGTCCACTCGGAGCCCAGGCCGCCGGTCAGCTTGTGCACTTCGGTGGCGAGGCTTTCATAGGCTCGCACGTCGCGGCGCTTGGCGTGGATTTCGAGCAGCTTGAGGTGGATCGCGGTGCGGTCGGGGTTCAGGCGCAGCGCTTCGCGCAGGATTTCCTCGGCCTGCAGGTCGCGGCCGTAGGCCAGGTAGACGTCGGCTTCGGCCACGGGGTCGACATCGCCCGCGTCGAGCTGGCTCGGCGAGTACGACAGCGACGACACGGTGGAATCGCCGCGGTTCTTGGTGTCGACCGATTCGCCGCCGCTGGCGCCGAAGAACGAGTCCTTGGGAATGCGGCTCTCGAGGAAGACGCTTTCGCTCATTTCCTCGCGGCGGCGACCCAGCACGCGGTACAGCAGGAAACCGACCAGCAGCGCGATCAGCGCGGCACCGGCCAGCATCAGCGGGTTGTCCAGCAGTTCTTCGAGGAAGGTGGGCTCCGGTGGGGGCGGGGGCGGTGCCACCACTTTCTTCGGGGCCGGCTTCGGCGCTGCGGGGGCCGCAGCGTCGGCCGCGGGGGCGGCAGGAGGCGTGGCTGCGGCATCGGCCGCGGGCGTCGTCGCCGCTGCCGCGGGTGCGGCGGCTGCAACAGGTGCGGCTGCGGTTGCTTCTGGCGTGGGGGCGGCGGGGGCTGCAGCTGCAGGTGCAGCGGCGGGCGTTGCAGCAGCGGCTGGTGCGGCGGCCGCCGGAGCGGCTGGAGCTGGCGCTGGCGCCGCAGCGGGTGCCGGTGCGGGGCTCGCTGCCGCAGGTGCCGTCGTGGCAGCGGTGGATGGTGCCGGAACAGGGATGCCCGGCGTGGCGGGCGCGGCGGCCGGCGCGCCTGCGCCAGTACCTGCCTTGAGCTTGTTCAGGTCCTCGATGTTCTTCGACAGCTCGGCGACGCGGTTGCTGCTGTCCTGCGCCTGACGGGCCTGTGCAACCTTTTCGTCGGCGGCGCGGGTGGAGGCGCTGCCTTGCGAGATGGTGAGCTTGTCGGGGGCGCTGGCCGCCGCGTTGCGGTCTTCGACGTTGGCCTGCAGCTTGCCCGAGGCATTACGGCTGGCGCTGGCGACGTTCGAGGTCGGCGCGTTCTCGGCCAGGCGTTGGCGGTAGGAGCCGAAGTCGCGGCTCTGGGCCGTGACCGTGCGGCGCGCCTCGGCCGCTGGCGTGGCTGCCGCTTCGGCGGCGGTCGGCAGGTCGAGCACGGCGCCTGCGCGCATGCGGTTGACGTTGCCTCCGATGAAGGCATTGGGGTTGGCGGCCAGCAGGGCCACCAGCATCTGGTCGAGCGAAACGTCGGCCGGCTTGTGGGCGCCGGCGATCTTGCTGGCGGTGTCACCGCGCTGCACCGTGACCTGTTCGCCGCTACCGCTGCCGCCGCCGGTACGGACGGGTGCGCTGGCGACGGCAGGGGCCGGGGCAGCAGCTGCCGGTGCGGGCGCCGCGGCGACTGGAGCCGAAGGCGCTGCGGCCACGGGTGCACGCTCGCGGCGTGCGCTGGCGGCCGGCCGCTCGACGGGCGTCGTGATCTGCGGGGCAATCGGGGCTGCCGGCGGGATCGCTGCAGCGGCCTGGCGCGTGGCCGGCGGATCGAGCAGCACGGTGTAGTCGCGCACGATCCGGCCCGACGAGCCGTTGGCTTCCAGCAGCAGGTCGATGAACGGGTCGTTGAGCGGGCGGTTGCCGCTCAGGCGCACCACGTACTGGCCGCCCGCGCGGCGCTGCAAGGTCGCCCGTACGTCGCGCAGCGCCGGGTTGTACGGCACGCCCGCGTTCTTGAAGGCCTCGGCCGTGGCGATGTTGATCTTCAGGCCGTCCGCCTCGTTGGCGGCGATCTCGGTCACGTCGATCTCGGCGCGCAACGGCTCGCCAAGCGCAGACTGAACCTTCAACTGGCCCAGCGCGAAGGCGCTGGCGTCGGTGCTGGCGAGGCCAAGTGCCACGGCCGCCGCCGCGCCCAGGATGGAAAGGCGCCAACCGTTCGATGGCAGAGGCGGGCGAGCGGCCGATGGACTGGCCGCAGGCAACAGATGTCTTGTCATGCTGATAGGGGCGGCTCAGGCCCAGAATTTGTAAGAGGACGTTAGCATCATCACCCGACACTGACAAGGCAATGCGCCTGTTCTACCCAGTGCGCGCATACTTACGATCACATCTTATGTCGCCTTTCGGCAACAATTTGTGTTTCAAAAGGGCCTGAGCAACCCGCATCAGGCTTCGAGCAGGATGCGCAGCATGCGGCGCAGCGGTTCCGCGGCGCCCCAGAGCAGTTGGTCGCCGATGGTGAAGGCGCCGACGTATTCAGGGCCCATCGCCAGCTTGCGGATGCGGCCGACCGGGATGTTCATGGTGCCCGTCACCGCCACCGGCGTGAGGTCCTTGACGGTCGCTTCGCGCGTGTTCGGCACGACCTTCGCCCAGGAGTTGTCGGCGGCGATCATCGCTTCGATGTCGGCCAGCGGGACGTTCTTCTTGAGCTTGAAGGTCAGGGCCTGGCTGTGGCAGCGCATGGCGCCGATGCGCACGCAGAAACCGTCGACCGGCGTGGCGGCGGTACCGAAGCCCGCGCCCTGGCCGAGGATCTTGTTGGTCTCGGCGCCGCCCTTCCATTCTTCCTTGGACATGCCCCACTCGGCGTCGTCCTGGCTCTTGCCCAGGCCCAGGTCCTTGTCGATCCAGGGGATCAGCGAGCCGCCCAGCGGCGCGCCGAAGTTGGCGGTTTCGGCGGCGCTCAGGTTCTGCTGCTTGTGCAGCACCTTGCGGTCGATTTCGAGGATGGCCGACTTCGGGTCGTCCAGCAGCGCGCGCACTTCGGCGTTCAGCGTGCCGAACTGGGTCAGCAGTTCGCGCATGTGCTGCGCGCCGCCGCCCGAGGCGGCCTGGTAGGTCATGCTGGTCATCCACTCGACCAGGCCGGCCTTGTAGAGGGCGCCTACGCCCATGAGCATGCAGCTCACGGTGCAGTTGCCGCCGATCCAGTTCTTGCCGCCCTTGGCCAGTGCGTTCTCGATGACCGGCAGGTTCACCGGGTCGAGCACGATGATGGCGTCGTCCTTCATGCGCAGGGTGGACGCGGCGTCGATCCAGTGGCCGTTCCAGCCGGCGGCGCGCAGCTTGGGGAACACCTCGCTGGTGTAGTCGCCGCCCTGGCAGGTGATGACGATGTCGCACTTCTTCAGTGCTTCGATGTCGTTCGCATCCTTCAGCGCGGTCTCGTTCTTGGCCATGGCCGGGGCCTTGCCGCCGGCGTTGGAGGTCGAGAAGAAGATCGGCTCGATGAGACCGAAGTCGCCTTCGGCCTGCATGCGGTCCATCAGGACCGAGCCGACCATGCCGCGCCAGCCAACGAGGCCGACCAGAGGTTGAGATGCGTTCGCCATTTCAGTTTGCCCTTATGAAAAAAGAAAAGTTGTCTTTTTTTGCCCCCGACTCGTCGAGCCGGGGAGGGGCGTGACGAAGCGGGCTGCGGTTAGCCGGTAATCGTCTTTTTGGTGATTGCTGCAACGACCGCGTCGCCCATTTCGCGGGTGCCGACGCGCTTCGTACCTTCTGACCAGATGTCACCCGTGCGCAGCCCGGAGGCCAGCACGTCCTTGACCGCCGACTCGATACGGTCGGCAGCCTCGGCTTGGTTGAGTGAGAAGCGGAGCATCATGGCAGCGGACAGTATTGTAGCCAAAGGATTGGCAACCCCTTTGCCGGCAATGTCGGGCGCGCTGCCGTGGCTGGGCTCGTACAGGCCCTGGTTGCTCGAATTGAGCGAGGCCGAGGGCAGCATGCCGATGGAGCCGGTGAGCATCGCGGCCTCGTCCGAGAGGATGTCGCCGAACATGTTGCCAGTGACCACCACGTCGAACTTCTTGGGCGCCTTCACGAGCTGCATGGCCGCGTTGTCGACCAGCATGTGGTCGAGTTCGACATCCGGATATTCCTTCGCGATGTCGAGCATCACGTCTTTCCACAGCTGCGAGGTTTCCAGCACGTTGTTCTTGTCCACGCTGGTCACGCGCTTGCTGCGCTTGCGGGCGGCCTCGAAGGCGACGCGGGCGATGCGCTCGATCTCGGGGCGCGAATAGCGCATCGTGTCGAAAGCCTCTTCGGCGCCGGGGAAGTGCCCGTCCGTCGCGATGCGACGGCCACGCGGCTGGCCGAAATAGATGTCGCCGGTCAGCTCGCGGATGATGAGGATGTCGAGGCCGGCGATCAGCTCGGGCTTCAGGCTCGATGCGTCCACCAGCTGCTCGTAGCAGATGGCCGGGCGGAAGTTCGCAAACAGGCCCAGGTTCTTGCGCAGCCCCAGGATGGCCTGCTCGGGGCGCAGCGGCCGGTCGAGCTTGTCGTACTTCCAGTCGCCGACGGCGCCGAACAGCACCGCGTCGGATTCCTTGGCCAGCTTGAGCGTCGACTCGGGCAGCGGGTGGCCGTGCGCCTCGTAGGCCGCGCCGCCGACCAGCGCCGATTCCATCTCGAACTTCAGGTCGAGCACGTTGAGCACCTTGACCGCTTCGGCCACGATTTCGGTGCCGATGCCGTCACCCGGAAGAACTGCGATTTTCATTTTTGTCGTGTGTTGAAGAGAAAGAACGGAACGCATTCAGGCGTTGGCCAGCATCGTATGCGCGAGCCAGGGCTTCTGCGCCAGGCGCTCGGCCTCGAAGGCCTTGATCTTGTCCTGGTGGCGCAGCGTGAGGCCGATGTCGTCCAGCCCGTTGATCAGGCAGTACTTGCGGAAGGCCTGCACGTCGAACGCGAACTCCTGGCCGTCGGGCTTCACCACCACCTGGCGTTCCAGGTCGATGGTCAGCGAGTAGCCGGGGAAAGCGAAGGTCTCGTCGAACAGCTGGGCCACTTGCGCTTCGGACAGCACGATCGGCAGCAGGCCGTTCTTGAAGCTGTTGTTGAAGAAGATGTCGGCGTAGCTCGGCGCGATGATCGCGCGGAAGCCGTACTGGTCGAGCGCCCATGGCGCATGCTCGCGCGACGAGCCGCAGCCGAAGTTCTTGCGCGCCAGCAGCACCGAGGCGCCTGCGTAGCGCGGCTGGTTCAGCACGAAGTCGGGGTTGGGCTTGCGGCTCTTCGGGTCCTGGCCGGGAAAGCCGGCGTCGAGGTAGCGCCACTCGTCGAACAGGTTCACGCCGAAGCCGGTCTTCTTGATCGACTTGAGGAACTGCTTCGGAATGATCGCGTCGGTGTCGACGTTCTCGCGGTCCATCGGTGCCACGAGGCCCTTGTGCACGGTGAATTTCTGCATGTGATGTCTCCTCTGGTCAGGCGAAGGTGCGCACGTCGACGAAGTGGCCGTGCACGGCGGCGGCGGCGGCCATGGCCGGGCTCACGAGGTGGGTGCGGCCACCGGCGCCCTGGCGGCCTTCGAAGTTGCGGTTGCTGGTGGATGCGCAGCGCTCGCCGGGCTCCAGGCGGTCGGCGTTCATGGCCAGGCACATCGAGCAGCCGGGCTCGCGCCATTCGAAGCCGGCGGCCTTGAAGATCACGTCGAGGCCTTCGCGCTCGGCCTGCTCCTTCACCACGCCCGAGCCGGGCACGACCATCGCGAGCTTCACGTTCTTCGCGACCTTCTGGCCCAGCTTCTTCACCACGGCGGCGGCTTCGCGCATGTCCTCGATGCGGCTGTTGGTGCACGAACCGATGAACACCTTGTCGATGAAGATGTCGTTCATGGCCTTGTTGGGCTCCAGGCCCATGTAGACCAGCGCGCGCTCGATGGCGCCGCGCTTGTTGGCGTCCTTTTCCTTGTCGGGATCGGGCACGCGGCCGTTGATCTCGACCACCATCTCGGGCGAGGTGCCCCAGGTCACTTGCGGCGGGATGGTCGCGGCGTCGAGCTCGACCACGGCGTCGAACTTGGCGCCGGGGTCGGACTGCAGCGTGCGCCAGTAGCTCACGGCCTGGTCCCACTCCACGCCGGTGGGCGCGAGCGGGCGGCCCTTGACGTAGCTGATGGTCTTTTCGTCTACCGCCACCAGCCCGGCGCGCGCGCCGGCCTCGATGGCCATGTTGCAGACCGTCATGCGGCCTTCCATGCTCAAGTCGCGAATGGCCGAACCCGCGAATTCGATGGTGTAGCCCGTGCCGCCGGCGGTGCCGATCTTGCCGATGATCGCCAGCACGATGTCCTTGGCCGTGCAGCCCAGCGGCAGCTTGCCGTCGACCTTCACGAGCATGTTCTTCGCCTTCTTGCCCAGCAGCGTCTGCGTGGCCATGACGTGCTCGACCTCGCTGGTGCCGATGCCGTGCGCCAGCGCGCCGAACGCGCCGTGCGTGGAGGTGTGCGAGTCGCCGCACACCACCGTCATGCCCGGCAGCGTCGCGCCCGACTCGGGGCCGATCACGTGCACGATGCCCTGGCGCTTGCTCAGGAAGGGGAAGAACGCGGCGGCGCCGAATTCGGCGATGTTGTGGTCCAGCGTGGTGACCTGCTCCTTGCTGGTCGGGTCGGCGATGCCTTCGTAGCCGCGTTCCCAGCCGGTGGTGGGCGTGTTGTGGTCGGCGGTGGCCACCACGGAGCTAATGCGCCACAGCTTGCGGCCGGCCTCGCGCAGGCCTTCGAAGGCTTGCGGGCTGGTCACTTCGTGCACCAGGTGGCGGTCGATGTAGAGGATCGCGGTGCCGTCTTCCTCGGTGTGGACGACGTGTTCGTCCCAGATCTTGTCGTAGAGGGTGCGTGCCATGTCGGTCTCTTTGTCTTTCGTGGGGAAATGGATTGTCTGTTGCCGCTGCCTAGGCCGCGAGCTGCTCGCCGGTGTCCGCGGCCGCGTGCAGGTGATTCACCAGCGAGCGCGCCGCCACCGGCAGCGTGGAAAAGTCGCGCGCCACGAGGCGGATCTCTCGCGCGGCCCAGGCGTCATTCAGGGCGACGCTCACCAAGCCGCGGCCGATGCCGTTCTGCATCAGCTCGAAGGCGCGCTGCGGCATCACGCCGATGCCCAGGCCGTTCTCGATCATGCGGCACATGGCGTCCAGGCCGGTGACGTGGATGCGCAGCTTGATGCTGCGCCCTGCGTTAAGCGCCGCCTCGTGCATGGCGACATAGATCGAGCTGTTGGTGTGCAGCCCGACGTGGTCGAAATCGAGCGAATCGATGAAGTCGATGGCGCCCTGCGGTGCCAGCGCATGGCCCGTTGGAACGATGAGCGCCAGGCGGTCGTGCCGGTACGACAGGCTCTGCAGCTCGCCCGCGCCGCCGGCCACGTGGCACACGCCGAGGTCGGCCGCGCCTTCCTGCACCGCGCGGATCACTTCGCTGCTCAGGTGCTCCTCGAGGTCGATCTTGATGGCCTCGTGCGCCCGCGTGAACACGCCCAGGTCTTCAGGCAGGAACTGCACGATGGCCGAGATGTTGGCGTGCACCCGCACATGGCCGCGCACGCCGTCGGCGTATTCGCTGAGTTCGCCCTGCATCTTCTCGAGGCTGTAGAGCACCGAGCGGGCATGGTGCAGCAGGCTTTCGCCGGCCGGCGTGAGGTCGACCCCGCGGGCATGGCGGTAGAGCAGGGTGGTCCCGAGCGTGGCTTCGAGGTCGGACAGCCGCTTGCTGATGGCCGATGCCGCGATGAACTCTCGCTCCGACGCGCGGCCGATGCTGCCCAGTTCGCACACGGCCACGAACAACTGCAACGACGTGAGGTCGATGCGGCGGGCGAAGTTGCGTTCTGACGTGCTCATGGGGTTCTGGCATCGCGGTTGGCGATGGGAATGCCTATTTTCCCGCTTTTTTTACCCTGATCCATCTCAAAGGGCGATGGGTAGGCTGCCTGCTGGCGATGGGCCGCATGCACCTGAATGATGCAAATCGCTCGCCGAATAGCCGGTTTCAGGGATAGAACCCGAGTGTTACTACACGTATCATTCGCGCCAAAATTGTTAAAGTAAAACTAAATTCGCATGAACATTTCTTTTCGCAGCCTCTGGAATGACGCATTGGGGGCTTGGATTGCCGTTTCTGAAATTTCCAGGAGCCATTCCGGTTCGCGCAGTACGTCGAGGCTCGATAGCGCCGCCAAGCCGGGTGAGCCGGCACGCCGGCTGTTCCGGCTCAGTGCCCTGATGAGCGTGGTGGCCGTGCTCGGCGCGGCACCGTTCGTTTCCGCATCGGCGCAAAGCGTGGTGATCGGCACCACGGGCAGCGGCGGCCTCGGCGTGGGCATCGGTGGCGACGGCGGAGCCGGCGGCATCGGCGGCGGTGGTGGCGGCGGCAGCGGCGGCGCGCCCGCGGGCGGCGGCGGCGGCGGCTACGGAGCGGGCGGCGGTGGCGCCGGCTTCACGTACGGTTCCAACAGCGGTGGCGCCGGCGGCCCGGGCAAGGGCGGCGATGGCGGCTCCGACACATGGGGCCAGGGCGGCGCGGGCAGCAACGGTGGCGCATCGGGCACCAACGGCGTCCAGGGGGCGGACGGCCCGTTCGGTCCGAAGAACGGCGGCAACGCCCTGGCCGCCATTGCGGAGGGCTCCACGTTCGGCGGCCTCACCAGCGCGACTTTCTCGGCAGACAGGACGGTGAACGGCTCGCTGGGCATCGGCGGCGGCGGCGGCGGTGGTGCCGGCGCCAGCGGCACGGCCGCGGGTGGTGACGGATCGAGCGGCGGCGCGGGCGAACTCACGATTTCGGCCGGAACCACGACCGTGACCGGCGCCATCGTCATCGGCGGCTCGGGCGGCGGCGGCGGTGGCGGCAGCGGCAACGCGAACGGCGGCAGGGGCGGCGATGGCGGCAACGGGCAGCTGACCGTCAGCGACGGCAAGTTGGTCGCCGACAGCATCGTCATCGGCGGCAGCAGCGGCGGCAAGGGCTCTGGAGGCGCGACCAGCGGCCTGGCCGGAGCGGGCGCCACCGGAACGCTGACGGTCACCGGCGGCAGCATGAACGTGGCGCACGGTGTCACCGTGAACGGCAACGGGCAGGTCGACTTCAAGCCGGACGCCGGAACCCAGGTCACGGCCGGCTACGCCATCTCGGGCGCCGGCAGCGTCTCGCAGACGGGCGCCGGCACCACGGTGATGACCGGCGACAACACCTACACCGGCGGCACCACGATCAGCGCCGGCACCCTGCAGATCGGCGCGGGCGGCACGACCGGCAGCATCGTCGGCAAGGTCAGCAACGCCGGCACGCTGGTGTTCGACCGCTCGAACACACTCACCTTCAACGGCACCATCAGCGGCACCGGCCAGGTGCAGCAGATCGGCAGCGGCACGCTCGAGCTGACGGGCGCCAACAGCTACGAGGGCGGCACGCTGATCGGCGGCGGCACGCTGAAGGTGGCCGGCGACGGGGCGCTGGGCGCGGCCACGGGCGCGCTCACCTTCAACGGCGGCGGCACGCTGCAGAGCACGGGCGCCTTCACCAGCGCGCGCGACGTGACGCTGGCCGGCGCCGGCAGCATCGTGAGCAAGGGTGCGCTGTCGATGAGCGGCGTCTTCACCGGCAACGGTGCGCTCGACGTGCAGGCGGGTTCGGGCGACATCACCCTGACCAATGCCGGCAACGACTTCGGCGGCGCCGTGAGCCTGAGCGGCGCCACGGTGCAGATCAACGACAAGAACGCGCTGACGCTGGGCACGCTGAATACCGGCGCGCTCACCGCCACGAGCCACGGCAACCTGCAGTTCCAGGGCGGCGGCTCGGCATCGTCCATCGATGTCCGCAGCAACGACGGCGCGGTGACGCAGACCGGCGCGTTGTCTGTGATGGGAAAACTGTCGGTCGATGCAGGCACGGGCAGCATCGCGCTGAACAACACGAGCAACAGCTTCCAGGGCCCCGTCTCGCTCGCCGGCCAGAACATTTCCGTTGCCTCCAGCGGAGATCTTTCGGTGACAACGCTGGCCAACGGCATCGACGGTGCCGTCAGCCTGGTGGCCGGCGGTGCGCTGGCGCTGCCCAACGCGGCGATCGACACCGGCACGGCCGCGCTGACGCTGGCCGCCAACGGTGCCGCGCTCGGCATCGCGCATGAGCTGAGCGGCGGCAACATCTCCATCACCGGCCGCAAGGGCGTGACGCTCCAGGCCGACGTGAGCACCAAGGGCACGCTGACCCTGGCGAGCGACGGCAGCGTGATGCAGACC
The DNA here is from genome assembly GCF_022009635.1 of Variovorax paradoxus. Taxonomy (NCBI): domain Bacteria; kingdom Pseudomonadati; phylum Pseudomonadota; class Betaproteobacteria; order Burkholderiales; family Comamonadaceae; genus Variovorax; species Variovorax paradoxus. The sequence goes on from NZ_CP091716.1 coordinate 2,256,212, forward strand.
GCGGGCGTCGTGACCGCCGGCACGCTGACCGGCAGCGCGGGCAGCGTCTCGATGAACCAGGCCAACCAGATTGGCGCGCTGGGCGACTTCACGGCCGTCGGTGCCTTCAGCCTCAGGAACGCGCAGGCGCTGCAGGTGACGGGCAACGTCGCCGCGTCGAGCGTGGCGCTCGATGTAGCCCAGGGCGTCGTGGTCACCGGCTCCATCAGCGCCACCGGCAACAAGGGCGAAGTGATCTCGGTGGCCAGCGACACTCGCCTGCAGGTCGGCAACGGCGGCACTACGGGCGTGCTGGCAGGCAACGTGAGCAACGACGGCACGCTCGCCTTCAACCGCTCCGACGCATTGACTTTCGCGGGCGCCATCGGCGGCAAGGGCGCGCTGGTGCAGCAAGGCCAGGGCACGCTGGTGCTCACCGGCGCCAACAGCTACACCGGCGGCACCACCGTGAAGGCCGGCGTACTGCAAGGCAACGCCACGAGCCTGCAGGGCGACATCGTGAACGACGCGACCGTCGTCTTCGAGCAGACCAAGGCCGGCGGCGGCGGCACCTATGCCGGCACCATGAGCGGCACCGGCAGCCTGCGCAAGATTGGCGACGGTGAACTCGTGCTCGCCTCGGTCAACAGCTACAGCGGCGGCACCTCGGTCGAAGCCGGCACGCTGAACGCCAGCGTCACCGGCGCACTGGGTAGCGGACCGGTCTCGGTCGCCAACGGCGCCGCCGTGCTTTTCAGCGGCAAGGCCGACATGGGCGCGGTAACGCTCTCCAACGGTCCCGACGGCCTCATCAACTTTGTCGGCAGCGTGACCGCGGGGCAGGCCGCCATCGTGAACGGCAAGGGCGGCACCGTCCGCATCAGCGAACTCACGGCCAACGGCACATCGATCGGCTCGCTCGGCGGCGCGGGCCAGGTGGTCCTCGGCGCCAAGACGCTGACCACCGGCGGGCTGAACGCCGACACGGAGATCTCGGGCGTCGTCTCCGGCACCGGCGGCTCGCTGGTGAAAGTGGGCACGGGCGCGCTGACGCTGTCGGGCGCCAACACCTACACGGGCGGCACGACGCTGCGCCAGGGGCGCCTGAACGTCGGCCACAGCCAGGCCCTGGGCGGCGGCACGCTGTCGATGGACGACGACACGACGCTGGGCTTCAGCGCCGACGGCCTGACCATCGCCAACACCATCCATCTGACTGGCCAGCTCGATCCGATCATCGACACCGGCGCGTTCTCGGGCACGCTGAGCGGCGCCATCTCCGGCGGCGGCTTCATCACCAAGGAAGGCACGGGCACGCTGACGCTGTCGGGCGCCAACACCTACACCGGTGCCACCAACGTGGCGCAGGGCACGCTGAAGGCCGGCGCCGCCAACACCTTCAGCGCGGCCTCGGCGCACAGCGTGGCCGCGGGCGCGACGCTGGACCTGGCCGGCTTCAACCAGACGCTCGCCTCGCTGGCCAACAGCGGCACCGTCTCGCTGGCGGGCGCGGCGGCCGGTACCACGCTGACCGTGAACGGCAACTACGTGGGCAACAACGGCGTGCTCAAGCTCGGCACCGCGCTCAACGGCACGGGACCGTCGGACCGCCTGGTCATCAACGGCGGCACCGCCAGCGGCAAGACCAGCGTGCAGATCGCCAACCTGGGCGGCCTGGGCGCGCTGACCACCGGCAACGGCATCGAGGTGGTCACCGCGCAGAACGGCGCGAAGACCACCGCGCAGACCACCAGGGACGCGTTCTCGCTGGCAGGCGGCCATGTGGACGCCGGCGCCTACGAGTACCGCCTGTACGCCGCCGACGCCAGCGGCGCGGGCGAGAGCTGGTATCTGCGCTCCAGCATCAACGCAGTCACGCCGACCAACCCGGCGGGTGTGCCGGTGGTCACCTACCGGGCGGAAGCCTCGCTCTATGCGGCGCTGCCGGGCCAGCTGCGCCAGGGCAACCTCGCGATGCTGGGCGACCTGCGCAAGCGCGTGGGCGACGACGACGTGAAGGGCACCGCGCCCAGCGCGACCGGCGCCGAGCGCCGCGCCTGGGCCCGCGTGCTGTCCACCGACATCGACATCCAGCAGGGCGGCGCCGTCTCGCCCACCAGCAAGGGCCGTTTGACCGGCTTCCAGGCCGGCACCGATCTGCTGGCCACGCCCAACTGGCGCGCCGGCATCTACGTCGGCCAGCTCGACGGCGATGCGCGCGTGAATGGCTTTGCCAGCGGCATCCAGAACCTCGGCGTCGGCCGCAATGATTTGCGCAGCCAGTACGTGGGCGTGTACGGCACCTACACCAGCGACAGCGGCTTCTATGCCGACGCCGTGGTGCAGTCGGGCCGTCACCGCTACACGGTCGAGCCGCTCATGGGCCTCGGCGCGGCCGGCAAGGGCAACAGCCTGCTGGGCTCGATCGAGGTGGGCCAGGCCTTCCCGATCGGCAGCAGCGGCTGGACCGTCGAGCCGCAACTGCAATTGATCCACCAGCACATGGACCTGAGCAACTCGGCCATCGTCGGCGCCATCGCGCAGCCGCAGGCCGACAGCGGATGGGTCGCGCGTGCAGGTGTTCGGGTGAAAGGCCAGATCGATACCGGCATGGGCGCGCTGCAGCCGTACGGCCGCTTCAACGTCTACAAGACCTCGAGCGGCGCCGACATCGCGCGCTTCGTGAACGGCGCGACGACGACGGACATCGCGGCGCCCACGGGCGGCACGAACACCGAGCTGGCCGGCGGCTTCACGCTGGGCCTGAATGCGTCGACCAGCCTTTATGGCGAAGTCGGCAAGCTGTGGTCCTCGGGCGGCGACGCCAAGGTAAAGAGCGGCATCAGCGGCTCGCTGGGCGTGCGCGTGAAGTGGTGATGCCGCCGGCCTGACGCCGGAACGAAAAAAAGCTGCCCGAGGGCAGCTTTTTTATTGGGCGAAGCAGTTGCCTCGTCGATCAGCGAGCCGTGATCGGCTTCACGTCACGCTTGGGCGAGCCTTCGAACAGCTGACGCGGGCGGCCGATCTTGTACTCGGGGTCGCCGATCATTTCGTTCAGCTGGGCGATCCAGCCGACCGTGCGGGCCAGCGCGAAGATCGCGGTGAACAGTGGCACCGGGATGCCGATGGCGCGCTGCACGATGCCCGAGTAGAAGTCGACGTTCGGGTAGAGCTTGCGCGACACGAAGTACTCGTCTTCCAGGGCGATCTTTTCCAGTTCCTTGGCCAGCTTGAACAGCGGGTCGTTTTCCAGGCCCAGCTCGGTCAGCACTTCGTTGCAGGTTTCCTGCATCAGCTTGGCGCGCGGGTCGTAGTTCTTGTACACGCGGTGGCCGAAGCCCATGAGCTTGACGTTCGAGTTCTTGTCCTTGACCTTCTTGATGAACTCGCCGATCTTCTCGACGCCGCCTTCCTTCTGGATGTCGTACAGCATGTTCAGTGCTGCTTCGTTGGCGCCGCCGTGGGCAGGGCCCCAGAGGCAGGCCACGCCGGCCGCGATGGCCGCGAAGGGGTTCGTGCCCGACGAGCCGCACAGGCGCACCGTCGAGGTCGAGGCGTTCTGCTCGTGGTCCGCGTGCAGGATGAAGATGCGGTCGAGCGCGCGCTCGAGCACCGGGTTCACCTTGTACTCTTCGCACGGCGTGGCGAACATCATGTGCAGGAAGTTGCCGGCGTAGCTCAGGTCGTTCTTCGGGTACATGTACGGCTGGCCGATCGTGTACTTGTACGCCATGGCCACGAGCGTGGGCATCTTCGCGATCAGGCGGATCGCGGCGATCTCGCGGTGCTCGGGATTGTTGATGTCCGTGCTGTCGTGATAGAAGGCCGACAGGGCGCCCACGAGGCCGGTCATGATGGCCATCGGGTGGGCATCACGGCGGAAGCCGCGCAGGAAGAACTGCATCTGCTCGTTCACCATGGTGTGGTTCGTCACGACCTTGGTGAAGTTTTCCTTCTTGGCCTGGTCCGGCAGTTCACCGTACAGCAGCAGGTGGCAGGTCTCGAGGAAGTCGCAGTTGGTGGCGAGTTGCTCGATGGGGTAGCCGCGATACAGCAGTTCGCCCTTGTCGCCATCGATGTACGTGATGGCCGACTGGCAAGCGGCGGTCGACATGAAGCCCGGGTCGTACGTGAACATGCCGGTCTGTGCGTACAGCTTGCGGATGTCGATCACGTCGGGGCCCACGGTGCCCTTGTAGATCGGCAGGTCGACGCTGTCGCCGCCGTTGCTGAACGACAGCGTGGCCTTGGTATCGGATGCTTTCATTTCGGTTTACTTTCAGAGGTGGATTCAGGACGAAGGAGAAATTGCGGGCCGCTGCGCACCGTCGGTGCGCATCAGCTGCAGCAATGCGACCACCTCGGCCCCGGCCCATTCGGGCTCGGGCTCCTTTCTGCAAAGAAGGAGGTCGAGGAGATCGTTGTCCGACAGGTCCATCAGTGTCTCCATCGCTCCCGCTTGACCCACGGTCATGCGGGATTCGTGTCGCTCGAAGAAGCGGGCGATGAACAGGTCGTTCTCGAGCAGTCCGCGCCGGCAGCGCCATTTCAGCTTGCTCAGCGCACGTTCGCTGATCGGCTGGTCGAGGTCGGCGGCGGGTTGCATGGTGGCGTCTCTAGGCAATGGATCAGGGATTAGATGGCGCGGCGCACCATCAATTCCTTGATCTTGCCGATGGCCTTGGTCGGGTTCAGGCTCTTCGGGCACACGTCCACGCAGTTCATGATCGTGTGGCAGCGGAACAGGCGGTACGGGTCTTCCAGGTTGTCCAGGCGCTCGGCGGTGGCTTCGTCGCGGCTGTCGGCGATGAAGCGGTAGGCCTGCAGCAGGCCGGCCGGGCCGACGAACTTGTCGGGGTTCCACCAGAAGCTCGGGCAGCTCGTGGAGCAGCTCGCGCAAAGAATGCACTCGTACAGGCCGTTGAGCTCTTCGCGCTCTTCGGGCGACTGCAGGCGTTCCTTCTCGGGCGGCACGTTGTCGTTCTGCAGGTACGGCTTGATCGAGTTGTACTGCTTGAAGAACTGCGTCATGTCCACGATCAGGTCGCGGATGACGGGCAGGCCCGGCAGCGGCTTGAGCACGACGGTGCCCTTGAGCGTGTTCATGTTGGTCAGGCAGGCCAGACCGTTCTTGCCGTTGATGTTCATCGCGTCGGAGCCGCAGACGCCTTCGCGGCACGAACGGCGGAACGACAGCGTGGGGTCCTGCGCCTTGAGCTTCATCAGGGCGTCGAGCAGCATGCGCTCATGGCCGTCGAGTTCGATCTCGACGGTCTGCATGTAGGGCTTGGCGTCCTTGTCCGGGTCGTAGCGATAGATCTGGAATGTGCGCTTCATCGTATGTTCCTAATTTTTAGAATGTCCGGACCTTCGGAGGCACCGAGGCGACCGTCAGGGGCTGCAGCTTGACCGGCTTGTACGAGAGGCGGTTGTCGTCGCTGTACCAGAGCGTGTGCTTCATCCAGTTGGCGTCGTCGCGGCCGAGCGGCGCGACCGGATCGTCGGCCGGGCGTTCGTAGTCTTCGACCGTGTGGGCGCCGCGGCATTCCTTGCGGGCAGCGGCCGAGACCATGGTGGCCTGCGCCACTTCGATCAGGTTGTCGACTTCCAGCGCTTCGATGCGGGCGGTGTTGAACACCTTCGACTTGTCCTTCAGGCCGATGGCCTTGACGCGCTCGCGCACGGCGGCGATCTTGACCACGCCTTCGTCCATCGAGGCCTGCTTGCGGAACACGGCGGCATGCTGCTGCATGACGGCGCGGATCTCGCCGGCCACGTCCTGCGCGTACTCGCCGCCGGTGGTGGCTTCGAGGCGGTTCAGGCGCTCCAGCGTGCGGTCGGCCGCATCGTTGGGCAGGGGCTTGTGTTCCTTGAGCTTGTCGGCGAACTCGACGATGTGGTTGCCGGCCGCGCGGCCGAACACCAGCAGGTCGAGCAGCGAGTTCGTGCCCAGGCGGTTGGCGCCGTGCACGCTCACGCAGGAGCATTCGCCCACCGCGTAGAGGCCGTTCACGACGGCGCTGTTGTCCTCGCCCTTCTGCACCACGACCTGGCCGTGGATGTTGGTGGGGATGCCGCCCATCTGGTAGTGGATGGTCGGCACGACGGGAATCGGTTCCTTGGTGATGTCGACGTTGGCGAAGTTGACGCCGATTTCGTACACCGAGGGCAGGCGCTTGTGGATGGTGTCGGCGCCCAGGTGGTCGAGCTTGAGCAGCACGTAGTCCTTGTTGGGACCGCAGCCTCGGCCTTCCTTGATTTCCTGGTCCATGGAGCGCGAGACGAAGTCGCGCGGCGCCAGGTCCTTCAGCGTGGGCGCATAGCGCTCCATGAAGCGTTCGCCGTTGCTGTTCAGCAGGATCGCGCCTTCGCCGCGGCAGCCTTCGGTCAGCAGCACGCCCGCGCCGGCCACGCCGGTCGGGTGGAACTGCCAGAACTCCATGTCCTGCAGCGGAATGCCCGAGCGAGCGGCCATGCCGAGGCCGTCGCCGGTGTTGATGAATGCGTTGGTCGAGGCCTGGAAGATGCGGCCCGCGCCGCCGGTGGCCAGCAGCACGGTCTTGGCCTGCAGGATGTGCAGGTCGCCGGTTTCCATTTCGAGGGCGGTCACGCCGACCACGTCGCCTTCTTCGTCACGGATGAGGTCGAGCGCCATCCATTCGACGAAGAACTGGGTGCGGGCTTCCACGTTCTTCTGGTAGAGCGTGTGCAGCATCGCGTGGCCGGTACGGTCGGCCGCGGCGCAGGCGCGCTGCACGGGCTTTTCGCCGTAGTTGGCCGTGTGGCCGCCGAACGGACGCTGGTAGATGGTGCCGTCGGGGTTGCGGTCGAACGGCATGCCGAAGTGCTCGAGCTCGTACACGACCTTCGGTGCTTCGCGGCACATGAACTCGATCGCGTCCTGGTCGCCGAGCCAGTCGGAACCCTTGATCGTGTCGTAGAAGTGGTAGTGCCAGTTGTCTTCGCTCATGTTGCCGAGCGATGCACCCACGCCGCCCTGGGCGGCGACGGTGTGCGAACGGGTCGGGAACACCTTGGAGAGCACGGCCACGTTGAGGCCGGCACGTGCGAGTTGCAGCGAGGCGCGCATGCCGGAGCCGCCGGCACCGACGATCACGACGTCGAACTTGCGCTTGGTGATTTTTTCTTTTGTGTAGGTCATGGTGGGGTCAGATCTTCCAAAGCACTTGAATGGCCCAACCCGCACAACCGACAAGCCAGACGATGGTGAAAATTTGCAGCACGAGACGGATGGCGACGGGCTGGACGTAGTCCATCCAGACGTCGCGCATGCCGACCCACACGTGGTAGAGCAGGGCGACGATCACGGAGAACGTCAGCACCTTCATCCACTGCGCGGCAAAGATGCCGGCCCAGAGGTCGTAGCCGATGGGGCCGCGGGTGAAGATCAGTTGTGCGAGCAGCACGATGGTGAAGAGGGCCATCAGGCCGCCGGTGATGCGCTGGCTGAGCCAGTCGCGAAGACCGTAGTGCGCGCCGACGACGATGCGCTTGGAGCCGTAATTCACAGACATGGTTGGCTCCTTCTCAGTACAGGCCGAACAGCTTGGCGCCCAGCACCAGCGTGAGGATGATGCTCGCGCCCAGCGTGAAGAGGGCGGAGGTGTGGCCGAATTCCTTGGTCACGGCGGAGTGGCTCACGTCCATCCAGAGGTGGCGCAGGCCGGCGATGAAGTGGTGCAGATAGGCCCAGATCAGCGCGAGCGCGACGAGCTTGAAGAACCAACCCGGAGCGAAGCCGATGCCGACGTTGAAGGCGCTCTTGAATTTCGCGAACGAATAGTCAGATGACAGCGACGTGTCGAACATCCAGATGATGAACGGCAGCAGCAGGAACATGATCACGCCGCTCACGCGGTGCAGGATCGACACGATGCCCGCCGGCGGGAGCCGGTAGGTCGTGAGATCGGTGAATGCATTGATGTTCCGGAATTCGCGGCGCGGTGGCCGGGGAGGATTTGCAAGCTCTGTCATGGGGGGAGGGCTTTCGTGGCTTGGATGACTTGTTCTGAGAGCGAACGCTTTTGTTTCTTATGCGGAAGTGCAAACAACGCAAAATTCTATTGCAATGCACCATCGGGCAGCGGACGCGCACGAGTCAGCGCACCGTTGCAGTCGGATGCTATTGACTTCGTAGCACGTCGTGCGTGTTTCGTGCGCACGCTGGCGCACCGGGATTCGGCCTTCGTCTGCATCGGGATCAGCCCAACTGGTTCCTGTAGTGGTGCGTGTCGGTGCGGTAGAGCCCGCGGCGCAGTTCCATGGGCATGTCATGGTAGGTGTGCGCCACGCGTTCCACGCTCAGCAGGGGCATCTGCAGCGTGACGTCGAGCAGCGCGGCCTGTTCGGCATCGGGCAGCACGGCGCGGATTTTTTCTTCGGCCCGCACCATGCGCACGCCGAATTCCGTTTCGAACAGCGCGTACATCGGCCCCGGCCACGCGCGCAGCCGCTCGGCCGTGAGGCCCTTGAAGGGCGTGCCGGGCAGCCAGAGGTCTTCAAGGATGGTCGGCACGCCGGCGTAGGCCAGCACGCGGCGCACCTGCAGCACGGCGTCGCCGGTGCGCAGGCCGAGGGCGCGCGCCACGTCGGCCGACGCGCGCAGGCGCTTGCAGTCGACGATGGTGCGCACGGCGGGGCCTTCGCTGCTCGGGTCGCCGGCATCGGGCACGAGCTTGAGGAAGCGGTACTGCACATGCTGCTCGGCATGCGTGGCGACGAAGGTGCCCTTGCCCTGGCGGCGCACCACCAGGTTTTCGGCAGACAGCTCGTCGATGGCCTTGCGCACCGTTCCCTGGCTCACGCGAAAACGCACGGCCAGGTCCATCTCGCTGGGGATGGGCTCGCCCGGCTTCCACTCGCCCGCCTGCAGGCTCTGCAGGATCAGGGTCTTGATCTGCTGGTAGAGCGGACTGAAGGACGGCGTGGGGGGCTCGTCGAGTGTTGTGGGCGTGTTCATGGCAGCGGTGGGGTGCGCCGTGGCGGCGCCCCCGAGGATATCTTATATAAGACATAAGACGGGGCTTATTGAATCGGCTTAAAATGCTGCGGGTCTCGCGCTGCGGGAGGGTATTTCACCCCGCAGAACCCTGGCGCCCCACGAGAGCGCCGACACCGTTTTCATCACCTTCTGGAGTCTTCCCATGAGCAAAAAACCCGTCCGCGTTGCCGTCACCGGTGCCGCCGGCCAAATCGGTTACGCCCTGTTGTTCCGCATTGCTTCCGGCGAAATGCTCGGCAAAGACCAGCCGGTCATCCTGCAACTGCTCGAAATCCCCGACGAGAAGGCCCAGAAGGCACTCAAGGGCGTGATGATGGAACTCGACGACTGCGCGTTCCCGCTGCTGGCCGGCATGGAAGCCCACGGCGACCCGATGACCGCCTTCAAGGACGCCGACTACGCGCTGCTGGTCGGTTCGCGTCCTCGCGGCCCCGGCATGGAACGTGCCGAACTGCTGGCCGTCAACGGCGCCATCTTCACGGCACAGGGCAAGGCCCTGAACGCCGTCGCCAGCCGCAACGTCAAGGTGCTGGTGGTCGGCAACCCCGCCAACACCAACGCCTACATCGCGATGAAGAGCGCACCTGACCTGCCGCGCAAGAACTTCACCGCCATGCTGCGCCTGGACCACAACCGCGCCGCCAGCCAGATCGCCGCCAAGACCGGCAAGGCCGTGGCCGACATCGAAAAGCTCACCGTGTGGGGCAACCACTCGCCCACGATGTACGCCGACTACCGTTTCGCCACCATCAACGGCGAAAGCGTCGCCAAGATGATCAACGACCAGGAATGGAACGCCAACACCTTCCTGCCGACCGTCGGCAAGCGCGGCGCCGCCATCATCGAAGCACGCGGCCTGTCGTCGGCTGCCTCGGCCGCCAACGCCGCCATCGACCACATGCGCGACTGGGCCCTGGGCACCAACGGCAAGTGGGTCACCATGGGCATCCCGTCGGACGGCCAGTACGGCATTCCGAAGGACGTGATGTTCGGCTTCCCCGTCACCTGCGAAAACGGTGAGTACAAGCTGGTCGAAGGCCTCGAGATCGACGCATTCAGCCAGGAACGCATCAACAAGACGCTGGAAGAGCTCGAAGGCGAACGCGCCGGCGTTGCCCACCTGCTGTAAGCCACCCGCAGCATGCTCGACTGGAACCCCGCGCTCTATCGTCGCTACGAGGACGAGCGCACCCGGCCCGCGCAGGAACTCCTGGCGCGGGTGCCGCTGACCGAGGCGGCCCGCGTGGTCGACCTCGGTTGCGGCCCGGGCAATTCCACCGAGCTGCTGGTTCGCCGGTTCCCGAAGGCGCAAGTCACCGGGACCGACAACTCCGAAGCCATGCTGGCCAGCGCGCGCGAGCGCCTGCCGCAGGCCCGCTTCGAGTTGAGCGACATCGCGACCTGGGCGCCGCGTTCTCCGGAAGAAGCGCCCGACCTCATTTATGCCAATGCGTCGCTGCAGTGGGTGCCCGATCACGAAAAGCTGATCCCGCGCCTGTTCGACGCGCTGGCGCCGGGCGGCGTGCTCGCCGTCCAGATGCCCGACAACCGCCAGGAGTCCACGCACCGGCTGATGCGCGCCGTGGCCGCCGAAGCGCCGTGGGCCGAGCCCATCGGCGACGCCGACAGGCTTCGCACCCGGCTGCTCGACCTGGCCGGCTACTACGACCTGCTGGCACCGCGCGCCGCGCATGTCGACGTGTGGCACACCATCTACCAGCACCGCATGGCCGACGCTGCGTCCATCGTCGAATGGGTGCGCGGCACGGGGCTGAAGCCTTTTGTCGATCGCCTGGAGCCCGCATTGCAGGCCAGCTATCTCGCCGAATACGAACGCCGGGTGAACGAGGCCTATCCGGCCCGCACCGACGGCAAGAGGCTGCTCGCGTTCCCGCGCATGTTCATCGTCGCGCAGAAGGGCGGCAACGCATGACCGGCAAAGCCGTCCATCCCGCCGAAGTGCTGCTGGGCGCGCAGGCCGGCGCCGTGACGCTGCCCGTGTGCGACCACTACAGCGGCGTCGAGGCGCGCATGAAGAAGAGCCTCGCGCTCCAGGCCGAGATGGCCGAGGAGTTCGGCGCCTGCGTGTTCGACGTCACCCTCGATTGCGAAGACGGCGCCCCCGTGGGCGGCGAGGCGGAGCATGCCGCGCTCGTCACCGAACTCGCGCTGGCCGCCAGGCCCGGCATGCGCGTCGGCGTGCGCGTGCACCCGGTCGACCATCCGGCCTTTGACGGCGACGTGATCACCATTGCCGGACGCGCCGGTCATCGCCTGAGCCACCTGATGGTGCCCAAGGTCGAATCGGTGGCCGATGTGTTGCAGGCTGTTTCCGCGCTGGAGGCCGCCGATGCCGCCGAGTTGCCGCTGCACGTGCTCATCGAATCGCCGCTGGCGGTGCACAACGCCTTCGAAATCGCCGCGCACCCGCGCGTGCAGTCGCTGAGCTTCGGCCTGATGGATTTCGTCTCGGCCCACGCCGGCGCCATTCCCGCCGACGGCATGGGCGCGGCGGGGCAGTTCAGCCATCCGCTGGTGGTGCGGGCCAAGCTGGCCATCGCATCGGCCGCGCATGCCTATGGCAAGGTGCCATCGCACTGTGTGGTCACCGAGTTCAACGACACCGATGCCATGCGCACGGCGGCCCGCAAGGCGGCCACGGAATTCGGCTACACGCGCATGTGGAGCATCCACCCGAACCAGATCCGGCCCATCCTCGAGGCCTTTGCGCCGGACGAGGCGCAGATTCAAATTGCCACAAAAATCCTTGTAAAGGCGGCGGCCGCGGATTGGGCCCCGACACAAATTGATGGCACATTGCACGACCGCGCGAGCTACCGCCATTTCTGGCAGGTTCTGACACGTGCCCACGCAACAGGGCGCGCGTTGCCCCCCGAGGCGAAAGCCTGGTTTGCGCTCGCGGCCTCCTGAAACCACCCGTACCCAGCCTCAAGGAAACCCACACATGAAGAAAATCGCCCTGATTGCAGCTGTCGCACTGGCCCTGCCCCTGGCCGCGATGGCCCAGGACGCTGCCAAGCCGGCAGCCAAGCCCGCCGCCAAGGCAGCTTCGTCCAACACGGCAAAGGCCCCTGCCAAGAAGCACCAGGTCACCCGCAAGGCCGCCAAGGCCGTCGAGGAAGTCACGCCCGTCGCCACCGACACCGACGTGACGCTCTCCGAAGCCGACCTGGCCGTGGCCCAGCGCGTGTCGGTCGGCAAGGCCCAGTGCGAACTCGGCGCCGACGTGACCGTCACCGCCGACGACAAGAAGCCCGGCTTCTTCACCGTCAGCACCAAGGGCGCGAAGTACCGCATGCACCCGGTCGAAAGCCGCACTGGCGCCATCCGCCTCGAAGACCCGCGTGCCGGCGCCATGTGGCTCCAGCTCGGCAACAAGTCGATGCTGATGAACCAAAAGGCCGGCCTGCGCCTTGCCGACGAATGCCAGACCGAAGCCCAGGTCGCGTTCGCAGCAGAAATGAAGAAGAACCCACCGAAGGCGCTGTTCGACGGCGCTGACGGCGAAAAGAAGTAAGCGTACCGAGCGCGGGGTGCGGTGCGGCTCTTGCTTGACCGCTCCGCATTCCCGCAAGACCAGTTTCCGGAGAAAAGAAGATGTTGCAAGCCTACGTTGATCATGTTGCCGAACGCGCCGCGCTCGGTATTCCGCCGCTGCCCCTGAGCGCCAAGCAGACCTCTGAAGCGATCGAGCTCCTCAAGAGCGCGAATGCCAAGGACGGCGCCTTCCTGCTGGACCTGCTCACCTATCGCGTGCCCGCCGGCGTCGACGACGCGGCCAAGGTCAAGGCGAGCTACCTCGCGGCCGTGGCCCACGGCACCGAGAAGAGCGAGTTCATTTCGCGCGCCCGCGCGACCGAACTGCTCGGCACCATGCTCGGCGGCTACAACATCAGCCCCATGATCGACCTGCTGGACGACGCCGAAGTCGGCGCCGTGGCGGCGGAAGGCCTGAAGAAAACCCTGCTGATGTTCGACCAGTTCCACGACGTCAAGGAAAAGGCCGACAAGGGCAATGCCAACGCCAAGGGCGTGCTGCAGAGCTGGGCCGATGCCGAGTGGTTCACCAGCCGCCCCGAAGTGCCCGAGAGCATCACCGTCAGCATCTTCAAGGTGGCCGGCGAAATCAACACCGACGACCTGTCGCCCGCGCCCGACGCGACGACGCGTCCCGACATCCCGATGCACGCCCTGGCGATGCACAAGAACGCACGCCCCGGCATCGTTCCCGAAGAAGACGGCAAGCGCGGCCCGGTGAAGTTCATCGAAGACCTGCGCGCGCGCGGCCACCTGGTGGCCTACGCCGGCGACGTGGTCGGCACGGGTTCGTCGCGCAAGAGCGCCACCAACTCGGTGCTGTGGTTCACGGGCGAAGACATTCCCTTCGTGCCCAACAAGCGCTTCGGCGGCGTCTGCCTCGGCGGCAAGATCGCTCCCATCTTCTACAACACGATGGAAGACTCGGGCGCGCTGCCGATCGAACTCGACGTCACGCAGATGAACATGGGCGACGTGGTCGAGCTGCGTCCCTATGAAGGCAAGGCGCTGAAGGACGGCAAGGTCATCGCCGAATTTCAGGTCAAGAGCGACGTGCTGTTCGACGAAGTGCGCGCCGGCGGCCGCATTCCGCTGATCATCGGCCGTGGCCTGACCACCAAGGCACGCGAAGCGCTGGGCCTGCCCGTGTCGACGCTGTTCCGCCTGCCGCAGAGCCCTGTCGACACCAAGAAGGGTTTCTCGCTCGCGCAGAAGATGGTCGGCCGCGCCTGCGGCCTGCCCGAAGGCCAGGGCGTTCGCCCGGGCACGTACTGCGAACCCAAGATGACCTCGGTCGGCTCGCAGGACACCACCGGCCCGATGACGCGCGACGAGCTGAAGGACCTGGCCTGCCTGGGCTTCTCGGCCGACCTCGTCATGCAGTCGTTCTGCCACACGGCGGCCTACCCCAAGAAGGTCGACGTCAAGATGCACCACGAACTCCCCGAGTTCATGGCCAACCGCGGCGGCGTTTCGCTGCGTCCGGGCGACGGCGTGATCCACAGCTGGCTCAACCGCCTGCTGACGCCCGACACCGTGGGCACGGGCGGCGACAGCCACACCCGTTTCCCCATCGGCATCAGCTTTCCGGCCGGCTCCGGCCTCGTGGCCTTCGCGGCCGCCACCGGCGTGATGCCGCTGGACATGCCCGAGTCGGTGCTCGTGCGCTTCAAGGGCAAGATGCAGCCCGGCGTCACGCTGCGTGACCTGGTCAATGCGATTCCGCTGTACGCCATCAAGTCGGGCCTGCTGACGGTGGCCAAGCAAGGCAAGAAGAACATCTTCTCGGGCCGCATCCTCGAAATCGAAGGCCTGCCCGAACTGAAGGTGGAGCAAGCCTTCGAGCTGAGCGACGCCTCGGCCGAACGCTCGGCCGCCGGCTGCACGGTGCACCTGAACAAGGAACCGATCATCGAGTACATCAACAGCAACATCACGCTGATGAAGTGGATGATTGCCGAAGGCTACGCCGACGCCCGCACGCTGCAGCGCCGCATCGCCGCGCAGGAAGCCTGGCTCGCGAACCCGCAGCTGCTCAAGGGCGACGACGATGCCGACTACGCCGCCGTCATCGAGATCGACCTGGCCGAGATCCACGAGCCCATCGTGGCCTGCCCGAACGACCCTGACGACGTGAAGACGCTGAGCGACGTGGCCGGCGCCGCGATCGACGAAGTGTTCATCGGTTCGTGCATGACCAACATCGGCCACTTCCGCGCCGCGTCGAAGCTGCTCGAAGGCAAGCGCGACATTCCGGTCAAGCTGTGGATCGCTCCGCCGACCAAGATGGACGCGCAGCAGCTCACCGAAGAAGGCCACTACGGCGTGTTCGGCAATGCCGGTGCCCGCACCGAAATGCCGGGCTGCTCGCTGTGCATGGGCAACCAGGCACAGGTGCGCGAAGGCGCGACGGTCATGTCGACCAGCACCCGCAACTTCCCGAACCGCCTGGGCAAGAACACCAACGTGTACCTCGGCTCGGCCGAACTGGCCGCCATCTGCTCGCGCCTGGGCCGCATCCCGACGCGCGAGGAATACATGGCTGCTTCGGGCGTGCTCGAAGCCTCCAGCACGCAGATCTACCAGTACCTGAACTTCGACAAGATCGAAGACTACAAGGGCGTGGCGGACTCGGTCACGGCCTGATCTTCTCGGCCAGGCCCGAGCGCCAATGAGGAAAAGCCCCGCTGGTCGGGGCTTTTTCTTGCGCGCTCGTCTCCGACACGCGGCTTCGCCCTTTGCCGGCCCGCGCGACCGGTTACAAGCCTCAAGAATGGTGTCAATCCGCGCACGTCCGTCGCGGAAGGAGACGCACCATGCCGCTGGCGACACTGATCGGCCGATGGGCCATGAAGCCATTCTCGAAGGCGCTGCCGCCGCTCGGGGATACCGAGCGGGCCGCGCTCGAGGCCGGCACCGTCGGCTTCGAGGGCCGGCTGTTCGCGGGGCGTCCCGATTTCGACGTGCTCGCGGCCATGGGGCCGAACCAGCTCACCGAGCGCGAGCAGGCCTTTCTCGACAACGAAGTGCGCGCCCTGTGCCACATGCTGGACGACCACGCGATCGACCAGGCGCGCGACCTGCCGCCTGAGGTGTGGCGCTTTCTGCGTGAAAAGCGCTTCTTCGGAATGATCATTCCCGAGGAGTTCGGCGGCCTCGGCTTCAGCCACTTCGCGCACGCCACCGTGGTGACGCGCATCGCCACCATCAACACCGCCACGGCCGTCACGGTCATGGTGCCCAACTCGCTGGGGCCGGCCGAACTGCTGCTGCGCTACGGCACCGACGCGCAGAAAGACCACTACCTGCCGCGCCTGGCCGATGGCCGCGAGCTGCCGTGCTTCGGCCTGACCTCGCCTTATGCGGGCTCGGACGCGGCATCGATTCCCGATCGCGGCGTGGTGGTCGAGCGCGAGTTCGAGGGCCGCATGACGCGCGGCTTCCTGGTCGATTTCGACAAGCGCTACATCACCCTCGCGCCGGTGGCCACCGTGGTCGGCTTGGCCTTCCATGCCGTGGACGAGAGCCGGCCCGAGGGCCAGCGCGAGCTGGGTATCACCTGCGCGCTGATTCCCGTGCCGCATGAAGGCATGGAGATCGGCCGGCGCCATCGCCCCATGGACAGCGCCTTCATGAACGGCCCCATCCACGGGCGGCAAGTGTTCGTGCCGATGGACTGGATCATCGGCGGCGACAAGCAGGTCGGCCAGGGCTGGCGCATGCTGATGGAATGCCTGGCCGCGGGCCGCGCCATCTCGCTGCCCGCACTGGGCTCGGCCATGCAGCAGACAGCGCTATACGTGAGCAACGGCTACGGCCAGATCCGCGAGCAGTTCGGCATGCCGGTCGGCAAGTTCCACGCGGTGGCGGGGCTGGTGGCGCAGATGTCGGCCGAGCTGTATGCGACCGACGCGGCGCGGCGCTTCACCGCCGCTGCGCTCGACAAGGGCGAGCGGCCCAGCGTGGCCAGCGCCATTCTCAAGGTGCAGCTGACCGAGGCGGGGCGACGTGCCGTGAACCACGGCATGGACATCCTGGGCGGCAAGGGCATCATCTACGGCCCCTCGAACCTGCTCGGCGTGGCCTACCGGCAGGCGCCGATCGCGATCACGGTGGAAGGCGCGAACATCCTCACGCGCGCGCTCATCGTGTTCGGGCAGGGCGCGGTGCGTTGCCATCCGCATGTGCTCGACGAAATGGCGGCCGTGCAAGCGGGCGACGAAACCGCGCTCGGCAAGGCGCTGATGGCGCACGGCAGGCACGTGGCCACCAACCTGTGGCACAGCCTGTTCGGCGCGCCGGTGCTGGGCGAGCCGCCCGAAGACCTACTGCCGGAGGCGCGGCTGGTGGCGCGCATGAGCGCCAAGTACGCGCTCACGGCCGATCTCGCGATGGGCATGCTCGGCGGCAAGCTCAAGCGCATGGAACTGCTGTCGGCGCGGCTCGGCGATGTGCTCGCCCACCTGTATCTGGCCAGCGCGAGCATCTGGCGCTACCGCGTCGACGGCGCGCCCGAGCTGCTGCCGTTCGCGCAGGCCGCGATCCGGCTGCAACTCGACGAGGCCGGCAAGATCCTGCGCGACCTGTACGCCAACCTGCCGACGGCTGGCCGGCGCGTGATCGGGGCGCTGGTGCTGCGCCGCACCGCGCATCTGGCGCCGCTGCGCGATGTGCAGCTGATCGAGTTGGCGGAGTTGCTGCGCAAGAACCCGCGCATCGTCGAGCGCCTCGCGCCCGACCTCAGCGAGCCTGCGGCCGGCGGCCTGCGCGACCTGATGCATGCGATGGAGCTTTCGGCGCAGCTCGGCGACACCACGGCCGCGCTCAACAAGGTGCTGCGCCGCACGAATTCGCTGGAGGAGGCGGCCAGCTCGGCGCTCGACCCCGAGCTTGCGCTGGCTTACCTGAAGGCGGCCGACAAGGTCATCCAGGTGGACGACTTCAAGGGCCCGCCGCGCGGCGCGGACGGCAAGGCCGACCTCAACCCGCCTGCTGCGGCGTCGACTGCGCCAGTTGCGCCGCCAGTGCAGCCAGCGCCGCCGCCGTCTGTTCGTCCGCCGGAAAGAACGATTCCACCGCGAGTTCCTGCAATGTGACGTCGACCGGCGTGCCGAAGATCGTGATGGTGCTGATGAAGCTCAGCACGCCGCTCGGCATGACCACCTGGAATGGCACGGCCACCGCCGACAGCGCGGTGTCGAGCACCGGCGCGTCGTGGCTCACGGCAGGCGCGGGGTAGGCCGCGAGTTCGTCGTGCAGCGATTGCAGCACCGCGTCGCCGGTGGCCGCGATCTGCTGCTGCAGTCGTTCGAGCAGATGGGTGCGCCACTGCGCCAGGTTCGCGATGCGCGGGGCCACGCCGTCGGGGTGCAGGCTCAGGCGCAGCACGTTGATGGGCGGCTTCAGCAGTTCGCCCGAGTTCGACACCAACCGCGCTAAGTGCTTGATTTGTATGGGCCAAGACTCTCGGCTGCCACTACAGCAGGCTCAATTGGGTGTCTTGCTGGGGTTTTTTGATCTTCAGTGCGGCCAGCACATCGGTCTGGCGTTGGACGATGGAAGAGACGCCCGCAATGGGCGCGGCATTGTTGATGCTCACACGGTGGCGCTGAATTCGCCGCAAGTCCGCCAGGGCAGCCTCCGGTGACAAATCGCTGCCACTCATCTTCAGGCGCTGGCGCATCACGCGGTACAGGATCAGGGCCAGCATGCAAATGCTCGCATGCGCCTTGATGCGCTCGGGCAGGCGGTGGAACACCGGCGCAATCTCGATCTCCGACTTCAGCACCCGAAATCCCCGTTCGATGTCTGCCAGTGCCTTGTAGCGCTGCACCACCTCTTTGGGTGTCAAGTCCGCCACGTTGGTCACCAGCAGCAGCTTGCCATCCATCGCCTGGGCGCGGGCCAGAGCTGCCTGGTCGATGTCATACGTGAACAGATCGGCATGCAAATCGACCTTGATGATGCGCTTGAGGTGCGCCTCGCTCACCTCATGGAAGAAGCGTGCCGTCACACCCGCATCAGACAGCTTTCTACCCCGGTGTGCCTTGCCTGCATCTTGCGAATCGAGCTTGCCCACCAGCTGGTCGGCGCGCTGGCGCAATTGGTCAATGCGCGCCTGACGACTGGCAGTCTGCTCGGCCGCCTGCTGCGGGTTATGGGCCGCCACCAGACGAAGACCCTGCCATTGCGCCTCATCGATAGTCTCTTCTGTCGTTTCTTGCTCTGATGCGCGGGCTCGGGCTCGGGCGTTGATCGGCTCCAGTATGTCTGCGAACTCGCCATAGCGCCGCCCCGGCACTGCCAGGATGAACTCCAGCGCTTGATCGGTTGATCCGCTGGCCCCACCCGACAAGCGCAACTCGGACAAGGCCTCTATGTTGTCCAGCGAAAGCAGCCCACGGTCAGCCACCACCACCAGGCGGCGGATGTGCGGGTAACGCGCCATCACCTTCTTCAAGGTCGGCTCCAACGTCGGTGCCTCGGCTGTGTTGCCCGCAAACACCTCGTGATAGATAGGCATGCCGTCGGCTGTTTGCACCACGCCGAGCATGAATTGGCGCACCACCATGCCTTCCTTGGACATCCCATAGCGGCGCACGTCACCCTCTTGCTGGCTCAGTCCTTGGGCGCGGATGGTGGTCAGGTCGTAGAACACCACCGACAGATCCTCATCAATCAGCGGGCGCAAAGGCCCGCCACGCATTCATCCACCGCGTCCTGGTGGTCCATGAGCGCATCCATGCTGCGCAGCAGTTGCTGGTGGGTGAGTGCCTCTGCATCGATACCCGGCATGCTGACGGTTTGCAGCCAGCGCAGCACCCCGAGCTTGGAGTCGGGGTCGCACAGCCGGTTAAAGACCATCACCCGCAGGGCATGCTCGATGGGGTTGGTAAAGCGTGCGCGGCGAAAGACAGCAGCCAAGCCATCGAAACCCAACTCGTGCCAGAGTTGATCCAGCGCCCAGACATCGCCCAGGGCCAGTGCGGATTCAAAACGCACCTGGGGAACGGATGTCTCACTCAGTGAGCGACCCTTGGCGCGAAGCAGACCGCCCAGCAGTGAGTCGACTTGTCCATCTGTTTCGTCCACCCGCCCGATGGTGGCCAGCGTGCGCTGGCGGGGTTTGCCGTGTTCGTCTCGGAAGGACTCCACCAACTGGGCGTAGGTGTGGCCGCCTGAGCGGGTGAGCTTGATGAACATAGAAGAAGTGTAGCAAAAAAATACGGGCAATTGCCAACACATCAGCAATAAAACATTGCCACTACATAAAAATCAAAACGCCTCAGCTAAGTGCTTGATTCATATGGCACCGGTCCGCGAAAACATCGGAAAACGGCGGTTTGGTGTCGAACTCGGGAGTTCGGGCGCGGCGCCTTCCATCAGGAGCGGCACCAGCGCGTTGTGCGCGACCAGGTTCCAGTGACGGTCCACGGCCAGCGCCGGAAAGGGCTCGTGCCCCTTCAGCACCAGGTCGATGGCGCGGCGCGCGGAGGCCATGGCCGGGTCGTCGAGCGAGCGCTGCCGGTACATCGGCGCGAAGCCCGCCGCCACCAGCAGCGCATTGCGCTCGCGCAGCGGCACTTCCAGCCGTTCGGCCAGCCGCAGCACCATCTCGCGGCTGGGGGCTGCGCGGCCGGTTTCCACATAGCTCAGGTGGCGGGTCGAGACCTCGGCCTCCTGCGCCAGGTCGAGCTGGCTCAGGCGGCGGTGGGTGCGCCAGTGCCGCAGGTGGACACCGAACGGGTCACGTGCGCCGGGTCGGTCGGCCTTGGACGAATGGGAGCGGAGGGTGTTCATGGAGCCGCATTCTGGCGCGGCGGCGGCGCGGCGCCATGACCTCGGAGGTCATCGACGCGATGCAGCGCCGCCGGAATCATTGGCGCCGTACCACCCCGGTACTACACCAAGGAGAACCGAATGTCCGTCTTCGCATCCCCTCGTTTCCTGCCCCGCGTGATGTGGGCCGATGCCGCCTCGTGCGCCGCGACCGGCGCGCTGCAGGTGGCCTTCACCGACGCGCTGGCGCGGCTGACCGGCCTGCCGGCGCCGCTGCTCTTGGGCACTGGCGTCTTCCTGCTGGCGTATGCGGCGATGGCCGCCTTCATGGCCGGCCGCCGCACGCCGCCGCGCGGGTTGATCGGCCTTGTCGTCGTGGGCAATTTCGGCTGGGCCGCGGCCTGCATCGCGCTGCTGGTGAGCGGCATGTTCGCGGTCACTGCGCTGGGCATGGCATGGGCGCTGGCGCAGGCGGCTTGCGTGGTCGTGCTGGCCGAGCTGCAATGGACCGGCCTGCGCCGCACGCGTGGCAGTGCGCGAATGGCCATGGCCTGAAAGACCGTGCTGCTCATTCGGAAAAACGGGGGCGAGCCGAGTCCCCCGACTACAGCGATTGACATTGATCCCTGCTATCTTTGAGAGGCTTCCACGAACAAACAGGAGTCCCTCTATGGCCAAAGCACCGGCGCATGCCTTTGCGTCCACCCTCAAGACCTTCAAGACAGCATCGGGCAAGTCCGGCAAGTACTGGTCCCTGAAGGAGCTGGCCAAGCAATACCCGACCGTCGACAGGCTGCCGGTTTCCATTCGCATCGTGCTCGAATCGGTGCTGCGCAATTGCGACGGGCAGAAGGTTTCGGCCAAGCACGTCGAAGAGCTGGCGCACTGGGCGCCCAACGCGGAGCGCACCGACGAGATTCCGTTCGTCGTCACCCGCGTGGTGCTGCAGGACTTCACCGGCGTGCCGCTGCTGGCCGACCTGGCCGCCATGCGCAGCGTGGCCGCCAAGCTGGGCAAGTCGCCCAAGACCATCGAGCCGCTGGTGCCCGTCGACCTGGTGGTCGATCACTCGGTGATGGTCGACTACTACGGCACGCCCAAGGCGCTCGACCTGAACATGAAGCTGGAGTTCCAGCGCAACAACGAGCGCTACCAGTTCATGAAGTGGGGCATGCAGGCCTTCGATACCTTCCGCGTGGTGCCGCCGGGCTTCGGCATCGTGCACCAAGTGAATCTCGAGTACTTCGCGCGCGGCGTCTACCAGAGCCCGTACGACAAGGGCGACAAGCCCACTTACTACCCCGACTCGCTGGTCGGCACCGACAGCCACACCACCATGATCAACGGCATCGGCGTGGTCGGCTGGGGCGTGGGCGGCATCGAGGCCGAGGCCGCCATGCTGGGCCAGCCGGTCTACATGCTCACGCCCGACGTGGTGGGCTTCGAACTCACCGGCAAGCTGCGCGAAGGCGTCACGGCCACCGACCTGGTGCTGTACGTCACGGCCATCCTGCGCGCCGAGAAGGTGGTGGGCAAGTTCGTCGAATTCTTCGGTCCCGGCGCCGCATCCATCGCCGTGCCCGACCGCGCGACCATCGGCAACATGGCGCCCGAGTACGGCGCGACCATGGGCTTCTTCCCGGTCGACGAAATGACCGTGGCCTATTTCGAAGGCACCGGCCGCACCAAGGAAGAGGTCGAGCGCTTCGAGGCCTACTACAAGGCGCAGGGCCTGTTCGGCATGCCCGCGCCTGGCGACATCGACTACACCAAGGTCGTGCGCCTGGACCTCGGCACCGTGTCGCCCAGCCTGGCCGGACCGAAGCGCCCGCAGGACCGCATCGACCTGGGCCACCTGGCCACCAAGTTCTCGGAGCTGTACAGCAAGCCCAACGATGCCAACGGCTTCAACCAGCCGGCCGACAAGCTCAAGCTGCGCTACCCGCTGGCCGCGGCCGGCAAGAGCGGCGACGACGAAGCCGCGCCGCCGCCCGCCGGCGCGCCGCTCGACGTGGTCGAGATGGTGGCCAACCGCTCCACCAAGGCGGCAGCGCACGTGAGCGCCACCGCGCCGTCGGCGCCCAAGGGCCAGGTGACCATCGGCAACGGCGACGTGCTGATCGCTGCCATCACCTCGTGCACCAACACCTCGAACCCGAGCGTGATGCTCGCTGCCGGCCTGCTGGCCAAGAAGGCGGTGGAAGCCGGCCTCACGGTCAAGCCGCACGTCAAGACCTCGCTGGCTCCCGGCTCGCGCATCGTGACCGAATACCTCGAGAAGGCCGGGCTGCTGCCGTACCTGGAGAAGCTGGGCTTCTACCTCGCGGGCTACGGCTGCACGACTTGCATCGGCAACGCCGGCGACCTCACGCCCGAGATCAACGAAGCCATCACCAAGAACGACCTGATCGGCGCGGCCGTGCTCTCGGGCAACCGCAACTTCGAGGCGCGCATCCACCCGAACCTGAAGGCCAACTTCCTGGCCTCGCCGCCGCTGGTGGTGGCCTTCGCCATTGCCGGCAACGTGATGACCGACCTGATGACCGAGCCCGTGGGCAAGGGCAAGGGCGGCAAGGACGTGTACCTGGGCGACATCTGGCCGACGCCGAAGGAAATCGACGACAACCTGCGCTACGCGATGAACGCCAAGTCGTTCCGCGCGAACTACGACAAGGTCAAGACCGATCCGGGCAAGTTCTGGACGAGCATCAAGGGCACCAACGGCCAGGTCTACGACTGGCCCAAGTCGACCTACATTGCCGAGCCGCCGTTCTTCGAGGGCTTCAAGATGAAGCCGCACGCGTCGGACGCGGGCTTCAAGGGCGCGCGCATCATGGCGCTGTTCGGCGACTCGATCACCACCGACCACATCTCGCCGGCCGGCTCCATCAAGGAAAGCTCGCCCGCGGGCATCTGGCTCAAGGCGAACGGCGTGGCCAAGGCCGACTTCAACAGCTACGGCTCGCGCCGCGGCAACCATGACGTGATGATGCGCGGCACCTTCGCCAACGTGCGCATCAAGAACCTCATGATTCCGCCGGACGCCAACGGCACGCAGGAAGAGGGCGGCGTCACGCTGTTCCAGCCCGGCAACGAGAAGATGTTCATCTACGACGCCGCCATGAAGTACATGGAAGCGGGCGTGCCGACGGTGGTGTTCGGCGGCGAAGAGTACGGCACCGGTTCTTCCCGCGACTGGGCCGCCAAGGGCACGCAGCTGCTGGGCATCAAGGCCGTGGTGGCGCGCAGCTTCGAGCGTATCCACCGCGCCAACCTGGTCGGCATGGGCGTGCTGCCGCTGCAGTTCCGCGGCGCCGATTCGTGGCAGACGCTGGGCCTCACGGGCGACGAGAAGATCGACGTGGTGATCGGCAGCGAGCTGAAGCCGCAGATGGACGTGAAGCTGGTGGTGCACCGCCCCGACGGCACGCATCAGGAGGTGACGGTGCGCCTGCGCATCGACACGCCGATCGAGGTCGACTACTACAAGCACGGCGGCATCCTGCCGTTCGTGCTGCGCCAGCTGCTGGCGGCCTGATCGTTGGCTGCGCCGGCCTACTTGCCGGCGGCGTCGAGCCGCCGCGCAAGCTGGTCGAGCACGGGGCGGATCTTCTCGCCCATGCTGATCTGCGGGTTCGAGAAGCCGTCGTCCTTGCCGGCGTCGATTTCGCGCTGCCTGATCAACGGCACGGCAGCCGCGAAGGCGGCCTCGAAGGAACGGGTCTTGCGCAGTTCCTCGTTGAACATCGCGCGGCCGAAGAAGGTCAGCTCGGACAGGCGGCCGCATCCGTACGAGGTGTGCGTGGCGTCGGCGGCGGTCATCACCAGCGTGTCGTCGTTGGCCAGCGGCTCGATCCATCCCCCCGAATAGCAGGCCGAGACCGCGACCACCCGGTGGCGGATGCCGGCCTTGTCGAGCGCCTCGCGCAGTTCTTCCGGCGTGAGCCAGGGCACGCTGAGCGGCCAGTGCGCGGCGGCCAGCTTGTGGTCGCGCGCGCCGTGCGAGGTGAGATAGACCACCAGCACGTCGTTCTCGCGGTCCATGCGCTCGGCCAGCGCGGCGATGGCGCGCTCCAGGTTGAGCGGTGTGGCCCAGGGCAGCGTCTCGGCGGTGGTCGCGTGGTTCATGAGGTGGATCACGCGGCCCTTGGCGTCGAAGCGCTCTTCCAGCAGCGCGGCGACCATGCGGCTTTCACGCAGGAACACGTCTTCCGACGCGTAGGGCGCGAACACCAGACCGTAGACATTGGCCTGTCCGGGCGTGCCGGCGGCAAGGGTCTCGACCGTGTGGTCCCACAGCGCCTGCTGTTCCTCGAAAAGCTCCTGCGTCAGGCGCATGCGCGGACGCTCGGGTTCGGAGGACGCGCTGGCATCGGCCTGCCAGACGCGCTCTTGTGTGTAGAGCGACTGCCAGAAAGTCAGCGCAAGCATGGCCGTGAACGCCGGTACGAAGATCGCGAGCCGCCAGCGCGCACCGGCTTCGCGCGCGGTGAAGCGCGCGAGCGCCAGCACGATCCACGCGCAGCCCAGTCCGAAGGCGATCCAGTAGCCGGGCGAGCCGGCGAGCGTTGCCGGCAGCCAGCCGCGCGTATAGCCCAGGGCCAGCAGGCTGAGCGCCAGATTGGCCGGAAGCATCGCCCAGGTGGCCAGCACGAACCAGCGCGCCAGCCCGTTGTTGCCGGCCCGGCCGGACAGCGCGAACCAGCCCAGCCAGGCAAGCACGCCCAGCGACCAGAGAGTGTTCAGGTTGACGGTGGCGTAGAGCCGCGCCGGGCCGTCGATCTCCAGGCGCGCCAGGCCGGTCCATGCGAGTTCGGGCAGCAGCACGAGCAGCAGCAACTGCCAGGGCGCGGGCCGCGCGTCGACGCGCGGATCGAGCAGCGCGGAAGCGCGCAGGCCGCCGGCAATCCAGCGCAGCAGGCCCGCGCGCGGCTGCGGCGGCGTGGAAGCGGGTAGCTCTTCGGCGCTCTCGAGAGGCGTCGGCGGTGCGATGATGTCTTCGGGCATGGCGCCGATCATGCCTTTGCGTTCCGTGCTTTTCGCGGGCCTTCCGGCCCACCCGGGTTAGCCTCGATAACTTTCTTCTTCCCATGATCCGCATCGGTCTCGTCTCCGACACGCACGGCCTGTTGAGGCCGGAAGCGCTCGCGTTCCTGAAGGGCAGCGATGCCATCGTGCATGGCGGCGACATCGGCAATCCGGGCGTCCTCGATGCGCTGCGCGAGCTGGCGCCGCTGACGGTGGTGCGCGGCAACAACGACAGCGAAGCCTGGGCCGACGGCATCGCGGAAACCGAAGTCGTCGAGTTCGGCGGCGTGCGGCTTTATGCGATCCACGATCTTTCGCAGCTCGGCATCGATCCGGCGGCGGCCGGTGTGCGCGTGGTCGTCTCGGGCCACTCGCACAAGCCGAAGGTCGAGGAGCGGGGTGGTGTGCTGTACGTCAACCCGGGCAGCGCGGGCCCGCGCCGCTTCAAGCTGCCCATTGCCGTGGCCGAGTTGCGCATCGAAGGCGGCGAGGTCACCGCCCGCGTCCACGAAATCAGCGTCTGACACAGAGCTTTAATTACCATTTGGTAATCAAAAGCCCTCAAATGAGAATGGCTCTTATTTGATGGGTTATGCTCGTTGGCTCCTCCGTGGAGCCAACGTCGCACGTTGCTGATCTGCCGGCTCCGGGGGCTTTCTACGCCCTGAATCCAGAAGCCGATGCTCATTCCTTTTCTCATCATGCTGCGCGAAGGCATCGAAGCCGCGCTGATCGTCGGCATCGTTGCCAGCTACCTCAAGCAAAGCGGGCGCGGCGCGCTGATGCCCGCGGTGTGGGTCGGCGTGCTGCTGGCCGCCGCGCTCTCGCTGTTCGCGGGCGCGGGCCTGCAACTGCTCGCGGCCGAATTTCCGCAGAAGCAGCAGGAGCTGTTCGAAGGCGTGGTCGGGCTCATCGCGGTCGTCATGCTGACGTCGATGGTGTTCTGGATGCGCAAGGCGGCGCGCTCGATCAAGGGCGAGCTGCAGGCCTCCATCGACAGCGCGCTCGCCAAGGGCGCCGACGGCCAGGGCTGGGCGCTGATCGGCATGGTGTTTCTCGCGGTGGCGCGCGAAGGGTTGGAGTCGGTGTTCTTCCTGCTGGCTGTGTTCCAGCAGAGCAGCGGCTGGGAAGCGCCGGTCGGCGCGCTGGCCGGCATCGCGGTGTCGGTGGTGATCGGCTGGGGTCTTTATTCGGGCGGCGTGCGGCTCGATCTGCGCCGCTTCTTCCGTTTCACCGGCCTGTTCATCCTGCTGGTGGCCGCGGGCCTGCTGGCCGGCGTGTTGCGCAAGCTGCATGAAGGCGGCGTGTGGAACCACCTGCAGACGGTGGTGTTCGACATGAGCGACACGCTGCCGATGGACAGCCCCGTGGGCGCCGTGCTCTCCGGCCTGCTGGGCTACCAGGCCGCGCCCGTGGTGGGCGAGGTCATCGTCTACCTGGCCTTCCTGGCCGTGGCCCTGTTCTTCTTTTTGCGTTCGGCCCCCGCGCCGGCGCCACGCGCGGCCGCTGCCCGCTGAAACCTGCAATGTCTTCTTCTTCACCCGACAACAAGCCCTCCACCTCGAACCTGATGCGCGCGGCGGTGGCCGGCTCGGCCCTGCTGGTGGTCGCCGGCCTCGCGGCCTTCTGGTATGCCTCCAACGAGGCCCGCAAGGCGCCGCCCAAGACGGCCGACAACGCCGTCACCGTCACGATCCAGGGCAACGCCTGCGACCCCAACGAGATCACCGTGCCCGCGGGGCGCACCACCTTCACCATCGTCAACAAGTCGAACCGCGCGCTCGAGTGGGAAATTCTCGACGGCGTGATGGTGGTGGAAGAGCGCGAGAACATCGCGCCCGGCTTCTCGCAGACCATGACGGTCAAGCTGCAGCCCGGCGAGTTCGCCATCACCTGCGGCCTGCTGAGCAACCCGCGCGGCAAGCTGGTTGTCACGCCCTCGGCCGCGTCCGATGCCGAAGCGGCGCGGCCGTCGCTGGTCAACTACGTGGGCGCGCTGGCCGAGTACCAGACCTTCCTGCGGCTGGAGGCCGGCTCGCTCGAAGACGCCGTGAGCGCGCTGTCCGAAGCGATCAAGGCCGGCGACCTGCAGCAGGCGAGGGCGCTCTACACACCGGCGCACCAGGCCTACAAGCGCATCGAGCCGATGGCCGAGCTGTTCGCCGATCTCGACACCCGCATCAACGCGCGCGCCGATTACTTCGAGAAGCGCGAGGCCGACGCAGGCTTCACCGGCTTCCACCGCATCGAGTACGCGCTCTACAGCCAGAACGACGTGAAGGGCCTCGCGCCCGTCGTCGACAAGCTGGCGGGCGACATCGGCGCGCTCAAGGAGCGCCTGCGCGGCCTCAACATGCCGCCGGAGCGGCTCGCGGGCTCGGCCTCGAAGCTGCTGCGCCGCGTGGCCGACAACCTGCCGGCCGGCGGCGAAGACCACTACGGCCACGCCGAAGTCGCGAACCTGCAAGGCACCTACGAAGGCACGAAGAAGATTTCGGAGCTGCTGCAGCCGCTGCTGGTGAAGGCTGCGCCCGCGCTGCAAAAGAGCGTGGACGAACGCTTCGCGGCCTTCGACGCCGCGCTGGCGCCGTACCGCGAAGGCGATGGCTTCAAGTCCGCGCCGCTCGACGAGGCGCAGAGAAAGGCACTGGCCGAACCTGTGCGCGCACTGGCCGAGGAACTCGGCAAGGTGAACGCCGCGCTCGGCCTGGAATGACATAAGAGCAAGCATCCCCATGGAACAGTCGAAGAACAACGAAGCCGTCCCCGCTGAGGGACGCCCCGAATCCCCGCACCGCCGCCGCATGCTCGGCGCGGCCGGCGTCGCCTTCGCCGGGCTGGCCGCCTCGGCCCGCGCCGGCGCCGCGCCTTCGGGGCCGCCCAATTCGCCGGACAGCGGCGCGCAAGTGACCGATGCGCCGCAAAGCACCCACACGCAAGACCGTGTGCCCTTCCGCGGCAAGCACCAGGCTGGCATCGTCACGCCGCGCCCGACGGCCGGCATGATCGCGTCCTTCTACGTGCTGGCCGAGAACCGCGCCGACCTGGAGCGGCTGTTCCGCACGCTCACCGAGCGCATCGCCTTTCTCACGCAGGGCGGCCCGCAGACCGACCCCGACCCCAAGCTGCCGCCCGCGGGCTCCGGCATCCTCGGGCCGGTGGTGCAGCCCGACGGGCTCACGGTGACGGTGTCGGTCGGCACTTCGCTGTTCGACGAGCGCTTCGGCCTCGCGAAGAAGAAGCCGGTGCGGCTCAACCAGATGCAGCGTCATCCGAACGATGCGCTCGACGCCGCGCTGTGCCACGGCGACCTGTCGATCCAGTTCTGCGCCAACACGCCCGACACCAACATCCACGCGCTGCGCGACATCATCAAGAACACGCCCGACCTGCTGGTGCTGCACTGGAAACAGGAAGGCAGCGTGCCGCCGATTCCGGCGGTGCCCGGCAAGCCGGCCGAGAGCGCGCGCAACTTCCTGGGCTTTCGGGACGGTTCCGCCAACCCCGACTCGGCCGACGACAAGCTCATGGACGGCATCGTGTGGGTGCAGCCCGGCAGCGACGAGCCGGCCTGGGCCGTGGGCGGCAGCTACCAGGCGGTGCGCATCATCCGCAACTTCGTGGAGCGCTGGGACCGCACGCCGCTGCAGGAGCAGGAGGCGATCATGGGTCGCCTGAAGCCCACCGGCGCGCCCATGGACGGCGGCAAGACGGAGCACGACGTGCCCGACTACGCCAAGGACCCCGAAGGCAAGGCGACGCCGATGGATGCGCACATCCGCCTGGCGAACCCGCGCACCAAGGCCTCGGACAAGAACCTGATGCTGCGCCGCCCCTTCAACTATTCGAACGGCGTGACCAAGTCGGGCCAGCTCGAGATGGGGCTGCTGTTCATCTGCTACCAGGCCAACCTGGAGAACGGCTTCATCGCGGTGCAGACGCGTCTGGACGGCGAGCCGCTCGAGGAATACATCAAGCCCATCGGTGGCGGCTTCTTCTTCACGCTGCCCGGCGTGCGGGACGAGCGCGACTGGCTCGGGCGCAGCCTGATGGCCGCCTGAGGCGGCTTCGGGAGCACAAGTTTTTTCACCACTGCCCAGAACTAGGAGATCCATGACCGTGCAGTTCCGCCGCCACTTCCTCGCCACTTTCGTCGCTGGCTTCGCCGGGCTCTATGCCCTTGGCGCACAGGCCGCCGTGTCGCCGCTCGAGCTGGTCGGACCGATCTCCGATTACAAGATCTACGTCGCCGAGAACGTGCGCAAGCTGGCCACGGACACGCGCGCCTTCACCGCCGCAGTGAAGGCCGGCGACATCGAGAAGGCGAAGAAGCTGTATGCGCCGACGCGCACGAGCTACGAGCGCATCGAGCCGGTGGCCGAACTGTTCAACGACCTCGACAAGTCGATCGATTCGCGCGCCGACGACCATGAAAAGGCCGAGAAAGACCCGGCCTTCGGCGGCTTCCACCGCATCGAGTACGGCCTGTGGGTGCAAAAGAGCACCAAGGAACTCAACCCCGTGGCCGACAAGCTGCTGGCCGACGTGCTCGAACTGCAGAAGCGCCTGGTCGCGCTGACCTTCCCGCCCGAGAAGGTGGTGGGCGGCGCCGCGGTGCTGATGGAAGAAGTGGCCGCGACCAAGATCTCCGGCGAGGAAAACCGCTACAGCCACACCGACCTGTGGGATTTCCAGTCGAACTTCGAGGGCGCCTACAAGATCGTCGAACTGCTGCGTCCGCTGGTCGTGAAGGAAAACAAGGCCTTCTCGGACAAGACCGACGCCAACTTCAAGGTGGTGTTCGACACGCTGGCCAAGTACAAGACGGCCGACGGCGGCTTCGAGACCTATTCGAAGCTCACCGAGCGCGACCGCAAGCTGCTGGCAGGCCGCGTGAACACGCTGGCGGAAGATCTTTCCAAGCTGCGCGGCATGCTCGGGCTGAACTAGGCTCGCGCCTCGGCGGAGCCGGGCACGCGGTGTTTCCGGCTCCGCAACCCCCATTTTTGAGGGGTGGTCAGGTTTGCGTGAGTGAGAATTGCTAGCATTCGGGGTATTGCTTACTTGGCGCGCCGATATTCAGGGCGCCCCCTCACCGTGCACACCAAAGACAACGGCGCAGCGCCGGCACCCGCCGTCCTGCACCTCGACCAGCTTCCGAACAACCAGTGGGCGACCGTGCTCGACGTGGCGCGCCCCGAGAGCGCCGACGACCGCGAACTCGTGCTGCGCCTGACCGAAATCGGCTTCGTGCCCGGCGAGGCCGTGCGCATCGTGGCCAGCGGCCTTCCGGGCCGCGAGCCGCTGGCGGTTCGCCTGGGTCACACCACCTTCGCGCTGCGCCGCCACGAGGCCGCGCTCATCCACGTGACGCCGGGGGCTGCCCACCATGGTTGAGGCCGTCATCCAGGGGCCCGGTGGCTTCGCCGCCACTGCGCAGCCGGGGCGCATCGCGCTGCTGGGCAACCCCAACTGCGGCAAGACCGCGCTGTTCAACCTGCTCACCGGCAGCCGCCAGAAGGTGGCCAACTACGCCGGCGTGACCGTCGAGCGCAAGGAAGGCACGCTTCGCACGCCCTCGGGCCGCCGCGTGTTCGTGCTCGATCTGCCGGGCGCCTACAGCCTGAATGCGCTGAGCGCCGACGAGGCCGTGACCCGCGACATCGTCACCGGCCAGAGTAAGGAAGCCTTGCCCGAGCTGCTGGTGTGCGTCACCGACGCCACCAACCTGCGGCTGAACCTGCGGCTGGTGCTCGAAGCCCGGCGGCTCGGCCTTCCGATGGTGATGGCGCTCAACATGACCGACATGGCGAAGAAGCAGGGCATCGCGGTCGACACCGCCGTGCTCTCGCGCGAGCTGGGCATCCCGGTCATCGAGACCGTGGGCGTGCACACCGGCGGCGCGCAGGGCCTGCTGGAGGCGCTCGACCTGCCCGTGGCCACCGCCGCGCCGCAGCCCTGGCAGGCGCCGGGGCTGGACGACGTGCTCGCCACGCAGCGCGAGGTTCGCCGCATTCTCGGCTTGGCCGTGAAGGAGCCGGTGGGCAGCCTGGCCACCAGCGACCGCATCGACCGCGTGGTGCTGCACCCCGTGTGGGGCATGCTGGTGCTGGCCGTCACCATGTTCCTGATGTTCCAGGCGGTGTTCAGCTGGGCCAACGTGCCGATGGACGCCATCAAGGCCGGCACCGAGGCGCTGGGCGGGCTCATCAAGACGCACATGGGCGAGGGCATGCTGCAGAGCCTGCTGGTCGACGGCGTGATCGCGGGCGTGGGCGGCGTCATCGTCTTCCTGCCGCAGATCCTGATTCTTTTCCTGTTCATCCTCGCGCTGGAAGACTCCGGCTACCTGCCGCGCGCGGCCTTCCTGCTCGACCGCGTGATGGGCACGGTGGGTTTGTCGGGCCGCTCGTTCATTCCGCTGCTGTCAAGCTTCGCCTGCGCGATTCCGGGCGTGATGGCCACGCGCACCATCAGCAACTGGCGCGACCGCATCACCACCATCATGATCGCGCCGCTCATGACCTGTTCGGCGCGGCTGCCGGTGTATGCGCTGCTCATCGCGGCCTTCATTCCGGCGCGCACCGTGGGCGGCGTGTTCAACCTGCAGGGCGTGGTGCTGTTCGCGCTGTACGTGTTCGGCATCGTCTCGGCCATGGCCGTGGCATGGGTGATGAAGCGCTTTCGCGACAACACCGCGCATTCGCCGCTGATGATGGAGCTGCCCGCCTACCGCTGGCCCAATCCGCGCAACCTGGCGCTGGGCCTGTACGAGCGCGCATGGATCTTCCTGCAGCGCGTGGGCACGATCATCCTCACGCTCACGATCCTGCTGTGGTTCCTCTCGACCTTCCCGTCGCCTCCCGAAGGCGCGACCGGCCCTGCCATCCAGTACAGCCTGGCAGGCATGATCGGGCGCGGCCTGGAGCACATCTTCGCGCCCATCGGCTTCAACTGGCAGATCTCGATCGCGCTGGTGCCGGGCATGGCGGCGCGCGAAGTGGCCGTGGGCGCGCTGGGCACGGTGTATGCGCTGTCGGCCACGGGCGACGACGTGGCGGGCCAGCTGGAGCCGCTGATCGCCGGCAGCTGGTCGCTGGCCACGGCGCTGTCGCTGCTGGTCTGGTATGTGTTCGCGCCGCAGTGCATATCGACGCTGGCGGCGGTGAAGCGCGAGACCGGTTCGTGGCGGTACGTGTGGATCATGGCCGGCTACCTGTTCGCACTTGCGTATATGGCCTGCTTCATCACCTACCGCGTTGCGGTGGCACTCGGAGCAGGTTAAAACCTCCCGTTGAAAGGTTAGAGGAAGAAATGGCACAGCAACTGATCGTCGGATTCATCGTCGCCGCCGCCGCGTTCTATGCGGTCTGGCGCTGGATGCCCGCAGGCTGGCGGCGCGGTGCCGCGCAGAAGCTCGCGGCCGGCACGCACCGCGCGGGCTGGGTCGACGAAGAGCGCGCCAGGGAGCTGGCCGCCTCGCTGGCCAAGACATCGGGCTGCGGCTCGTGCGACAGCTGCGGAAGCTGCGCTCCCAAGACACCCCTCAAACCCACCGAAGCCGACAAGGCCGCGAGCCCCACGTCCAGCGCGCTGTCGTCCACGCACAGCCGCTGAGCCGATGCCCGCGCACATCCTCGTCGCCGGGGGCGGCATCGGGGGGCTGGCCACCGCGCTGGCGCTTTCCCGGCACCGGCACCGGGCCGACGTTTTCGAGCAGGCCGCCGTCTTCGGCGAAATCGGCGCCGGCGTGCAGCTCGGCCCCAACGCCACGCGGCGCCTCCAGCAGCTTGATCTGGGACAGGGCCTCGCGGCCATCGCGGCGCGGCCCGATGCGCTGGTGGTGCACAGCGCCGACAGCGGCTCCGAGCTGGCCCGCATGCCGCTCGGCGACACCATGCAGCAGCGCTACGGCGCCCCCTATTTCTGCGTGCACCGTGCCGACCTGCACGGCCTGCTGCTCGAAGCCGTGCGCGCGCGCGGCACCGGTGCGCTCGTCACCGCCGCGCGCATCGCGCAGGTGGAGACCAGCGACGACCTCGTCTGCATGTCGAGCAACGACGCGCGCGCCTGGGAAGGCGAGGCGATCGTCGGCGCCGACGGCCTCTGGAGCCTGGTGCGGCGCCAGCTCGACACCCCGTCGGCCGCGCAGTCGCCCCGCGTCACCGGCCACACGGCCTGGCGCTCGCTGATCGAGCAGGCGAAGCTGCCGGCTGCCATGCGCCGCCGGCAGGTCGACGTTTGGCTGGGCCCGCGCCTGCATGCGGTTGCCTATCCGGTGCGCGGCGGCGACTGGCTCAACGTGGTGGTGATCGCCGAATCCGCGCCCGCCGGCGATGCGCGCGACTGGGACCAGGCCAGCAGCATCGCCGCACTCAGGCAGGCGATGGGGCGCAGTTGCGCCGGCCTGCAATCATTGCTCGACGCCATGCCCGGCTGGCGCGCATGGTCGCTCGGCGACCGGGCGCCCATGACCGGCGCGGCCGAGATGGCGCACGAGCGCGTCGCGCTGGTGGGCGACGCCGCGCACCCGATGGTTCCCTACCTCGCGCAGGGCGCGGGCATGGCCATCGAAGATGCGCTGGCGCTGGCCGATGCGCTGGGCGAGGGCAGCGCGGCCGAGGTGCCCGCCGCCTTCGCGCGCTATGCCGAGGCACGCTGGGCGCGCAACGCACAGGTGCAGGCCAGGGCGCGCCGCAACGGAGAAATCTTCCACGCGACCGGCCCGGTGCGGCTGGGCCGCGACATCGCGATGCGCCTGCTGGGCGCGAAGCTGCTCGACCAGCCCTGGCTTTACGGCGGGTAGGCCAGAAGGCTCAGAGCCTGAACGCCTGCAGGTGCTCGATGCGCTCGGCGATGCCTTCCTGTCCGAGGTAGTGGCCCAGCTTGCCGTCCTGCATCTTCGCGAGCGTGGTTTCCAGTTCCTGCAGCATGGCATCGCGGTCCGCGACGAAAGCCGGCGCCACGTCGATGCCGGCCCGCTCGCAGGCCTCCGCGATCAGGTGCGCGCTCGCGGGCGCACCGCAGGCCGCGCACTTGACGATGGCCGCCACGTTGGGCTCCGCGCCGTTGGCCAGCAGCGCGGCCGTGAGTTCGGGTGCGATCTGCCCGTCGATGTTGCGAAGCGCATCGGCCGCCACCGGCGCGCCGGCGCGCACCAGTGCCGCCGCGGCGGCGAAGGCGCCATGCCCCACCGCCACATCGACTGCCAGCGCGCTGCCCTGCAGCGGCCCGTCGAAGCCCACGCCCGCGGCGGCGAGCTGCGCGATCAGGCCGGCGTCGTCCGTCGCGATGGCATGGCGCAGGGCCACGCGCGCGAGCGCAGGCTTGTGGCGCAGCGTGCCTTCGGCCAGCGGCGTACGCCAGTCGACCACGGCGCGCGAATAGAAGGCGACCAGCTTGTCCATCAGGTCGAGGTCGAGCCCGTGTTCCTCGTGCCGGTCGTCCAGGTACTCGAGCAGCGTCTGGCCCGCGAAATAGTCGCTCGTGGGAGCGAGCGGGTCTTCGTCCAGGTGCAGCGCCGCGAAGGCGCTCATCAGGTCGGAGGCGATGGTGTTCACGCTGTCCTCGTGCAGCGCGTGCGTCCAGGCCGGCGGCAGGCCCTTCTTCCAGGCGACGATCTGCCCGTGCTCGGCGCCGGGCTCGACCACCGCGTAGATGCGGTCGGTGTACTCGAAGCCGCCGAAGGGCAGGTGCGTGAGCTTGCCGCTCCACGGCTCGCCGCTTTCTTCGGCGGCTTCCTGCGCCAGTTCCTGTTCGTGGTCGATCCAGCCCTGCAGGTCGTGATAGCTGTCGCTGCCGTTCCAGAAGAGCTCGGTCCAGCTGATGCCTTCGAGGTTGCCGTTCATCTCGAGCGACAGGTCGTAGTCCAGCTGGCCGCCCGCGGTGACTTCCCACAGCGCGAGAAGCCCACCGGGAATCGGCCCCGCGCACAGCGCCTGCACCGCGGCGATCTGCGCCTGGGGCATCGGCGGCTGCGCATCGAAGATCACGCGGTTGGCGAACAGCACGACGCCGTGTTCGCGCAGGGTGGAGAGCTCGTCGGGTGTGAACCGGATGTCGTGCATGGCGGTGGCCTCCGTTGTTTCCAAAACTGTAGCGCTTTGAGCCAACGGGGCAATCCGGACCACCCCAGCTTCATGAGGGCGTTTGCCAGGTGGGGCGCGCCTAGAGGTCGGTGCGCAGCTTCCAGATCTCGGGGAACAGCACCACTTCGAGCATCTTGCGCAGGTAGCTCACGCCGCCGGTGCCGCCGGTGCCGCGCTTGAAGCCGATCACGCGCTCGACCGTGGTCACATGGCGAAAGCGCCAAAGGCGGAAGGCGTCTTCGAGGTCGGTGAGCTTTTCGCCGAGCTGGTACAGGTCCCAGTGCGCATGCGGGTCGCGGTATACGGCGAGCCATGCGGCCTCGACGCCGTCGCTCGGCTCGTAGGGCTGCGTCCAGTCGCGCTCCAGCCGGTCGGCGGGCACGGGCAGGCCGTGGCGCGCGAGCAGGCGAAGCGATTCGTCGTAGAGCGAGGGCGCGCGGTAGGCCGCTTCAACCTGCGCGAGCAGGTCGGCGCGGTGCGCGTGCGGCTTGAGCATGGCGGCGTTCTTGTTGCCGAGCGCGAATTCGATGCAGCGGTACTGCGCGCTCTGGAAGCCGCTGGAGTTGGCGAGATAGGGGCGCATCGCCGTGTACTCGGGCGGCGTCATGGTGGAGAGCACGGTCCATGCGCTCACCAGCTGTTCCATGATGCGGCTCACGCGGGCCAGCATCTTGAAGGCGTCGGCCAGTTTCTCTTCGGCGATGCAGGCGGTGGCGGCGCGCAGCTCGTGCAGCATGAGCTTCATCCAGAGTTCGCTGGTCTGGTGCTGCACGATGAACAGCATCTCGTCGTGCGCGGGCGAAAGCGGATGCTGCGCGTTGAGGATCTCGTCGAGGTGCAGGTAGTCGCCGTAGCTCATCGACACGCTGAAATCCAGCTGCGCCTTTTCTTCGTGAACGATGTTCTCGGGGCTTGTCGCGGGGCTCTTGTCGGGGCTCATGTCACTGCGTTCTTGCGGTTGAATTCAGGGCGTCGCCAATCGCCGGTCTCGAGCACCTGCACCAGGTGCTCTACCGAGTTCCACACGTCCTCGAAGCCGATGTACAGCGGCGTGAAGCCGAAGCGCAGGATGTCGGGCATTTGCGAATCGCCGGCGCGGTAGTCGCCGATCACGCCGCGCGCGATCAGCGCCTGCACGATGGCGTAGGCGCCTTCATTGCGGCTCAGGCATACCTGCGAGCCGCGCAGCGCATGGTCGCGCGGCGTGACCAGCGAGAGGCCGTGGCCGGCGCAGCGCTCTTCGACCAGCGCGATGAAGAGGTCCGTGAGCGCGAGCGACTTGGCGCGCAGCGCGGACATCGCGCCGCCGGCGCCATTGAAGGCTTCGGCCGCGAGCACGGTGTCGATTCCGCATTCGAGCCCGGCCAGCGCGATGATTGGCTGCGTGCCGCAGAGGTAGCGGCCCACGCCCGGCGCGGGGCGGTAGTGCGGCGTGAACTCG
Organism: Variovorax paradoxus; assembly: GCF_022009635.1. Classification (NCBI taxonomy): domain Bacteria; kingdom Pseudomonadati; phylum Pseudomonadota; class Betaproteobacteria; order Burkholderiales; family Comamonadaceae; genus Variovorax; species Variovorax paradoxus. The sequence continues at coordinate 2,293,107 of NZ_CP091716.1, forward strand.
AAGGGCGCCGCGTGGCCCCACCAGCCCGACAGCGGCTGCTCGAACTGGCCGGCGTGCCGCGTGTTGACCCACGCGAAGGCCGGCGCGCCAGGACCGCCGTTAAGGTACTTGTAGCCGCAGCCGATCGCGTAGTCGGCGTCGCTGTCGTTCAGCGCAACGGGCACGGCACCCGCGCTGTGCGCGAGGTCCCACACCGTGAGCGCGCCCACGGCGTGCGCGGCGGCGGTGATTGCCTTCATGTCGTGCATGGCGCCGGTGCGGTAGTTGACGTGCGTGAGCATCAGCACGGCCACTTCGTCGGTCAGCACGCCGGGCAATTCGCTCGCGTCGATCAGCTTGAGCGTGAAGCCACGCTCGCGGCACAGCGACTCGGCAATGTAGAGGTCGGTCGGAAAGTTGCTGCGCTCGCTCACCACCAGCTTGCGGCCGCTTTCCTTCTGCTGCGAGAGCGCAGCGAACAGCACCTTGTAGAGATTGACCGAGGTGCTGTCGGTGCACACTACTTCGCCGGGCGCGGCGCCGATCAGGCGGGCCACCTTGTCGCCCAGGCGCTGCGGCAGGTCGAACCAGCTCGCGGTGTTCCAGGAGCGGATCAGGCCTTCGCCCCATTCCTTGGTCACGACTTCGGCGATGCGCGCGGGCGCGGCCTTGGGCATCACGCCGAGCGAGTTGCCGTCGAGATAGAGCACGCCCTCGGGCACGATGAATTGGTCGCGCAAGGCGCGCAGCGGGTCTTGCGCGTCGAGCGCGCGGCAGTCTGCAAGAGTCGTCATGGTGGAGGTTTCAGCGGGGGAGTTCGCGCAGTACTGCGCGGACGGGGGAGGCATCGGCGCTGACCAGCTTCAGCGGCAGCGCGATGAGTTCGTAGTCGCCCTCGGGCACGTCGTCGAGCACGAGGTTCTCGAGCACGCGCAGGTCGAGGCGGCGGATGCGTTGGTGGCTTTCCAGCGTCTTGCTGTCGGCCGGGTCGATGCTGGCGGTGTCGATGCCGATGAGCTTCACGCCCATGGCCGCCAGGCGCTCCACGGTGGCGGGCGCGTAGGCCGCCAGTTGCGGGTCCCAGTGGCCGACGGGCATGCTGTCGTAGGTACGCACCAGCACGCGCTGGGGCAGGTGGCTGTCGATGGCGTGGGCGATGTGCTCCCACTCGATCAGCGGGCCCTGGGCGATGGCGTGGATCACGCGGCAGGGGCCCAGGAAGGGCGCGAGGTCGACGTTGCCGATGGTCTGGCCATCGGGGTCGTAGTGCAGCGGGGCATCGGCATGCGCGCCGACGTGGGGCGAGAGCTTGATCTCGCTGACGTTCACCGGGCAGCCGGGCGAGATGGTCGCGGCCCAGCGCTGCTGGTAGGGCGTGTCGCCGGGGAAGACCGGCGCGCCTTCATGCACGGGCGGTGAAATGTCCCAGATGCGTTGCTGATGTGATGAAGCCATGGCGCGAAGTTAGCGCCGGGCGAGGGGTCGTGGTGTCGGTTATTTCCAACACCCTGCGTGACGAGTTGAAGCGAGGTTCAGTGAAGCGACGACAGCGCCGGCAGGCCGTGCCGGGCCCGCGCGCGTTCGCAGGCGTCGCTGCCCGACTGCAGCTCGTGGCAGGGATTGGGCCGCCATTCGTAGATGCCGCAACTCACGGACTGGCCGATCTTGCCGGTGAGGGCGGCGCAGCGCATGGGCGTGTGATCGGTGCCGCGCATGCGGCAGAGGCTCTCGTTCACCTCGACGGCGAGGCCGGAGGGCACCTTGCCGCCGTTCTCGTCGAGCTCGTGCACGCTGAAGTCGACGCGGTAGGCGGCGCAGCAGGCGCCGCATTGCTGGCAGGGGTTCATGGGGCAAGAAGGGCGGCGTCGTGCACGCGCCGCAGCAGGCGGCGGCGGATCAGCCCGCTCGCGGGGCGGATCAGCAGCCAGTAAGGGGTGAAGCGGCGGCGCGCCGCGTCGTCGCCGCACCACACGCGGGTGCGGGTGGTCAGGCGCGTGCCCCGGCCCTCGGGCTGGGCGGTGAAGTTGAGCACCAGCTTGGCAAGGCCCGTGGCGTCGAGCGCAGCGAAGGCGCCTGCATCGGCCAGCGGGACCAGCCCGTAGTCCGACTGCCAGAAACGGCCCGCGAGGCCGAAGGCCAGTTCGCGTTCGCCGTCGCGGCCGAGCAAGGTGAATTCGTCGAGGCTGAAGGCCGGCCGGTCCCGCAGGGCCGACGCGAAGCCCAGGCGCCCGGCCAGCCGGTTCGGCAGCTCGCGCAGCGCGATCAGGCGGCGGGCGACCGGGTCGTCGACCACATCGGGCCGGGCCGCCATGTCGAGCACGCGAACCGGCGAGGCCGGCACATGGAGGCTGTGTTCTTCCGCGAACTGGTAGCGCGGCAGGTAGCGGGTCATCAGCTCCATGCGCGGCGCCTCGCGGATCGAACGGCTCTCAGAGCCTGCCGAGCAGCAGGAACTCCATCAGCGCCTTCTGGGCGTGCAGGCGGTTCTCGGCCTCGTCCCACACCACCGACTGTGGGCCGTCGATGACTTCGGCCTGCACTTCCTCGCCGCGGTGGGCGGGCAGGCAGTGCATGAAGAGGGCGTCGGGCTGGGCGGCGCGCATCATGTCCTCGTCGACGCACCAGTCGGCGAAGGCCTTGCGGCGGGCCTCGTTCTCGGCTTCGTAGCCCATGCTGGTCCAGACGTCGGTGGTGACGAGGTCGGCGCCGCGGCAGGCTTCCATCGGGTCCTTGAAGACCTTGTAGCTGTCGCCCGAGCGGATGCCGGCGATCGACTGGTCGACCTCGTAGCCGCTGGGCGTGCTCACGTGCACCGTGAAGCCCAGGATCTCGGCCGCCTGCAGCCAGGTGTTGGCCATGTTGTTGCCGTCGCCCACCCAGGCCACGGTCTTGCCCTTAAGGCAAGAAAGTGCGTCGCCTCCGGCGTCGCGTGAACCGCGGTGCTCGATGTACGTGAAGATGTCCGCCAGGATCTGGCAGGGGTGGAACTCGTTGGTCAGGCCGTTGATGACCGGCACGCGCGAGTGCGCGGCGAAGGCGTCGATCTTGGTCTGCTCGTAGGTGCGGATCATCACCAGGTCGACCATGCGGCTGATGACCTTGGCGCTGTCCTCGATGGGCTCGGCGCGGCCCAGCTGGCTGTCGCCGGTGGTCAGGTGCACCACGCTGCCGCCGAGCTGGTACATGCCGGCCTCGAAGCTCACGCGGGTGCGCGTGCTGGCCTTCTCGAAGATCATGGCCAGCGTGCGGTCGACCAGCGGCTGGTGCTTTTCGTAGGTCTTGAACTTCTTCTTGATGACCGCCATGCGGTCGAAGAGGTAGGCGTATTCGTCGGCCGTGAAGTCGGCGAACTGCAGGTAGTGCCGGATGGTGTTCGCGGTGGCGGTCGTCATTGGGGTGCGGGCTCCGACAGGAAGGCTTTGACGATGGGCGCGAGGATGGCGACGATCTCGTCGGCCTCGGCGATGGTCAGGATGAGCGGGGGCACGAGGCGGATCACCTTGTCGGCCGTGACGCTCAGCAGCAGGCCGGCGTCGCAGGCGCGGTTCAGGATCACGCCGCAGGGACGGTCGAGCTCGATGCCGATCATCAGGCCCTGGCCGCGGATTTCCTTCACGCCGGGCAGGCCGCCGATTTCGCGTTCCAGCGCGGCCTTCAGGTGGGCGCCGACGGTGGCGGCGTTCTCGAGCAGCTTGTGCTCTTCCATGATGCGGATGGTCTCGACACCGGCGCGCATGGCCAGCGGGTTGCCGCCGAAGGTGGTGCCGTGGTTGCCCGGGCCGAAGATGTTGGCGGCCTTGGGGCCGGCCACCACGGCGCCGATCGGCACGCCGGAGCCCAGGCCCTTGGCCAGCGGCATGACGTCGGGCTTGATGCCGGCCCACTGATGCGCGAACCACTTGCCGGTGCGGCCCATGCCGCACTGCACTTCGTCGATCATCATGAGCCAGTCGCGCTCGTCGCACAGCGCGCGCACCTGCTTGAGGTATTCGACGCGCATCGGGTGGATGCCGCCTTCGCCCTGGATGGTCTCGAAGAACACGGCGACCACGTTCGGGTTGCCTTCGGTGGCCTTCTTCAATGCTTCGATGTCGTTCAGCGGCACGCGGATGAAGCCCTCGACCAGCGGGCCGAAGCCGGCCTGCACCTTGGGATTGCCGGTGGCCGAGAGGGTGGCGATGCTGCGGCCGTGGAAGGCGGCTTCATAGACCACGATTTCGGGGCGCTCGATGCCCTTGTCGTGGCCGAACTTGCGGGCCAGCTTCAGGGCGGCTTCGTTGGCTTCGAGGCCGGTACAGCAGAAGAAGGCGTTGGTGAGGCCGGAAATCTCGGTCAGCTTGGTGGCGAGCTGTTCCTGGCCGGTCACGTGGTAGTAGTTGGAGCTGTGGATCAGCTTGGTCAGCTGGTCCTGCAGGGCGGGCACCAGTTCGGGGTGGTTGTGGCCCAGGGTGTTGACGGCAATGCCGCCGAGGCCGTCGATGTAGGCCTTGCCCGTGGTGTCCCAGACTCGGCAGCCCTGGCCGTGCGACAGTGCGATCGGCAGGCGACCGTAGGTGTTCATGACGTGGGGCGAGGTGGGCTGGGCGGTAGCGCTCATTCGGGTTCTCCAGATAGGGAACGCGGATTCTAGGCGTGCGGTTTGACGGCTTCGTTGAGGATTCCGCATTACAGCGATGCCCCATGTTCAGGATGCAAAAAGTGGCGCGGATAGAATCGCTTGTTGCACCGCAGCACCTGCCGCGGTCGCCTCATTCAACGATGATTTCCCCCACAGCCAAAGAAATCTTCATCCAGGGCATCACCCGCGATGGACGCACTTTCCGACCCAGCGACTGGGCCGAGCGTCTGGCCGGTGTCATGAGCTCTTTTCGCCCCGGCGGCGCCTTTCCGGGCAGCTACCTCAGCTATTCCCCCTGGTGCGTGCCGACGTCCATCAACGGCGTGAAGTGCGTGATCGTGAACCGCGACCTGCGCGACGCCGAGCCCATGGCCTGGGACTTCTGCGTGAATTTCGCCAAGGACAACGACCTGCAGGTTTCCGAGGTCTCGCCGGCGCCACCCGCGCCGGCCGTGCCCAAGGCCGCGCAGACCCCGGTGGCCGCCACCGTGCGTTCGGACCCGGCCGCGCCCGTGATTCCCGTCGAGCCCCCCAAGACCGATCGCCCATGAAAAAACCGCCCGAAGGCGGTTTTTTACACTTTGCTGCAGCGCACCCCGATCAAACGGCGGACCGGAGGATTCCGGTCCGGGCTTGCCTGACAGGTGTCAGGCGGCGGCCTTTTCAGGCGCCAGGGCGAGGGCCTTGACCTTGGCCGACAGGCGGCTCTTGTCGCGGGCTGCCTTGTTCTTGTGGAAGATGCCCTTGTCGGCGACGGTGTCGACGATGCTCTGGGCCTTCGCGAACAGTTCGCTTGCCTTGGTCTTGTCGCCAGCCAGAACAGCCTTTTCGACGTTCTTGACAGCGGTACGGTATTTGGAGCGCAGCGAGGTGTTCGCAGCGTTGAGCTTGGTGTCCTGGCGGACGCGCTTACGGCCGGAGGCGAGGCGCGGGTTCTTTTTCTTGGGCTTGGCGGATGCCATGATTTAGTTCCTTAGATGTCTGAGGATGATGCAGCAAAGCCCTCCATTATAGGCCGGGTTGGCCCTTTCGCCGAATTCGCGCCCGAATCGGCCCGTTCCGGCGCCCGGCGGGGCCTACACTCGGCCCCCGTGTCCCTGCTCAAATCCGCCTCCACCGTCTCCCTGCTGACTCTCGCTTCGCGGATCACGGGCCTCGTGCGCGACGTTCTTTTTGCCTCGGTTTTCGGCGTCAGCGCGCTGACCGACGCCTTCAACGTCGCCTTCCGCATTCCCAACCTGTTTCGCCGTGTGTTCGGCGAGGGCGCCTTCAGCCAGGCCTTCGTGCCGGTGCTGGCCGGGCGCAAGACCGAGGCCGGCGAGGAGGGCGCCCGCCAGCTCATCGACCATGTCGCCACGCTGCTGACCTGGACGCTGGTGGTGGTGTGCGTGATCGGCGTGGTGGCCGCGCCTTTGATGGTGTGGGCGATGGCGAGCGGTCTGGCGGGCTTCGATTCGGCCGTGGTCATGACGCGCTGGATGTTCCCGTACATCGGCTTCATGTCCTTGGTGGCGCTGGCGGGCGGCATTCTCAATACCTGGCGCAAGTTCGCGGTGCCGGCGGCGTCGCCGGTGCTGCTCAACATCGCGCTGATCCTGTCGATTTCCGTGGGCGCGCCGCTCTTTCGCCGCTACGGCATCGAGCCGATCTATGCGCAATGCGTGGGCGTGCTGGTCGGCGGCATGCTGCAGCTGGCCCTGCAGATTCCCGCCCTGCGCTCGCTCGGGCTCATGCCCCGCGTCGGCGCCAGCTTCAGGGCGCTTCGCGCCGCCTGGACCGACCCCACCACCCGCAAGGTGATGAAGCTCATGCTGCCCGCGCTGCTGGGCGTGAGCGTGGCGCAGATCTCGCTGCTCATCAACACGCAGATCGCCTCGCACCTGGCGGCGGGCAGCGTGACCTGGGTGGTCAATGCCGACCGCCTGATGGAGTTCCCGACCGCGATGCTCGGCGTCGCCCTCGGCGTGGTGCTGATGCCGCAGCTGGCCGGCGCCCGCGCCGCCAAGGACGACGCGCGCTATTCGTCGCTGCTCGACTGGGGCCTGCGCCTGGTGGTGCTGCTTTCCGCGCCCTGTGCCGTGGCGCTGCTGCTCTTCGCGCAGCCGCTGGTGGCCGTGCTCTTCCACAACGGCGCCTATGCCGGCGACGACGTGCGGCGCACGGCGCTCGCGCTCACCGGCTACGGCGTGGGGCTGATCGGCATCGTGGCCGTCAAGGTGCTGGCGCCCGGCTACTACGCCAAGCAGGACACGCGCACGCCGATGCTGATCGCCGTGGGCGTGCTGGTATTCACCCAGGTGCTCAATTTCTTCCTGGTGCCGGTGCTGCAGCACGCGGCGCTCACCCTGACCATCGCCATCGGCGCGCTCGTCAACGCCACCTGGCTGCTGGTCGGCCTCATCCGCCGCGGCAGCTACAAGCCCGAGCCCGGCTGGGGCAAGTTCGCGCTGCAGGTGCTGGCCGGCACGCTGGTGCTGGCGGCGCTGCTGGTGTGGGGTTCGGCGCATTTCGACTGGATCGGCCTGCGCGAGCAGCGGCTGCTGCGCATCGGCCTGCTGGCCGCGCTGATCGCCGCTTCCGTGGTGCTTTACTTCGGCGTGCTGGCTGCGGTGGGCGTTCGCCTGCGCAGTTTCCTGCGCCGCTGAGCGCGCGCATCCGGAGCGGTTGGCAATCCCCGGATGCCACGCCTTGACGCCCCTGGCGGGCTCCTCTACAAAGACACATGACGTTCAGCTTTCAGGTTCCTACCGCACTGGAATATTTCGAATCGCTGGTCCGCAGCGACGATCACTTTCCCTTGCTCGAAGCCGCCGCCAGCCTGGCGCAGGACGAATACCCCGACCTGGACGTGCAGCAGGTGCTCGGCGACGTCGACCAACTGCTGGCCCGCCTCAAGCGCCGCCTGCCGGCCGACGCCGCCCCGCTGGCCCGGCTGCGCGCGCTGAACCAGTTCTTCTTCAACGACCTGAACTTCGGCGGCAACCTCAACGACTACTACGACCCCGACAACAGTTACCTGAACGCCGTGCTGCGCACCCGCCGCGGCATTCCCATCTCGCTGGCGGTGCTGTGGATGGAGCTGGCGCAGGGCCTGGACCTGCAGGCCAGGGGCATCGGTTTTCCGGGCCACTTCATGCTCAAGGTGACGCTGCCCAAGGGGCAGGTGGTGATCGATCCGTTCACCGGCAAGTCGCTGTCGCGCGAAGAGCTCGGCGAGCGGCTCGAGCCCTACAAGCGCAGCAACGGCCTGGTGGGCGACTTCGACGTGCCGCTGGGCCTGTACCTGCAGCCGGCCAGCTCGCGCGAGATCATCGCCCGCATGCTGCGCAACCTGAAGGAAGTGCACCACGCGCAGGAAGACTGGCAGCGCGTCATCGCGGTGCAGGACCGGCTGATCGCGCTGCTGCCCGGCGCCTGGGGCGAGTACCGCGACCGCGGCATCGCGCACGCCGAGCAGGGCAACACCACGCAGGCCGTGCGCGACCTCGAAACCTACCTGTCGAAGGCCGAAGACGCCCTGGACATCGATGCGATCGCCGAGCGCGTCGCCGCCTTGCGCCGCATGGCCAATTGAAATGGACACCAAGGCCGGTGTGAGCCCGGCGCCCGACCTGGGCACCCTGCACGAATTCCACGGCGTGCAGCCGGTGCTCCCGGTGTCGGACGTGTCGCGCGCCGCGCGCTGGTTTCGCGACGTGCTGGGCTTCGAGCTCGACTTCATCGCCGGCGAACCGCCCAGCTACGCCCGCGTGAAGAAGGGCGACCGCAGCTACGGCGACCCGGTCTACCTGCGGCTGTGGCAGTGCAACACCCGCGGCGCCGTGCCCTGGCGCGGCGAGATCGTGATCCACGTCGGCAAGGACATCGACGGCCTGCACGCGGCCTACGTGAAGCGCGGCGTGACGGTCATCGAGCCGCCGGTGTCCCAGCCCTGGGGCCTGCGCGAATTCGCGATCCGCGAACCCGACGGCCATGTGCTGCGCTTCTGCGGCTACCTGCCCTGAACGCCACCCTTCAATTTCAGAAACACAAAATTACAAATGGATCGATGCGAGCGTGTCGATCCGATTGCCGCCCGTGCGACGTGTGAACAGGAGCAGGCAATTTCCAGCAGCTCCCAGCCTCATCAACTTCAGGAGAAACGACATGCGATTCATGATTCTGGTCAAGGCCAATGCAGATTCCGAAGCCGGCGTGATGCCCAGCACCGAAATCCTCACCGCCATGGGCAAGTTCAACGAAGAACTGGTCAAGGCCGGCGTGCTGCTGGCCGGCGAGGGCCTGCACCCCAGCTCCAAGGGCGTGCGCGTGCGCTGCGAAGGCCCGAACAAGCGCACTGTCATCGACGGTCCCTTCGCCGAAACCAAGGAGCTGCTGGCCGGCTTCTGGCTGTTCCAGGTCAAGTCGAAGGAAGAAGCCATCGAGTGGATCAAGCGCAGCCCCTTCCAGGAAGGCGAGATCGAGATCCGCCAAGTGTTCGAGGCCGCCGACTTCGGCGACTCCATGACGCCCGAGCTGCTCGCCCAGGAAGAGCGCCTGCGCGCCGAATCCGAGGCCCGCACCAAGACGGGCGGCTGAAGCCGCTGCAACCGCAACCGGACCGAAGGAGACAGCCATGCGATTCATGCTGCTGATGATTCCCCACGGCTACGAGACCGCCGCGCCCGGCACCGTGCCCGACGACGTCGAGGCGGTGTCGGCCATGATGGCCTACAACGAATCGATGCAGAAGGCCGGTGTGCTGGTCAGCTGCGACGGCCTGCACCCGCCCTCGATGGGCGCGCGCGTGAGCTTCAAGGGCCGCAAGCCCAAGGTCGTGGACGGCCCTTTCGCCGAGGCGAAGGAAGTGCTCGGCGGGTTCTGGGTCATCGACGTGCCATCGCGCGCCGCGGCCATCGAATGGGCCACGCGCTGCCCGGGCGGCGAGAACGAGGTCATCGAGGTCCGCCAGATCCAGGAGATCGGCGACTACCCGGCTGAGGTGCAGGCGCTGACCGCCGAGTTTTCCTCGATGCAGACGGTCAAGAAGACCGGGCCGTGACCGCTGGAGAGGGCCGCCAGGACGCCATCCGCCGTACCGTCGAGGCGGTGTGGCGCATGGAGTCCGCCAAGATCATCGCCACCGTCGCGCGCATGGTGCGCGATGTGGGCCTGGCCGAGGAACTGGCCCAGGACGCGCTGGTCTCGGCCCTCGAGCAATGGCCCGATGCCGGCGTGCCCGACAACCCCGCCGCCTGGCTCACCGCCGTGGCCAAGCGCCGCGCGCTCGACCGGCTGCGTCATCTGCAACTGGCCGAGCACAAGGCCGGCGAGATCGGCCGCGAACTCGACGCGCGGCACGAAATGGCGCAGGCCGACTTCGCCGACGCCGTCGACGCCGCACTGGACGACGACATCGGCGACGACCTGCTGCGGCTGGTGTTCACCGCCTGCCATCCGGTGCTGTCGACCGAGGCGCGCGTGGCGCTCACGCTGCGGGTGATGGGCGGCCTGACCACCGACGAGATCGCGCGTGCATTCCTCGTGCCCGAGGCCACGGTGGCCCAGCGCATCGTGCGCGCCAAGCGCACGCTGGCCGAGGCGCGCGTGCCCTTCGAAGTGCCGCGCCGGCACGAACTCGAAGCGCGGCTCGCCTCGGTGCTGGAAGTGATCTACCTGGTCTTCAACGAAGGCTATTCGGCCACCGCCGGCGACGACTGGATGCGCCCCGCGCTGTGCGACGAGGCCCTGCGCCTGGGCCGCATCGTGGCCGAGCTTGTGCCGAAGGAGGCGGAGGTACACGGGCTGGTGGCGTTGATGGAAATCCAGGCCTCGCGCACCGCCGCGCGCGTCGGCGCCTCGGGCGAGCCGGTGCTGCTGCTCGAACAGAACCGCGCGCGCTGGGACCAGCTGCTGATTCGTCGCGGCCTGGCAGCGCTCGCACGCGCCGAGTCGCTCGGCGGCGCGCTCGGCCCCTACGCCTTGCAGGCCGCCATCGCCGCCTGCCACGGCCGCGCGCGCACCGCCGACGAAACCGACTGGGCACGCATCGCCGCGCTCTACGACGCGCTGGCCGGCCTCGCGCCGTCGCCCATCGTCGAGCTCAACCGCGCTGTCGCGCTGTCGATGGCCTTCGGTCCGGCGGCGGGGCTGGAGGTGGTGGATTCCCTCACGGACGAGCCGGCGCTCAAGGGCTACCACCTGTTGCCGACGGTGCGCGGCGATTTGCTCTTCAAGCTGGGCCGCCGCGACGAGGCGCGCAAGGAGTTCGACCGTGCCGCCTCGCTCACGCGCAATACGCGCGAACGTGCCTTGCTGCTCGCGCGTGCGCGGGCCTGCATCGTCGAGTGAACTGAACGGCTCCTGAAGCCTTGGCGGCATGCCCGAGAGGAGAATGCGCGCCATGCCCAGCACCCCGACTTTCCGCTTCCTCTGTGCCTTCTGTGGCCTTGCCCTGCTGTCGGCGGGAGCCGCTCAGGCGCAGTTCGAACCTTCCAAGGCGTGGACCGAGCCGGCCGCCGTCGCGGCGCGCTTTCCCGATCCGCAGGCGAGCTACGCCACACCGGGCTTTCGTGCCGGGCGCACCGACTTTCCTTCCCACGCCGAAGTGCTGGCTTTCATCGACGACCTGGCACGGCAGTCGCCGAACGTGCGCGTCGAGCGGCTCGGCAATTCGCAGCAGGGCCGCGAACTGCCGCTGGTGCTGCTCGCCGACCAGGGCCGCTTCGACCCGATGCGGCCCACGGTGATGGTGATCGGCCAGCAGCACGGCAACGAGCCGGCCGGCGGCGAGGCGGTGCTGGTGCTCGCGCAGCAGTTCGCCACCGGGGCAGGGGCCGCGCTGTTGCAGAAGATCAACCTCGTGCTGGTGCCGCGCGGCAACCCCGACGGCGCCGAGCACTTCACTCGCGTCACCGCCAACGGCATCGACGTGAACCGCGACCACCTGCTGCTGCGCACGCCGGAGGCACGCACGCTCGCGGCCATCACGCTGCGCTACCGGCCGCAGGTGGTGCTGGACCTGCACGAGTTCACCGTCGGCGGCCGATGGATCGACAAGTTCGGCGCCGTCATGAAATACGACGCCCTGCTACAGCCCGCCACCGTGGGCAACCTCGACCCCGGCATCGCGGCGAGCGCGCAGCGCGACTACGTCGATGCCATCCAGGCCGCCTTCGCGCAGGAAGGGCTGCGCGGCTTCAAGTACCACACCACCTCCGGCGGCAAGAGTTCCGACCGCACCGTGTCGATGGGCGGCGTGCAGCCCGACACCGGCCGCAACGTGAGCGGGCTGCGCCAGTCAGTGAGCCTGCTGCTCGAGGTGCGCGGCGTGGGTTTGGGCCGCGCGCACTTCGCGCGCCGGGTGCACACGCAGGTGCTGGCGGCCACCACCGTCATCGAGACGGCGGCGAGGCAGGGGCAGGCGCTGATGCAGCTCACGGCGCAGGCGGCGCAGCGCGCGCGGGCCGAGGCCTGCCACGGCGATCTGGTGGTCGAGGCCTGGCAGACGACGACGCGGCAGCGGCTGGATTTTCTCGATGCGAGGAGCGGGGAAGACAAGTCCGTCGATGTCGAATGGCGCGCGGCCGATCCGCTGAAGATCGCCAACGCCCGCCCGCGCCCCTGCGGCTACCTGCTCGCGGCCAGCGAGAGCGTGGCGGTGCAGCGGCTGCAGATGCTGGGCGTGCGCGTGGAGCGCATCGACGGCGTGGCGCCCTGGCAGGTCGAGCGCTACGAGATCCTCTCGCAGTCCGACGGCCAGCGGCAGGATGCGCGCGGCGCCATCGAGGACGGCGAGCCGATCCGCAGCTTCCGCGTGCGGCCCCGGGCCGGGCGCGCGGTGGTGCAGGCGGGGAGCTTCTACGTGTCGCTGGCGCAGCCGCTGTCGCCGCTGATCAGCGCCGCACTGGAGCCCGATTCGCAGAACAGCTACGCGGCCAACCGGCTGCTGGAGATCGGCGACGACAAGCTGTTGCGCGTGCCTGGCCCGCCGCCCGCGGGCGTCTGGCACTGAGCGCTGCCGCTCAGCCCTTGAAAGCCGGCCCGGCCTCAGACGGCGATCCCGGCAGCCCGAACTGATGCCAGGCGCGGCGCAACTGCGTGTCGGAACCGAAGCCCGACTGCTCCGCCGCCCGCGTGACGCTGGCGCCCGAGGCCAGCGCCAGCTGCGCCACCGCCAGCCGCAGCCGGCGCAGGTAGGCCAGCGGCGCCACGCCCGCATGCTCCATGAACAGCCGCGTGAGATGCCGCGCCGAGGTGTGCGCCACCTCGGCCATGCGCGGCACGCTCCAGTCGGCCTGCGGCTGCTCGCTGACCGCGTCCTGCACGCGGTGCAGCGCGGCATGCAGGTGGTTGCGGTAGGCCAGGAAGGGCGACAGCTCCGGGTCTTGCGGGCCGCGCCGCAGCGCGACCACCATGGTCTGCGCGACCTGCGCCGCCAGCGCCTCGCCGCAGAGTTCGCCGATACGGTGAAGGATCAGGTCGATGCCGGTCGTCACGCCCGCGCTGCTGTAGAGCGGCGGGTCGATCACGAACACGCGGTTGGCCACCACGTCGCAGCGCGGCTCCACCGTGCGCAGTTCGCCCAGGTGATGGTGGTGCGTGGTCGCGCGCCGGCCCGCGAGCGCGCCGGCATGCGCCGCCAGCACGGCGCCGGCGCAGATCGTCACCAGCTCCAGCCGGCCGCGTTCGAAGCGCTGGCCGCGCAGCCAGTGCAGCAGGTCTTGGGTCTCCGGGTTGTCGATGGCAATGGAGTCGCCGGGCAGTCCGAGCAGCACGACCCAGCCGGGGCCGTCCCAGCTTGTGGGCAGCGGCGCGAGGCCTGTGAGCGCGATGCCGACCGAGCCCGTCGAAGTCGGGCGGGGGCTTGCGAATTCGATGGCAAAGCGCTCGGGCTGGCCCGCGGCGCGCAGCCGCTGGTTGGCGATGCGCAGCGCCTCGGCCGGGCCGGCCCAGTCGAGCACCAGGCTGCCGGGCAGGAGGACGAAGACTACGCGGATGGGCTGCTGCTGCCGGGGTTGCGGGTCCATGCGTAGTCCATCTGGCGCGCGGTGCGTTCGGCCAGCTCGCGCCCGGCCAGCCGTTCGACGAGGTGCAGGCTCATGTCGATGCCGGCGCTGATGCCGGCCGAGCTGACGATGCGGCCCGTGTCGACCCAGCGCACGTCTTCGCGCACGTCGAGCGCGGGAAACTGCGCGCGCAGGTCGGCGATGTCTTCCCAGTGGGTGGTGACGGCCTGGTCTGTCAGCACGCCGCTTGCGGCCAGCAGGAAGGCGCCGGTGCAGACCGAGGCGACGACCTGCGCGCCGGCCGCGGTCTGCGCAATCCAGCGCAGCGTGTCGGGGCTCGCCATCGGCGCATCGACCACGCCGCCGGGAACGATCAATACATCGGCCGGCGGGCTGTCCGCCAGCGCGTGGCTGGCCAGCAGCCGCAGGCCGGCGCGCGCCTGCACCGGCTGGCCCAGGGCGACCGAGGTCACCTCGAAGTGCGCCGCCGTGCCGGAGCTCATCCGCTGGCTGACCCGGCTCGCGGTGGTGAACACCTCGAAGGGGCCGGCGAAATCGAGCGCCTCGACGCCGTCGAAGGCCAGGATCACTACGCGCAGGCTGCTCATGCCACGGCCCGTTCCAGCGCCTGCGGCACGGTGCAGACGGTGGCGAAGCGGCCGTGCAGCACGGTAGCGGTGCGGGCCTTGATGTCGGCGGCGGGAAGCGGCCTGCCGTCGGGCTGGATCATGTCGAAGGTCAGGGTGGCGTCGGTCACGTAGTCGACTTCCCAGCCCAGGTCGGAGGCGTGGCGGGTGGTGGTTTCGCAGCACTGCTCGGTGCGGATGCCGCTCACGATCAGCCGGCCGATGCCGTTCTGCGTAAGCCAGATGTCGAGCCCGCTGTTGACCAGCGCGCTGTGGCGGTGCTTGGTGAAGGTGGCGGCAGCCTCGAAGTGCGCCAGCCCGGCGATGGGGCGCACATGGCCCGATTCGACCGCGAAGGGGTTGCTCGCATCCGACGGCTCGTCGGTATGGAAGACCCGCACGATCGGCAGGCCGGCCACGGCGCAGCCTTCGATCAGGGCGTTCTGGGCGCCCAGGTAGGCTGCGGCCAGGCCTTCGTTCCAGTAGGCGCGTTGGCGGAACGACTCCTGTGCGTCGATCACAATCAGACAGGTTTTCATGGCGGCGGCTCGCAAGGTGCGGAGTGGATGATGCCCCCGATTCTTTCGCGCGGCCAGCCTGTGGGCCGCTCGGCGTCGGACCAGAATCGATCAGATCCGGACATCGCTGTCCGGATGCTTTGCCGTCAGACCAGCGCGGCCGCCTGCAGCTCTTTCTTCAGGTACGCGTAGTACAGCGGCGCCGCAACCAGCCCTGCCGGGCCGAACACCGCTTCGGCCACGAACATCACGGCCAGCAGTTCCCACACGCTCATCTGCGTGCGGGCGCCGACCACCTTGGCGTTGATGACGTATTCGGCCTTGTGGATCACGATCAGGAAGATCAGGCACGCGGCCGCCGTGACCGGCGACACCGACAGCCCCACCAGCGTGATCACCGAGTTGCACACCAGGTTGCCCACGATAGGCACCAGCCCCGCCAGGAAGGTGAGGGTGATGAGCGCGGGCGTGTAGGGCAGGTGCGCGCCCCACAGCGGCATGACGAACAGCAGGAAGATGGCCGTCAGCAGCGTGTTGAAGGCGGCGATCCAGAACTGGGCCGCGACGATCTGGCCGAAGGCCTCGCCGAAGGTCTGCACGCGCTGGTGCAGTTGGTCGGCCAGCGGCAGGCGGCGCAGCGGCGCATGCGCCACGGCCGCCAGCGCGCCGACGATCAGTCCCACATAGGAAAAGAGCAGCCCGTGCAGCCAGGCGCGGCCCGCCATGGCCAGCGAGCCGGCCTGCGCGCGCAGGTAATTGGCGATCACGCGCTGGATTTCGGCCGCGCCCTCGGGCAGGTAGGCCGCGATTTCGCCGGGTAGTTTGGAGCGCAGCTCGAGCACCGTGCGCGCCGTGTAGTCGAGCAGCTCGCGGTACTGGTCGGGTGCGTCGACGATGTATTCGCGGGCCTGCGACAGCAGCACCGTGAGCAGCGCGATCGGCCCCACCAGCACCAGGATCACGGCCAGCACGTTGGCCCAGCCGATGGCCCTTTCAGGGCGCCTGCCCAGCGGCGGAATGCGCTGCAGGCCGCCCGTCAGCACGCGCGCGAACCAGCGCGTGGCCAGGAAGCCGATGCACACGCACAGCAATCCGGGCAGCAGGTGCTCCCACATCACCAGCAGGAGCGCGCCCAGCATCAGCAGGTAGCTCGCGATCATCACGCCGCGGGAGGCCGTCGGGCGGTGGAGGGGGGCCGTCGCAACGGCGGGGGTGATGGGTTGCGGCTTCTTGGCCATCCGGGGGGTGTCGCGTGCTCTGCTCAGGTTATCGGACGGAGCAGCCGGCGGTCAGCCGACGACCACCGCGGCGCCTTCGCCACGCTCGGCGATCACGCCGATTTCATGGACCGACTCGCCGGCGGCGCGCAGGGTGGCGGCGCAGGCGGCGGCTTCGGCCGCATCGATGACCACGACCATGCCGATGCCGTTGTTGAAGGTGCGGTTCATCTCGATGTCGTCGATGCCGGCCACCTTCTGCAGCCAGGCGAACAGCTCGGTCTGCGGCCAGCTGCCCTTCTTGAGGTGGGCGGCGGTGCCTTCGGGCAGCACGCGCGGAATGTTTTCCAGCAGGCCGCCGCCGGTGATGTGGGCCAGCGCCTTGATCGGGTGCTTGCCCAGCGCTTCGAGCACCGGCTTCACGTAGAGGTGGGTGGGCTCCATCACGGCTTCGCGGAAGGGCTTGCCGTCCAGCGTGGCGGGGAGGTCTGCGCCGGCGCGTTCGATCACCTTGCGCACCAGGCTGAAACCGTTGGAATGCACGCCGGCCGAGGCCAGGCCCAGCACCACGTCGCCGGGCTTGACGTTCTGGCCCGTGAGGATCTTCGATTTTTCGACCGCGCCGACCGCGAAGCCCGCCAGGTCGTATTCGCCGGCCGGGTACATGCCGGGCATTTCGGCGGTTTCGCCGCCGATCAGCGCGCAACCCGAGAGTTCGCAGCCGCGGGCGATGC
The DNA here is from genome assembly GCF_022009635.1 of Variovorax paradoxus. NCBI lineage: Bacteria > Pseudomonadati > Pseudomonadota > Betaproteobacteria > Burkholderiales > Comamonadaceae > Variovorax > Variovorax paradoxus. The sequence continues at coordinate 2,309,786 of NZ_CP091716.1, forward strand.
CGCCGACCACGGCGGCGGCCGTGTCCACGTCGAGCTTGCCGCAGGCGAAGTAGTCGAGGAAGAAGAGGGGCTCGGCGCCCTGCACCAGCACGTCGTTGACGCTCATGGCCACCAGGTCGATGCCGACGGTGTCGTGCATGTTCCATTCGAAGGCCAGCTTGAGCTTGGTGCCCACGCCGTCGGTGCCGCTCACCAGCACCGGCTCCTTGTAGCGCTTGGGCACCTCGAACAGGGCGCCGAAGCCGCCGATGCCGGCCAGCACGCCTTCGCGCATGGTCTTCTTCGCGAGCGGCTTGATGCGGTCGACCAGTGCGTCGCCGGCATCGATGTCGACACCGGCGTCCTTGTAGCTGAGCGGGGTGGGCGTGGAGGAAGTCATGGGTGGTCGAGGTCGGAAGGACGCGAAAGGACGCGGGGAGTAGGAGCGGAAGGCGGCCCCGGTAACCATGTTGGCCGGGCCGATAGAATTCCTCACGATTTTAAGGGCCCTCGCGGCCCCCTCCATGAACCTTCCCGGGATGAAACAGCTCGCGCTCGATATCGGCATTGCGACGGGCCCCAGCTTCGACGCCTTTTTTGCCGGCCCCAACGAGGCGGCGCTGCGACACCTGCAAGTGTGGGTGGGCGGCGCCGGCGCCCCCGCGCTGCACTCGCCGGTGCCGACCTATCTGTGGGGCGAAGGCGGCAGCGGCAAGACCCATCTGCTCGAATCGGTGCGTGTCGCACTGCGCGAGCAGGGCGCCAGCGTGGGCTGGCTGCACGCGGGCCTGCTGGAGCCGCCGGAGTTCGACGAGCGCTGGGGCGCCGTCCTGCTCGACGACGTCCACCTCTACACCGCGGTGCAGCAGCACGCGGCCTTCAACTGGTTCGTCAACGCCCAGACCCTGCAGCGCGGCGTGGTTGCCGCCGGCGCCTTGCCGCCGGCCGACCTGCCGCTGCGCGAAGACCTGCGCACCCGCCTCGGCTGGGGCCACGTCTTCCACCTGCAGGTGCTGAGCGAAAGCGAACGCCGCGCGGTGCTGCGCCAGGCGGCCGACGCGCGCGGCGTGATGCTGTCCGACGACGTGCTCGACTACATGCTTCACCGCTTCAGCCGCGACCTGGGCAGCCTGATGGAGCTGCTCTCGCAGCTCGACGGCTATGCCCTGCAGACCCAACGGGCGATCACCATTCCGCTGATCCGCTCCATGCTCGAGAACGAATAAAAGAGCGAACTAGGCTTTCAACCAACAAATGATCAAGAAATTCATCGACAAGCTGCTCGGCAAGACCGCCGGCGGCGCACAGGGCAAGAGCCGCTTCGGCAAGCGCCAGGAGGTGCCGGCAGAGGTTCACAAGATCGATCCGGCCCTGGTCGACGAACGCGCGAAAAACGTGGTCACCACGCTGCAGCAGGCGGGCTTCGAGGCCTACGTGGTGGGCGGCGCGGTGCGCGACCTGCTGCTGGGGCTGCGGCCCAAGGACTTCGACGTGGCCACCAACGCCACGCCCGAGCAGGTCAAGTCGCTGTTCCGCCGCGCCTTCATCATCGGGCGGCGTTTTCGCATCGTGCACGTGGTGTACGGCCGGGGGCGCGAGCATGAGGTGATCGAGGTCTCGACCTTCCGCGCCTACATGGACAACACTGCCGCCGAGCAGGTGTCGGGCAACGAGCGCACCAGCAAGGGCGAGCTCGCGAGCATGAAGCACGCGGTGGACGCCAGCGGCCGGGTGCTGCGCGACAACGTCTGGGGCCCGCAGGAAGAAGACGCGGCGCGCCGCGACTTCACCGTCAACGCCATGTACTACGACCCGGCCAACCAGGTCGTGGTCGACTATCACAACGGCATCAAGGACGCCCAGAAGCTCACCCTGCGCATGATCGGCGACCCGGCCACGCGCTACCGCGAAGACCCGGTGCGCATCATTCGCGCCATCCGCTTCTCGGCCAAGCTCGCGGCCCTGGGCTTCAAGATGGAAGCCAAGACGGCCGCCCCGCTGGTCGAATCGAGCAAGCTGCTGGCCGACGTGCCGCAGAGTCGCCTGTTCGACGAAATGCTCAAGTTGTTGCAGACCGGCCATGCGATTGCCACGGTCGAGCAACTGAACAAGCTGGGGCTGTCCAAGGGCATCTACCCGCTGCTCGACGTGGTGGTCGAGCGTGCCGACCAGCCCTTCGTGAAAGCCGCCCTGCAGGACACCGACCGCCGCGTCGGCGAAGGCAAGCCCGTGGCGCCCAGCTTCCTGCTGGCCTGCGTGCTGTGGGCCGACGTGCGCGACGGTTGGGCTCAGCGCCAGGAAGGCCAGCGCGGCCAGCGTCCGCAGGCGCCGTTCCCGGCGCTGCAGGACGCCATCGACGACGTGTTCAACGCCCGCATCGGTGACGTGTCCGGCCGAGGCAAGCTGGCCGCCGACATGCGCGAGATCTGGATGATGCAGCCGCGCTTCGACAAGCGTACCGGCTCCACGCCCTACAGCCTGGTCGAGCAGGCGCGTTTTCGTGCTGCCTTCGACTTCATGCGCCTGCGCGCCGACGTGGGCGAGGTCAGCGAAGCGATTGCCGAGTGGTGGCAGGAATTCAGCATCGCCGACGACGTGCGCCGGCAAGACCTGCTGGAGCAGGTGCGCGAAGAACAGAAGGTGCGCCAGCGCGTGCGGGTGCGCGACACCGCTGCGCCGGCCAAGCTGCGCAATGAGCCCGCGCCTCGGCAGAATCCGCCGCAGAACCGCGGCCAGGACGCGGAACCGGACGACGAGGCTGAGGTCGAGGCCGGCGCCGTGCCGCCCGATGGCGAAGCCGCCGCACCGCGCAAGCGCCGGCGCCGCCGCAAGCCGCGTCCCGCAGGCGGTGGTGGTGAGGGTGGCGGCAGCGCCGCTGGCGAATGAGCGCGTCCGACCAGCCGAAGGACGGCAAGAAGAGCCCCGCGGCCAAGGCCAGGCCAAAGGCCGCGCCGCCGCGCACGGGAAGCAAGCCGCCATCGGCCGGTGCCCGGAGCGGCCCGCCCGCGCGCCGTGCGCCCGGCCGTGCGCCTTCGCGAGGCCCGCGCGAGGACTACCCGACCGTGCAGGCCTTCGTCGCCATCGGCGCCAACCTGGGTGATGCCGAGGCGGCCGTGAAGGCGGCCATGGACGCTCTGGGCGCCTTGCAGCGCACGCAGGTCACGGCCCGCTCGTCGCTCTACCGCAGCGCGCCGGTCGATGCGACCGGCCCCGATTTCATCAATGCCGTGGTGGCGCTGCGCACGGGGCTCGACGCCGAGCAGCTGCTCATCGCGATGCAGCGCCTGGAAGCGCAGGCCGGCCGCGAGCGGCCCTTTCCCAATGCGCCGCGCACGCTGGATCTCGACCTGCTGATGCACGGCAATTCCGTCATCAATACCCCCACTCTGACCCTGCCGCATCCACGCATGCGCGAGCGGGCCTTCGTGCTCAAGCCGCTGGCCGAGATCGCGCCGGACAAGGTGCCGCGCGTGGCGCTGTCGCGCGTTTCTGGCCAGGTCATCGAGCGCATCCGCAAGTGACCGGTAGCGGGTGGGTATCCATCCGCCGCCGTCTGGTTCGCCCTCCCATTACACTTGCGCGGTTTTTCATGACTCTGTCACACGCCTGTGGCAGGGCGAGACCCGAGATTCCAGGAGAGCGCCATGTTCGGCAAGCTGCTGCCCCGCGAGGGGAATTTTTTTGAGATGTTCAACCAGCACGCCGAGCGCATCGTCGAAGCGGCGCGGGCGTTCGAACAACTCGTGGCCAACTACAGCGACGTGCACCTGCGCGAGCAGTACAACCGCGACGTCGACAACGCCGAGCGCGCCGCCGACCGCGTGACGCACGACGTCAACCGGCTGATCCACAAGACCTTCATCACGCCCATCGACCGCGAGCAGATCCACAAGCTCATCAACACGATGGACGACGTGGCCGACCTGATCCAGGACTCCGCCGAGACCATGGCGCTGTACGACGTGCGCCACATGACCGACGAGATCGTGCGCCTCACGGCACTGAGCGTGAAGTGCTGCGACCGCCTGAAGGACGCCGTCAAGTTCCTCGGCAAGATCGCCGACCCGGCCGTGGCCGAGGCCACGCTCAAGACCTGCGAGGAGATCGACCGCCTCGAGTCGGACGCCGACCGCGTCATGCGCAGCGCCATGAGCAAGCTGTTTCGCGAGGAGCCGGATGTGCGCGAGGTCATCAAGCTCAAGGCGATCTACGAGCTGCTCGAGACGATCACCGACAAGTGCGAGGACGTGGCCAACGTGATCGAGGGCATCGTCCTCGAGAATTCCTGAGCGGGCAGCGCCGATGGCAACGGTTCAGGTCGCCCTCTGGGTGGTGATAGTGCTGGTCGCGCTCGCGATCCTGTTCGACTTCATGAACGGGTTCCACGACGCCGCCAATTCGATCGCGACGGTGGTTTCCACCGGGGTGCTCAAGCCGGGGCAGGCCGTGGTTTTCGCGGCCTTCTTCAACCTGATCGCGATCTTCATCTTCCATTTGAGCGTGGCGGCCACGGTGGGCAAGGGCATCGCCCAGCCGGGCGTGGTCGACGTGCACGTGGTGTTCGGCGCGCTGGTGGGCGCCATCAGCTGGAACCTCGTCACCTGGTACTACGGCATTCCGAGCAGCTCGTCGCATGCGCTGATCGGCGGCATCGTGGGCGCGGTGATCGCCAAGACCGGCACCGGCGGCCTCGTGGCTTCCGGCATCTGGAAGACGGTGGCCTTCATCTTCGTGTCGCCGCTGCTGGGCTTCCTGCTGGGCTCGATGATGATGGTCGTGGTGGCCTGGGGCTTCCGGCGCGCGACACCGTCGCGCGTGGACCGCTGGTTCCGCCGGCTGCAGCTGGTTTCGGCCGGTGCCTACAGCCTGGGCCACGGCGGCAACGACGCGCAGAAGACCATCGGCATCATCTGGATGCTGCTCATCGCCACCGGCTATGCCAATGCCAGCGACGCGAGCCCGCCGACCTGGACCATCGTGAGCTGCTACGCCGCGATCGCGCTGGGCACCATGTTCGGCGGCTGGCGCATCGTGAAGACGATGGGGCAGAAGATCACCAAGCTCAAGCCCGTGGGCGGCTTCTGCGCGGAGACGGGTGGGGCGCTGACGCTGTTTTTGGCCACCGCGCTGGGCATTCCGGTGTCGACCACCCACACCATTACCGGCGCCATCGTTGGCGTGGGCTCCACGCAGCGCGCGAGCGCGGTGCGCTGGGGCGTGGCGGGGAACATCGTGTGGGCCTGGATCTTCACGATCCCGGCATCCGCCTTCGTGGCGGCGATTGCCTACTGGATCAGCATGCAGCTGTTCTGAGCGGCAGCCGCCGCTGCGGCTACTGCGAAATCTTCCGCCCCTCTTCGACCTGGTGCTCGAAGTACCGCTGAAAGCTGAACACGATGCTGGCCATCAGGATCGTGCTGCCGAAAAAGAGCGACATCACCACCGCGCCGATGGTGAACCAGTTGGTGCGGCCGGGTGCTGCGTCTGCAGGGGCGCTCGCGTTGAAGCGGGCGTTCCACTTCTCGGGCGTCATGAGGCCGTAGACGATGGCCGTCAGCGCGCAACCGGCGATGGTGAACCCCAGCAGCGGAATCAGCGCCCAGCTCGCGCCGTCGTCCACGCCGTACATGCGCACGCGCTCGATGCCGTAGACGCCCAGTGCGGTGGGAATTGGCAGCAGCCAGCCGAGCCAGTCGCCCATGCCGCGCAGGTAGAAGCGGTGCAGTCCCAGCGGGCCACCGAGGAAGGTGAGCCAGGCGGCGGTGGTCTTGTTTTTCATGCGGTTTTCATTCGGGGCGGGTGGTGCTGCCTTCGCCGAGCACTTTTTCCATCAATACGACATCGCGCCATTCGCCGAACTTCCAGCCGCAGTCCTTCAGCACGCCCACGTGCGTGAAGCCCTGGCCGCGGTGCACGCCGATGGAGCCCGCGTTGGCCGAGTCGCCGATCACCGCGATCAGCTTGCGCACGCCGGCCGCCTCGGCAGCCTGCGACAGCGCGGCCAGCAGCTTGGCGCCCAGACCCTTGCCGCGTGCTGACTCGGACATGTAGATCGAGTCTTCGGCCGAAAAACGGTAGGCCGGGCGCGGCTTGAACCAGTTGCAGTAGGCAAAACCCAACACTTCGCCATTTTCTTCTGCGACCAGATACGGCAAGTTCTTGCCCAGCACGTCGGCGCGGCGCGAAGCCATGTCGGCGGGGGAGGGCGGCTCTGTTTCGAAGGTGCCGGTGCCGTGAAGCACGTGGTGGGCGTAGATGGCCGTGATGGCTGCGATGTCTTCGTCGCGGCTGGGGCGGATGGTCAGGGGCATGAGCGAAAAACGGGCGGCGCGAGGCCGGAATTCGGAAGAAAACGCGTGTCGGGCTATAATCGCGGGCTTTTCAGCGTGTCGCTGGCCGGGTGGCCATGTCGCGTGTCTCGACGCTGGAAGAACATTGTGAGCGGGCCTTTTCTTAATCCACAAGGCTTGCTGACCACCCAAGGATAAATCATGGTCGTCATTCGACTCTCCCGCGGCGGCTCCAAAGGCCGTCCGTTCTTCAACATCGTCGTGTCGGACAAGCGCGTTCGCCGCGATGGCCGTTTCATCGAGCGCCTGGGTTTCTACAACCCGACCGCCAAGGAAAACGAAGAAAGCATCCGCATCGCCCAGGACCGCCTGGCGTACTGGAAGAGCGTCGGCGCACAAGCTTCGCCCACCGTTCTGCGCCTGATCAAGCAAGCTGCCGCGGCAGCTCCCAAGGCGGCGGCCTAAGCCGCCCCGCACGGCGATGCTGCCCACACTCGAAGCCGCCGAATTGCCGGCGGATGCGATCGAAGTAGGGCGCATCGCCGATGCATGGGGAATCAAGGGCTGGTTCAAGGTCCTTCCCCACAGCGCCCAGCCCGAGGCGCTTTTTTCTTCCAAGCGCTGGTTCCTGCAGGCTCCCGGAGCCTCCGCGAGCACAGCCTTCCGGCTCGCGATCCGCGAAGCCAAAGAACATTCCGACTGCATCGTCGCGACGTCCGAGGACGTGCCCGATCGCAATGCAGCCGAAGCCCTGCGTGGCGCACGTGTTTTCGTGCCGCGCTCCAGCTTTCCCACTGCCGGCGACGACGAGTACTACTGGGTCGACCTGATCGGCTTGTCGGTGGTCAACCGCGAAGGCGTAGTGCTGGGCACAGTGCGCGAACTGCTCGCGACCGGCCCGCAGACCACGCTGGTGCTTGCCGCCGAGGAAGACGGCAAGGCCGTCGAGCGCATGGTGCCCTTCGTTTCAGTCTTCGTCGACAAGGTCGACTTGCCCGGCCGGCTCATCACGGTCGACTGGCAGCCCGATTTCTGATCGGCGCTCGCGCGGCATGCGCTTCGACGTCATCACCCTGTTTCCCGAACTGTTCGCGCCCTTCGTGGCCAGCGGCGTGACGCGCCGCGCCTACGAGTCGAAGCAGGTCGAGGTCGTACTCTGGAATCCGCGCGACTACGCGCTGGGCAACTACAGGCGCGTGGACGACCGTCCATTCGGCGGCGGGCCCGGCATGGTGATGATGGCCGAGCCGCTGGCGGCCTGCCTCGACGCGGCCCTGGCCGCACGCGGGGAGTCGGCGCCCGTGGTGCTGTTTTCGCCCATCGGCGAGGCCTTGCGGCACGAAGCGGTCGAGCGCTGGTCGGCCAGCGAGGGCGCGGTGCTGGTGTGCGGCCGCTACGAGGGCATCGACCAGCGCTTCATCGACGCGCGCATCACTCATCAGATCAGCCTTGGCGATTTCGTCCTCTCCGGCGGCGAGATCGCGGCGATGGCGTTGCTCGACGCCGTGGCCCGCCTGCAGCCGGGCGTGCTGGGCGATGAGGCGAGCCATGTGCAGGACAGCTTCAATCCCGCGCTCGACGGCCTGCTCGACTGCCCTCACTACACCCGTCCCGAGCAATGGAACGGGCAGGGCGTGCCGGCGCCGTTGCTTTCCGGCCACCATGCGCAGATCGAGCGCTGGCGCCGTGACCAGCGCCTGGCCATCACGGCCGCCCGGCGCCCTGAACTCATCGAGACGGCCCGCGCCGCCGGCCGCCTGGGCAAGGCCGATGAAGCTGTGCTGAAAAAAAAGCTATAATCGCCGGCTCCCCGATCCTCTGCCCGGCCGCGCCCGGTCTTTTAGCGGTTCTTCCGTGAAAGCCCAAAGCGCCTTTTGTGTAGCCCGACATGATCGACATCAGGAAATCATGAACCTCATCCAGACCCTCGAGCAGGAAGAAATTTCCCGCCTCGGCAAGACCATCCCCGATTTCATGCCCGGTGACACGGTCATCGTCAGCGTGAACGTCGTCGAAGGCACCCGCAAGCGCGTGCAGGCCTACGAAGGCGTCGTGATCGCCAAGCGCAATCGTGGCCTCAACAGCGGCTTCACCGTGCGCAAGATCTCCAGCGGCGAAGGCGTGGAGCGTACGTTCCAGACCTACAGCCCGCTGATCGCCAACATCGAAGTCAAGCGCCGTGGCGACGTTCGCCGCGCCAAGCTGTACTACCTGCGCGACCGCAGCGGCCGTTCGGCACGTATCAAGGAAAAGCTGCCGAGCAAGTCGACGGCTGCGTCGGCCGCTTAATAAGCAGCCCTCCTATCGTGCAAGAAAAGCCGCCGCTCTGGCGGCTTTTTGCGTTGGTGCTCCGCGCGGGACACGGCCCGAAAGACAGCGCCGCTTTTTTACGCTCTACTCCCTCTAGCCGGTTCCCCGCCACGTCATCTCTTGATCACAACCATCACCGCCATCCCCATGCAATCCGTGCCCCTCGAACCCGTCAATGCCGTGGTGCCGCCCACGCTGCTGCAGTTCGATCCGCGCGAGGCGCCTTTCGTGGATGGCAGTGATGGCTTGCCCGCGGTGCGGCACTCGCAATTGACGGCGCAAGCCCTGCGCGCGCGTTTCGCCACCCCGCCGGCCTGGACGCCCGAGCTGCGCCGCGAGCCGCGCATGATCGACCGCGCACCCGCGCAAGCGGCCGTGCTGGTGCCGATCGTGCAGCGCCCCGAGGGCGCGACCGTGCTGCTCACCGAGCGCACTACGCACCTGTCGAACCATTCCGGGCAGGTCGCGTTTCCCGGCGGCCGCGTCGATCCGGAAGACGCCAACATCTCCGCCGCCGCGTTGCGCGAGGCCTGGGAAGAGGTCGGCCTTTCCGCTCAGTTCATCGAGGTGCTGGGCAGCCTGCCGACCTACACGACCGTGACCTCGTTCATCGTCACGCCCGTGGTCGCGCTGGTGCAACCCGACTTCGAACTCACCATCAACCCCTACGAAGTGGCGCAGGCCTTCGAGGTGCCGCTCGCGTGGCTCATGGACCCCGCCAACCACCGCCGCCACGCCGTCAGCGCGACCGACGGACGCAAGCGCGAGTGGTATTCGATGCCCTACCAGGACGGGCCCGACGAGCGCTTCGTCTGGGGCGCGACGGCCGGCATGCTGCGCAATCTCTACCGTTTTCTCGCGGCCTGAATACGCTTGCGATTCGGCCTGAACCTTCAGGCTGTCTCGCTATCATCGAAGGATGAGCTTCTTTGCCATCCTGTGCGCGCTGCTGATCGAGCAGGTGCGGCCGCTGGGCCCGCACAACCCCGTGTACGGCAGCGTTCTGGCGTGGACCCGCTGGACCAGCCGCAACTTCGACGCGGGCAAGCCGCATCACGGATGGATCGCATGGGGCCTCGCGGTGTTCGTGCCCACGCTCCTCGCGCTGGGCGTGCACTGGCTGTTGGTGCTCACGCTGGGCCTGCCGTTCGCGGTGCTCTGGAGCATTGCGGTGCTCTATGTCACGCTGGGCTTCCGTCAGTTCAGCCATCACTTCACAGACATCCGCGATGCGCTCGACGAAGGCGACGAGCCGCTCGCGCGCTCGCTGCTCGCGCACTGGCAGGGCGTCGACGCTGCCGACCTGCCGCGCAGCGAGATCGTGCGCCACGTCATCGAGCATTCGGTGATCGCCGCGCACCGCCATGTGTTCGGCGTGCTCGCGTGGTTCTCGATCATCGCGGCCATCGGCCTCGGGCCGGCCGGCGCGGTGTTCTATCGCATGAGCGAGTTCGTCTCGCGCTACTGGGCGCACAAGAACGGCGCCGCGGTGCAGCCCTCGAGCGTCTCGGTGCAAGAGGCGGCGGACCGTGCCTGGCATGCGGTCGACTGGCTGCCCGCGCGCATCACGGCGCTCGGCTTCGCGGTGGTCGGCAGCTTCGAGGAAGCCATCGATTGCTGGCGCAACGATGCACAGCGCTTCCCGAACGAGAACGACGGCGTGATCCTGGCTGCGACCTCCGGCGCGGTCAACGTGCGGCTCGGCGGCGGCTCGCTGCGGCCCATTCCCACGCTCGACCCGCTGTCGCGCGCCCAGGCCGGCGATTCCATAGCCGACGGCCGTGCGCCAGACAGCGGCAGCACGCCCGGGCGCGAACCCGAACCTGCCCACCTGCGCAGCGTCGTCGGGCTGGTCTGGCGTTCGGTCGTGATGTGGATGGTGCTGCTGGCACTGCTCACGCTCGCGCGCCTGCTCGGCTGAGCCAGTCGCTCGGCAAGGAAACTTCATGACCAACCCCGCACCGGCTTTCTGGAGCCCGCGCATCGGCGCGCTCGAACCCTACGTGCCCGGCGAGCAGCCGCGCATCGCGAATCTCGTCAAGCTCAACACCAACGAGAACCCATACCCGCCTTCGCCGGGTGTCGTCGAGGCCATCCAGCGCGCCGCGGCGAGCGGGCTTGAGCTCTACCCCGACCCGACTTCGCTCGCGCTGCGCGAAGCCGTCGCGCGGCGGCACGGCCTGAGCGTCGACCAGGTGTTCGCCGGCAACGGCTCCGACGAGGTGCTGGCTCACGCCTTCTTCGCGTTCTTCCAGCAGGCCGAGCCGCTGCTGATGCCCGACGTGAGCTACAGCTTCTACAAGGTCTACGCGCAGATCTACGGCATCGCCTGCGAGCTGCAGCCGGTCGACGAGGGCTTGCGCATCGACATCGACGCCCTCGCGGCGCGCGCCCGCGGGGGCTGCGGCGGCATCGTCATCGCCAACCCGAACGCGCCCACGGGCATGGGTGTGCCGCTCTCGCGCATCGAGCAACTGCTGCAGGCCTGCCCAGACCGCGTGTTGCTGGTCGACGAGGCCTATGTCGATTTCGGCGGCGAGAGCGCGCTGCCGCTGGTCGGCAAGTACCCGAACCTGCTCGTGGTGCAGACGCTCTCCAAGTCGCGCTCGCTGGCCGGTTTGCGCGTCGGTTTCGCATGCGGCCAGCCGCATCTGATCGACGGCCTGGTGCGCGTCAAGGACAGCTTCAATTCGTACCCGATAGACCGGCTTGCGTCGGCCGGCGCGGCGGCGTCGTTCGAGGACGAGGCTGCATTCCGTGCGGCCTGCGACACGGTCATCGACACCCGCGAGGGCCTCACGCTGCAGCTCGAAGACCTGGGCTTCGAAGTGCTGCCTTCGCAGGCCAATTTCGTCTTCGCACGTCATCCGAAGCGCGACGCGGCCGAACTGGCCGCGCTGCTGCGCGAACGCGCGGTGTTGGTGCGGCATTTCAGGCAGCCGCGTATTGCGCAATATCTGCGCATCAGCATCGGCACGCGCGAGCAATGCAGCCTGCTCGTGCAACACCTGCAAGACATCCTCCACACTTCCGCGCCATGAAGGAAACCCAGGCGATGCCGACCATCGACACCGACCCGCGCTCTGTCGCCTGCGCCAGCTTCTGGCAAGCCGTGAGCAGCCAACTGGAGAGCCTGCGCGCATTGCCTGGGCGTGAGCTGATGGAGGCCTTGAACGGCCTGCTGGAGCCGTCCTTTCCGAAACTTGCCGTGGAGGTGGCGGGTGATTCGCCCGCATTCACGCTCGTGGTCACGGCGCATGGATCGGTGGAAGACTTCGATGACGTGATGGTGCTCGTGCAGAGCGCGCCCGCGCTGCCGCAGGTGAGTGTCGAAGCCTTCCGCCAGCGCATGGGCAAGGGCTTCAGCATCCGCATGGACGACTTCGAGCTCTCCAGCGCCGACGTGCTGGTGAAGCACGAGCGCTACAAGGGCCTGGTGGCGCTGGAAATCGGCTTTGCCAAGCCCATTCCCATGGACATGCAGGACCATGCCCGCCACATGAGCCTGATCATGCTCGACCACATCCTGGGCGAGTACGACACGGCCATCAAGGTCGGGCCGGTCGACTATGTCGAGACCGCCGAGCAGGCGTCTTTCGACGGCGTGCCGCTCGATGACTTCGTACCGCTGTTCGACATCTGTTGGCGTGAGGAGCTTGGCCATACCGGCTTGTTTCCGGTGGGTGAGCACGCGTGGTCCGCGCTGAGCGCCACGCGCGACACCGAAGAAGGCGACGAGATCGAACTGGTCGTGATGCGCAACGATTCGGCCGCCGCGCTGGTCGGGCGCGCCGACCTGTGCCACCGGCTATCGGCTGCGGTGCCGGTCGAGTCAGGCGAGGAGCTGGAGGAAGCGCGTGTCTTCGGCGATCAGCTGACGGCGCTGCTGCAGACGCATGAAGACGGCTGCTGCACGCACGTCGTGTTGGAAAACGGCGTGCGCACCATCAACTTTCACGTGGCGCACCCCGAGGCGGCCATCGTGCATGCGCAATCCATCCAGGAAAACTCGGAACTGCCGGTAACGCTCGACCTGGCCTTCGACCCGACCTGGAACTCGTACCGGACCTGGGTCAGCTGAGGGGACTCAGTACCGCTTCTGGCTCAGTTCGGCGAACAGCTCGCCGTAGATCTTGTAGCGGCTCGCGCTGATGGCGCCGGTGCCGTCCGCCGAAGCGACATTCGCGATCACGCCGCAGCCGGGCTCGTGCAGATGGGTGCAGTTGTAGAACTTGCAGTCGTTCGCGTGCTCGGCGATGTCGGGCATCAGCCCCGCGAGTTGCATCGGCGCGATGTGGTTCAGACCGAATTCCTGAAAGCCCGGCGAGTCGATCAGGCCGGTGGTGCGGGCCTCGTCGATCCAATACCAGGTGGTGCTGGTGGTCGTGTGCTTGCCCGAGTTCAGCGCCTGTGAAATCTCCTGGGTCAGCACGCTCGCGCCCGGCACCAGCAGGTTGGTCAGCGTGCTCTTGCCCGATCCGGAGGGGCCGAGCACCAGGGTCGACTTGCCCGACAGCAGCTTCATCAGCGAGGCGTAATCAGCTTCGCCCGAGGCCTTAAGCGACAGCGGCAGCACGCCGTGGTGCATGCGGCGGTACGGCGCCAACTTGGCCCAGGCGCGCTCGAAGGGCTCGACCAGATCGCTCTTGTTGAGCGCGATGATCGGCTGGATGCGCTCGGCCTCCGCCGCGATCAGCGCGCGCGCCAGTTGATGTTCGGAAAACTCCGGTTCGGCCGCGATCAGGATCAGCACATGGTCGAGATTGGCCGCGAACGACTTGGTGCGGATCTCGTCCTGCCGGTAGAACAGGTTGCGGCGCGGCAGCACCTGCTCGATGGTGCCTTCGTCTTCGCTGGCCTGCCAGTGCACGCGGTCGCCGACCACGGCCTGGCTCTTCTTTCCGCGCGGATGGCAGATCAGCCGTTCGCCGGTGGGTGTCTCGACCAGGCAATGACGCCCGTGGCTGGCGACGACGAGGCCGTCCTGGAGTGCCTTTGCAGCAGATGCGGCTGCTGCCGGCGCGGCGCGGCGGCCCGGCTTAGCCAAGGGCAGGTACCGTCATGCGGCAGCGGCGGCCGGAGCGGCCACCAGCGCGTCGGCTTGGCGCGCGCAGTCGAAGTCGGTGGCGGACAGGCCGCTCACGTCGTGCGTGTTGAAGCGCACCACGCAGCGGTTGTAGTGGACCGACAGGTCGGGGTGATGGTCCTGCGTGTGCGCCACCATGGCCAGTGCGTTCACGAAGGCGATGGTCTCGAAGTAGTTGGCGAAGGTGAAGGTCTTCTCGATGGCCACATCGGCGCCGTCGCCGGTGAGCTTCCAGCCGTCCAGGCGCGCGAGGCCGGCGACGATCTCGGTGGCGCTCAGCGCCTTGCGGGGAGGAAGACTCTTCCAGTCTTTGGGCTTGAACATGCTGCTCATGAGGGACTTCTTCTGAATGAGGTGATGGGGTCAGGCGGCCGTCATGCGCGCAAGGCGCTCCGAGGCCGGCGGGTGCGAATAGTAGAAGCTGACGAACACCGGGTCCGGCGTGAGCGTCGACGCGTTGTCCTGATAGAGCTTGAGCAGCGCGGCCGACAGGTCGGCGCCGCTGGTCTGCGCTACGGCGTAGGCGTCGGCCTCGAATTCGTGCTTGCGCGAGAGCCGCGCGGGCAGCGGCGCCACGAAGAAGCCGAACACCGGCACCGCGAGCATGAACAGCAGCAGAGCCAGCGCGCTGTTCGGTGCCGCCATGTTGGGCTGCACACCCAGGCCTGTGTAGAACCAGACCTGTGTCGACACCCAGCCCAGCAGCGCGAAGCCGGCCAGGCTCAGTGCAAACATGGCGACCAGCCGCTTCACGATGTGGCGGTGCTTGAAGTGGCCAAGCTCGTGCGCCAGCACCGCCTCGACTTCGCCGGCGTTGAGCTGGCGCAGCAGCGTGTCGTAGAACACCACGCGCTTGCTGGCGCCGAAGCCGGTGAAGTAGGCGTTGGCATGCGCGCTGCGCGTGCTGCCGTCCATCACGAACAGGCCCTTGGCGGCAAAGCCGCAGCGCTTCATGAGAGCAGTGACACGGGCCTTCAGCGTGGGGTCGTCGAGCGGTTTGAACTTGTTGAACAGTGGCGCGATGAAGGTCGGGTAGATCAGCATCAGCAGCAGATTGAAGCCCATCCACGCACCCCAGGCCCAGAGCCACCACAGCTGGCCGGCGGCGCTCATGAGCCAGAGAATGAGCGCCGCGATCGGCAACCCGATCACCGCGCCCAGCAGCGTCGACTTGACCGTGTCTGCCAGCCAGAGCTTCCAGGTCATCTTGTTGAAGCCGAAGCGCTCTTCGAGCCGGAAGGTCTGCCAGAGCGTGAAGGGCAGTTCCAGCAGCCCGCCGATGGCCGCGAAAGCCGCCAGCAGCGCCAGTTGCTGCACCATGCCGCCCCCGATCCATGCCAGCAGCAGCTTGTTGAGCATGTCCAGCCCGCCGAGCAGCGTCCAACCGAGCAGCAGGGCGGTGCCCCAGGCCATTTCGATCAGGCCGAAGCGCGCCTTGGCGATGGTGTAGTCGGCCGCCTTCTGGTGGGCGGCGAGGGTGATGGTCTGTGCAAAGGCGGCCGGCACGGTGCCGCGATGCCGCGCCACGTGGCGCACCTGCCGGGAGGCGAGCCAGAACTTCACGAGCAGCCCCGCAACCAGCGCGACCGCGAAAGCAATGGTGAAGATGAGCGAATAGGACATAGGAGCGGCGAGTTTAGCCCTCGCTATCTGGGGCCGCAGCCCTTCGACGACAATCCTGCGATGCCCGAATCCCTTGACCCGACGCCCCCGGCCGCCGTGCCCACCCTCAAGAAAAGCGACCAGAACCTGGTCTGGCTCGACTGCGAAATGAGCGGCCTCGACCCCGAGAAAGAGCGCCTGCTCGAAATCGCGGTGGTCGTCACCGGCCCCGACCTCACACCCCGCATCGACGGCCCCGTGCTCGTCATCCACCAGAGCGACGTCGTGCTCGACGGCATGGATGCCTGGAACAAGGGCACCCACGGGCGCAGCGGCCTGATCGACAAGGTCAAGGCTTCCACGCTCGACGAAGCCGCGGCCGAGCAGCAATTGCTGGAATTCATCGCCAAATACATCCCGCGCAGCGGTTCGCCCATGTGCGGCAACACCATCGGGCAGGACCGGCGCTTCCTGGTCAAATACATGCCCAAGCTCGAGGCGTATTTCCACTACCGCAACCTCGACGTCAGCACGCTGAAGGAGCTGGCCAAGCGCTGGAAACCGGCGGCCTACAGCAGCTTCAAGAAGCAGCAGGCGCACACGGCCCTGGCCGACGTGCACGAGTCCATCGAGGAACTGGCGCACTACCGCGAAACCTTCCTGCGTTTGGCAGATTGATGGCGATTAGGTAAAAACCCGAATTCGTGCCATAATTGCGGGCTTCGCTGATCGGGCCATGTGTTTCAAGCCCGGCCAGCGTCTCTTGCATCTCCCTATCTTGCACACCGCGCCCGATCGCATTAGCTGATCAAAAAGGGCCGCAGCCCCAGGTGAAAGCCTGAAGCTGAATGTCGTTGGATGGTTGATGTTTTTAACCACCAACGGGGCGCCGCCTACGGCAGCGCTCGCGTTTGAGATTGACATTCATGACCGACGCTTTTGAAGCGCAGGGCGAGTTCGCGCCTGTGCAATCCGCTACCAACAACGAGTTCACCGCTGCCGTGGACACCGTTTCCGAGGCTCCCATCCTCGAGGCGCTCGACGCCGCCGCTCCCGAAGCGGCCGTGGCCGAAGAGCCCGCCAAGCCCAACGGCTTCATCAAGCTGGGCCTGGCGCCCGAACTGATCGCCGCCGTGGCCGACATGGGCTTCACCCAGCCCACCACCGTGCAGGAAAAGGTCATCCCGATCGCCATGGGCGAGCAGGCCGGCGGCGCCCAATCGGCGCGCTTCGTCGACCTGATGGTGTCCAGCCAGACCGGCTCGGGCAAGACCGCAGCCTTCCTGCTGCCCGTGCTGCACACGCTGATCAAGCGCCAGGCCGAAGCCGAAGCCGAAGCCAAGGCCGAGTTCCAGCGCCTGGCCGCCGAAGCCGCCGCCCGCGGTGAAGCCGTGCCGAAGAAGCCGAAGCGCAAGGACCCGACCAACGCCCGTCACTTCAAGGCCGCCACCCCCGGCGCCCTCATCCTGTGCCCGACGCGCGAACTCGCGCAGCAGGTCGCGCATGACGCCATCGAACTGGTTCGCCACTGCCGCGGCCTGCGCATCGCCAACGTGGTGGGCGGCATGCCCTACCAGCTCCAGATCGCCCGCCTGCAGAACGCCGACCTCGTCGTCGCCACGCCGGGCCGCCTGCTCGACCTGCAGCGCTCGATGCAGATCAAGCTCGACCAGGTCAAGTTCCTGGTGGTCGACGAAGCCGACCGCATGCTCGACCTCGGCTTTGCCGACGACCTGGCGGAAGTCAACCAGCTCACCATCGAGCGCCAGCAGACCATGATGTTCAGCGCCACCTTCGCGCCGCGCATCCAGCAACTGGCCACCCGCGTGATGCGCGAGCCGCAGCGCGTGACCATCGACAGCCCGCAGGAAAAGCACGCCAACATCAAGCAGGTGCTGTTCTGGGCCGACAACGCCCAGCACAAGCGCAAGCTGCTCGACCACTGGCTGCGCGACACCAGCATCAACCAGGCCATCGTGTTCGCGAGCACGCAAGTCGAGTGCGACGGCCTCGCCAATGACCTGCAGCAAGACGGCTTCAGCGCCGTGGCGCTGCACGGTGCCCTGAGCCAGGGCCTGCGCAACCGCCGCCTGATGGCGCTGCGCCAGGGCCAGGTCCAGATCCTGGTGGCCACCGACGTCGCTGCCCGCGGCATCGACGTGCCGACCATCACCCACGTCTTCAACTTCGGCCTGCCGATGAAGGCCGAGGACTACACCCACCGCATCGGCCGCACCGGCCGTGCCGGTCGCGATGGCCTGGCCATCACGTTCGCCGAGTTCCGCGATCGCCGCAAGATCATGGACATCGAGCACTACAGCCGCCAGCAGTTCAAGGCGGAAGTGGTGCCGGGCATGGAGCCGCAACAGCGCATGCCGCAATCGCGTCCGCAGGGTGACTTCGGCGGCCGCGGCCGTGACAACCATTCGCGCGACCGCAAGTTCGGTGGCGGCGGTGGTGGCCACCGCGGTGGCAATGGCGGTGGCTTCGGCGGCGGCAACAGCAACTACGCTGGCGCCAGCGGCTTCAACGACCGCGGTTCGCGCGCTCCCGGCCCGCGTACTGGCGGCTTCGGCGGCCAGAACGCCGGTTTCGGCGGCGGCCGTGACGAAGGCAACGGTGGCGGCGGTTACGGCCGCAAGCCGGGCTGGGGCGACAGCGCCCCGCGCGGCGGCAACGGCGGTGGTCGTGGCGACTTCGCTCCCCGCGAAGGTTTCGCGCCCCGCGGCAACGGTGCCGGCCACGGCGGCCCGGGCAAGGTGTTCGTGCCCCGCGACGCGCAAAAGCGTGCGTTCAAGCCCAGCCGCTGAACCCGCTTGCCGGGCGGCCTGACGGCCGTCCCGCTCCAAGAAAGCCCGCGCTTCTCACGAACGCGGGCTTTTTCATTTCGGGTTTCCGAGCAGGCCGGTGCCGTCGAATTTGATTGACACCGGAATCTATGAAAAGTAATGTAATGGCGCATTGCTTCCCCGGGTCCGTCCTGCGGCCGCCGGTTCATCGACACCTGCTTTTCGACTTTCGACATGAAAATTGCGATTCTTGGGGGTGGTCACGGCGCCTATGCGGCCGCCGCCGACCTGTCTGAAACCGGCCACGAAGTGCGCCTGTGGCGCCGCGACGCCGCCGCGCTGGAACCCGTTGTCCGGGCCGGATCGATCACGCTGAAAGACGCTGCCGGCGCACGGGAAGTGCCGATCGCGCTCGCCACCGCGGACATCGGCGCGGCCCTGAAAGACGCCGAACTCATCGTCATTCCCACGCCCGCGATCGCCCAGCACGACATCGCGCTCGCGATGGCGCCGCACCTAGTCGACGGGCAGGTCGTGTTCCTGCCGCCGGGCACCTTCGGCAGCTACGTGATGGCCAGGACGGTGAAAGACGCCGGCAGCCGCGCCGACGTCGCCTGGGCCGAGACCGGCACCTTGCCTTACCTGGCGCGCAAGCACGGCGAGCGCGAGGTCAACGTCACCATCCGGGCGATCCGGCTGCCCACGGGCGTGTATCCGGCCCGCAAGGAAGCGCAGGCCATCGAGGTGATTCGCCGCGCCTACCCGTCGGTGCATGGCTGCGGCGACGCGCTCTCGGGCGCCCTCATGAACGCCGGCCCCGTCATCCATCCGCCGCTGATGGTGATGAATGCCGCGCCGCTGCAGCACTTCGAACGCTGGGACATCCACAACGAAGGCACGCAGCGCGCGGTGCGCGACGTGACCGACCGGCTCGACCAGGAACGCATCGCCGTGCGCGAGGCCTTCGGGCAGGGCGCGCCGCACTATCCGTTGGCCGACCACTACAACAACGACCGTTGGATGTATGGCGACGCGCACAAGCAGCTGGTCAAGTCGGGCGACTGGCGCGAGAACATCGACCTGCACACGCACCGCTACATCACGGAAGACACCGAACTCGGCCTCGCCTTCCTGGCTTCTGCCGCGCGTCATGCGGGCGTCGATGCGCCCATCGCGCATGGCCTGCTGGCCATCGTCGGAGGCTTCCTCGGCCGCGACCTGCGGCAAGGCCCGCGCACCTTCGAAAGCCTGGGCCTCTCCGGCCTGAGCGCAACGCAGCTCAAGCAGAGGCTGCACGATGGCGAATGAGGCCGCACTGCCGCGATTCGCCGCCGTCGGCGCGGGCCGCATGGGGCGGGGCATCGCCATCGCGTTCGCCTATGCCGGGCACCGCATCTCGCTGATCGACCTGCGCCCGCGCGGCGCCGAAGCCTGGCAGCGTCTGCTCGACGAAGCCAAGGCCGAAATCGAAGCCAGCCTCTCGGGCCTGGCGCAGCTTGGCGTGATCGACGCAGCGCAGATCGAGCGCATCGCCGCGCGCGTGGATTTCGTCGATGCCGCGGCCGCACCTCGCGCGCTGGCCGCTGCCGAACTCGTGTTCGAGGGCGTGCCCGAAACCATCGAAGCCAAGCGCGAAGCCTTCGAGCACATCAACCGCCATTGCCGCGACGACGCCATCCTCACCTCGACCACCAGCAGCATCCTGGTAACGCAGCTGGCCGCGTTCGTGAGGCTGCCAGAGCGCTTCCTCAACATGCACTGGCTCAACCCCGCCTATGTGATCCCGGTGGTGGAGCTGAGCTGCCATCCCGGCACCGATGCCGCCGTGCTCGCTCGCACCAAGGCGCTGATGGAGCAGATCGGCAAGCTGCCCGTGGTCTGCGGTGCGTCGCCCGGATACATCGTGCCGCGCCTGCAGGCGCTGGTGATGAACGAGGCAGCCCGCATGATCGAGGAGGGCGCCGCCACCGCCGAGGAAATCGACAAGGCCACGCGCTACGGCCTGGGCCTTCGCTTCGCGGCGCTGGGCGTGGTCGAGTTCATCGACTTCGGCGGCTGCGACATCCTGCACCATGCGAGCCGCGAGATGTCGGCATCGCTCGACAAGGGGCGCTACACGGCGCCCGCCATCGTCGGG
The DNA here is from genome assembly GCF_022009635.1 of Variovorax paradoxus. Classification (NCBI taxonomy): domain Bacteria; kingdom Pseudomonadati; phylum Pseudomonadota; class Betaproteobacteria; order Burkholderiales; family Comamonadaceae; genus Variovorax; species Variovorax paradoxus. Next base: position 2,329,979 of record NZ_CP091716.1, read on the forward strand.
CGCATGGTCGAGGAGGGGCGGCTGGGCCTGAAGAGCGGCAGCGGCTTCTACGACTATGAAGGCCGCGACATCGGTGCCTATCGGCGCGACGTGCTGTCGCGCACGCTCGGCGAACTGCGACATGCGGGCCTGTGGCGCGCACCCGCCGACGAGACGCAGCCATGACCACCATCCGCCGTGCCTTTGCCGACCTGTCGGTGGGGCAGGTGCACTACGCCGAATGCGGCGGCCATGATGCGCGCGCCGTGCTGCTGTTGCACCAGTCGCCGCGCAGCTGGGCCGAGTACCGCGCAGTGCTGCCGCTTCTGGGCGCGCATCGCCGGGCCATTGCCATGGACACGGCCGGCTTCGGCGATTCCTCGGACGGCGGCGTGCCCGCGAGCATCGAGCAATGGGCGCGCGTTGCCTGCGAACTGCTCGATGCATTGGGCATCGCGCAGGTCGATGTAGTCGGCCATCACACAGGCGGCGTCGTGGCGATCGAGCTTGCGGCGGCGTTCCCCGATCGTGTTCACAGCCTCGTGCTGTCTTCGACACCCTATACCGACGAGCCATTCCGCCGTGCGCGCGCGCAACGCCCGCCCATCGACGAAGTCGCACCCAGTGAAGACGGCAGCCATCTCGCCGCGCTGTGGCGGAAGCGCCAGGGTTTCTATCCGGCCGGGCGGCCTGAGCTGCTCGAAGCCTTCGTGCTGGACGCATTGAAGGTCGGCCGTCGCGTCGAGGAAGGCCACCGCGCGGTGGCCTCCTACCGCATGGAAGACCGCATCGGCCGCATCACGCAACCCACGCTGATCGTTCGTGCCACCGAAGATCCCTTTGCCGCGCCGCATGCGGTGGAGTTGCAGCACCACCTGCCGCATGCCCGCATCGTCGACATCGAAGGCGGCATGGTGCCGCTGCCCGACCAGATGCCCGAAGCCTTCGCGCGCACGGTGCTCGGCTTTCTTTCGGACTTGCCATGAAGGCGATTCGCATCCACGGCTTCGATGCGGTGCCGGTGCTGGAAGAGATGGCCGATCCGGCTGCCAGGCCTGGCCGCACTCTCGTGCGGATGGCGGCGGCGACGGTCGGCCATATCGATCGCACGGTGTGGCGCGGCAGTTTCCTGCGGCATCCGCCATTGCCTTACACGCCTGGTGTCGAGGCAGCGGGCATCGTTGTCGCGAGCGAGCGCTACGAGGTGGGTCAACGCGTGTGGCTGCGCGGAAGCGGCCTTGGCACGCTCTTCGACGGCACATGGTGCGAGTGCATCGACGCGCCAGACGAAGCACTCGGCCTACTGCCGGACGGCGTGCCGATGCCGCTGGGTGCCGCGTTCTTCTCGCCGACGACGTCGGCTTGGGTGGCATTGCACGAAGTCGCGAAGCTGCGCGCCGGAGAGCAGGTACTGGTGACGGGCGCGACCGGTGCCGTGGGTTCACTGGTGATGCAGCTCGCGCTCGAAGCAGGCTGCGTCGCCACGGCGGTGCTCCCGGATGCCGAGCCGCCACCTGTGGCCAGCGCGGACCTGCTGATAGATACAGTGGGCGGCGATGTCCTCACGAAAGTCCTGCCCTCCGTGCGGCCGGGTGGACGCGCCGTGCTGGTCGGCTACACCGCTGGCCCGACGCTGCAGTTGGACATCGCCCACTTCCTGCAACGCGATGTTGCGCTGCTGCCCTTGAACATGTTCCGGCGCGAAGCGGCAGGCCGTGCTGCCGCGCCGGAGCTGCTTGCAAGGCTGGCCGATGGCCGTTTGCATCTCGACGTGAAGCTGTTCGCGCTTGCGGATGCCGCCCTTGCCCTCGACTGGATTGCGCAACGCGGCCATCGCGGCCGGGCCGTTCTCGTGCCTCGCCTCTGAGCCTTCGAAGAAGCGCGCGTCATTCGGCGCGCCTCCATCCTTCAGTCTTCCTCTGGCCCTTCGACGGGCACATGCACGTGCAGCTCGATCATCTGCCGCAGCGTCTGCTTGAGTTCCTCGGCGCGGCGCAGGCCGAAGGGCTCCAGCACGCGCCGCTCGTGATCACGCGCCAGTTCCATCAGATGCTCGACCGCCTTCAGGCCTTCGCGCGTGATGCGCACCAGCGTGATGCGGCGATCACTTTCGTGGGGCAGCCGCTCGACTTGTCCGCGCGATTCCATGCGGTCCAGCAGCCGCGTCACCGTCGGCTGCTTGGTGACGGTCACCTGTGCGAGCTGGCCGATGCTCAGCGGCTCGCTGCCTGCAAGAGATGCCATCACACGCCACTCCGACACCGAGAAACCCTGCTGCCGCGCGACCTCGTGGAACTCCGAGGAGATCAACTGGCTGGCCTGCGCCAGCAGCGCCGGAAGGTAGTCGTCGACGAAGCGATGCGAAGGAGGCGACGACTCAGCCATGAACGCACCCCGCGCATGTGGTGGGCACGCAGCTTGCGTGTCTAGGGTAATTCATGATTGTGGATACATTCATTTGTAAACATTATAGGAAGCGTGATGTGGCAACCGATGCCCATCCTCCCACGATAGAGAACAAGGACCCACATGGCTGAGCGTTCGTTCGTCGAAGAAGTCAAGAAGCTGCGGCTTTCTGGCGGAGAGGTGTTCCGTGGAGAGGGCATTCTGGCCGTCACCAAGGCCCTGCTCGAATCCGGGGTTTCCTATGTGGCGGGCTACCAGGGCGCGCCCATCTCTCATTTGATGGACGTGCTGGCCGACGCGCAGGACATCCTCGCCGACCACGGCATCCGCTTCGAGAACAGCGCGAGCGAGGCCACCGCCGCCGCCACGCTGGCCGCTTCCGTCAACTACCCGCTGCGCGGCGCCGTCACCTTCAAGGCCACTGTCGGCACCAACGTCGCATCCGATGCACTGGCCAATCTTGCGTCGGGCGGCGTGACCGGCGGCGCGCTCATCATCGTGGGCGAGGACTACGGCGAAGGCTCCTCGATCATGCAGGAGCGCAGCCATGCCTTCGCGATGAAGTCGCAGATCTGGCTGCTCGATCCACGCCCCAACCTGCCGAGCATCGTCGATGCGGTGAAGCAGGGCTTCGATCTCTCGGAGGCCAGCAGCACGCCCGTGATGCTCCAGCTGCGCATCCGCGCATGTCACGTGCACGGACACTTCGTCGCGGGCGACAACAAGCGCGCGAAGTTCACGCTGAAAGATGCGCTCGAGAACCCGCGGCGCGACGTCGGCCGCATCGTGCTGCCGCCCGCGAGCTTCGTGCACGAGCAGGAGAAGGTGAAGGACCGCTGGCCCGCCGCCGTGCGCTTCATCGAGGAGCGCAAGCTCAACGAGTTCTTCTCGGAAGACGCCGACGACATCGGCATCATCGTGCAGGGCGGCAGCTACAACACGCTGCTGCGCGCGCTCGAACGGCTGGGCCTTGCCGACGTGTACGGCAATACGCAGGTGCCGCTGTACGTGATGAACGTGGCCTACCCGGTCATCGAGAGCGAGGTGATCCGCTTCTGCAAGGGCAAGCGCGCGGTGATGATCGTGGAAGAGGGGCAGCCCAACTTCGTCGAGCAGAACCTCGCGACCATCCTGCGCCAGGCGGGCTCCAACACCGCGCTGCACGGCAAGGACATGCTGCCGGTGGCCGGCGAGTACACCGCCGCCGAGTTGCTCAAGGGCGCGCGCAGCTTCTGCGAACGCTACGGGCGCCTGGCACCGCTGCCGGTGCCCGCGCCGGTGCGCAAGGTGATTCCACTGAAAGAAGTGGCCGCCATCGGCGTCGACGCCGCACCCGAGCCCGTGCAGCCATCGACCGCGCTCGGCGACGTGGTGCATGCGCGTCCGCCGGGCTTCTGCACCGGCTGCCCCGAGCGTCCGATCTTCAGCGCGATGAAGCTGGTCGAGCGCGAACTGGGCCCGCACCACGTGAGCGCGGACATCGGCTGCCACCTGTTCTCCATCCTGCCGCCCTTCAACATCGGCAACACCACCATGGGCTACGGCCTGGGCGGCGCGGGTGCCGCGGCGCTCAACGCGCCGGCGGGCAAGCGCGCGATCTCGATGATGGGCGACGGCGGCTTCTGGCACAACGGCCTCACCAGCGGCGTGGCCAACGCGGTCTTCAACAAGAGCGACAACCTCACCATCGTCGTCGACAACAACTACACCTCGGCCACGGGCGGACAGGACATCCTTTCCTCGCACGCCGTCAACAAGACGCGCAGCACCGGCCACGAGATCGAGCGCGCCGTGCGCGGCGTGGGCGTGGAATGGGTGAAGACGATGCGCCGCACCTACGACATCGCCGGCATGCGCGACGCGCTCAAGGAAGCGCTGACCACGAAGGAAAAAGGCCCGAAGGTGCTGATCGCCCAGTCGGAGTGCATGCTCAACAAACAGCGCCGCGAGAAGCCGCTGGTGCGCAAGGCCATCGCCGACGGCAAGCGCATGGTGCGCGAAAAATTCGGCGTCGACTCCGACACCTGCACCGGCGACCACTCGTGCATCCGCCTCTCGGGCTGCCCGTCGCTGTCGATCAAGCCCAACCCCGATCCGCTGCGCACCGACCCCGTGGCGACCGTGCTCGACAGCTGCGTGGGCTGCGGCGTGTGCGGCGAGGTCTCTCACGCCGCGGTGCTGTGCCCCTCCTTCTACAAGGCGCAGATCGTGAGCAACCCCAGCCGCTGGGACATGCTGCGCGAGCGCGTGCGCGCGGCCGTCATCGGCTGGCTGCAGCGCGGCGAAGCGCGTCGCCGCGAAGCCTATGCCTTCTGACGCAATGACGAGCACTGCACAACCCATCAAGATCGCGATCCTCGCCATGGGCGGGGAGGGCGGCGGCGTGCTGGCCGACTGGATCGTCGACATGGGCGAGGCCAACGGCTACGTCGCTCAGACCACTTCCGTGCCGGGCGTGGCCCAGCGCACCGGCGCGACCATCTACTACGTCGAGCTGTATCCGACGGCGCAGGCCGAGGCCGATGGCGGCTTGCCGATTCTGGCGCTGATGCCGCTGCCCGGCGACGTCGACGTGGTGCTGGCCTCCGAACTCATGGAGGCAGGGCGCGCCGTGCAGCGCGGCCTGGTCACGCGCGACCGCACCACGCTCATCGCATCCACGCACCGCGTCTTCTCCATCGCCGAGAAGAGCGCGATGGGCGATGGCCGCGTCGACAGCGACCAGCTCCTCGCGCACACCGCCAAGGCCGCCAGGCGCTTCATCCGCTTCGACATGGCGCAGGCGGCGGAAGCCTCGGGCAGCGTGATCAGCGCGGTACTCTTCGGCGCCCTGGCAGGCTCGGGCGTGCTGCCTTTCAGCCGCGCGCAGTTCGAGGCAACCATCGAGCGCGGCGGCGTCGGCGTGAAGCCCAGCCTCAAGGCTTTCGGTGCCGCCTTCGCCCGTGCACAGGGCGGCGACGACGGCGAACCAACAAGCGAGGCGGCGAGTGCCGCGCCGGCGCCGCAGCCGCGCCACCCCGCCGTGCGCGCACTGGTCGAGCGTGTGCAGCGCGACTTTCCGGTGGCGGCGCAGGACCTGCTGCTCGAAGGTGTGCGTCGCCTCATCGACTACCAGGATCCGGCCTATGCCGGCCTGTACCTCGACCGCATGGCGGCCGTCGCGGCATTGCCGGCGAGCGACCACCGCCTGCTGCGCGAGACCGCGCGCCACCTCGCGCTCTGGATGTCCTACGAGGACACGGCCCGCGTCGCGGCCCTGAAGACCCGCGCCACCCGCTTCGAGCGCGTGCGCGGCGAGGCCCGCGTGCAGCCGGGCCAGGTGCTCGCCATCAACGAATACATGCACCCGCGCCTGCAGGAAATCTGCGAGACGCTGCCCGGCGGCGTCGGCCGCTGGCTCATGAACTCGACGCTGCCGAAGAAACTGGTCGAGCGCTTCACGCAGCATGGCCGCGTGATCCAGACCAGCTCGCTGCGCGGCTATCTCATGCTGCGCATGGTGGCGGCCTGCAAGCGCTGGCGTCTCTCGACCATGCGCTATGCCGAAGAAAACCGCCGCATCGAGGAATGGCTGCAGCGCATCGCCGCCACCGCGCAGCGCAACCCCGAACTGGCCGTCGAACTGGCGCAGTGCCAACGCCTCGTCAAGGGCTACAGCGACACGCACGAGCGCGGCATCCGCAACTACGACACCGTGATGCGCGCCTTCGAGCGTGCAGGCGCCGCGCTCGCACCGGCCACGTTGCGCGAACTGCGCGACGCGGCGCTGGCCGACGAACACGGCCACAAGCTGCAGGCTGCACTCGCGCAGCACGCACTGGTTTGAAGAGACAACGACGATGACCGCTCCCTCAGCCACCCTCTCGCTGCGCGTCGTGCAAGCGCGGGAACTCAACCCGCTGATCCGCATGCTGCGCCTGCACGCCGAAGACGGCCGCGCGCTGCCCGGCTTCTCGGCCGGTGCGCACATCCGCGTACAGGTGTCGCTGCCCGACGGAAAGACCGACTGGCGCCACTACTCGCTCATCAACTTCGACACGGCGCGCAATGCCACCAACGCGCCCACCGAGTACGTGATCGCGGTGCGCAAGGAAGCCGAAGGCCGGGGCGGTTCGCGCTTCATGCACGAGCAGTTGAAAGAGGGCGACACCATCGCCATCGAGCCGCCGAAGAACGACTTTCCCCTGCACACCGGGCCGGGGGGCTCCGTACTGGTGGCAGGCGGCATCGGGGTGACGCCGTTGGCCACGATGGCTGCGCGCCGTCGTGCCGAAGGCGCGGCCGTGCACATGCATTACGCCGGCCGCAGCCGCGACCTGATGGCCTTCCTGCCTGAACTGCAAACGTTGCTCGGAGACGACTTGCGCGTGCATGCGGATGCCGAAGCCGGCACCCCGCTCGATATCGACACGCTGCTCGACGGCGTGCCCGCGGGCGATCGCCTGTACGTCTGCGGCCCGAAGGTCATGCTCGACGCGGTGCTCGAGCGCACCCAGGCGCGCGGCTGGGAACACGACCGCGTGCACTTCGAGCTCTTCACGGAACCCGTCGCGGAAGAGGGCGACCAGCCCTTCGAGGTGGAGCTTGCCCAGTCGGGCCAGCGCTTCACCGTGCCGGCGGACCAGAGCATCCTCGACTGCCTCATCGAGCACGGCTGCGACCCGATGTTCGACTGCAAGCGCGGCGAATGCGGCGTGTGCGCCGTGCCCGTGCTCGAAGGCGAGATCGAACACCGCGACTACGTGCTCACCGCCCGCGAGAAGGCGGAAGGCAACGTCATGCAGATATGCATCTCGCGCGCCAAGGGTGCGCGGCTGGTGCTCGACATCTGAAGCCAGGAGCCCCAGGAACCATGACCTCCTACAGAGACAACCCCGACGCCATCCGCGCGCTGGTGCAGAACGACCGCGTGCACCGCGACCTGTACACCAGCCAGGAGCTCTTCGAGCTGGAGCAGGAGCACTTCTTCGCCAACACCTGGAACTACGTCGGCCATGAAAGCCAGCTGCCCAAGCCGGGCGACTGGATCAGCAACGAGATCGCGGGGCGGCCGCTGATCATCGTGCGCCACTCCGACGGCAGCGTGCGCGCGATGATGAACCGCTGCGCCCACAAGGGCTCGCGGCTCGTGAATGGACCCTGCGGCAACACCGGCAAGTTCTTCCGCTGCCCGTACCACGCCTGGACCTTCAAGACCGACGGCGCGCCGCTGGCGATTCCGCTGAAGACAGGCTACGAGAACACCCAACTGCACGAGTGCGAGACGGGCAAGGGCCTGACCACCGTGAAGCACGTGCGCAGCCACCGCGGCTTCATCTTCGTGAAGATCAACGATGCCGGCCCGGACTTCGACGAATACTTCGGCGACTCGCTGAGTTCCATCGACAACATGGCGGACCGCTCGCCCGAAGGCGAACTGGAGATCGCCGGCGGCTGCCTGCGCTTCATGCACCAATGCAACTGGAAGATGTTCGTGGAGAACCTCAACGACACCATGCACCCCATGGTGGCGCACGAATCGTCGGCCGGCACCGCCAAGCGCATGTGGGCCGACAAGCCCGAGAGCGAGCCCAAGCCCATGGCCGTGGAGCAGTTCGTGCCCTTCATGTCCGACTACAAGTTCTTCGAGGACATGGGCATCCGCACCTACGACAACGGCCACAGCTTCACGGGTGTGCACTTCAGCATCCACAGCAAGTACAAGGCGATCCCCGAGTACGACAACGCGATGAAGGCGCGCTACGGCGAGGAGAAGACCGCGCAGATCCTCGGCATGGCTCGGCACAACACCGTGTACTACCCGAACCTCACGATCAAGGGCGCGATCCAGGCGATCCGCGTGGTGAAGCCGATCTCGGCCGACAAGACATTGATCGAGAGCTGGACCTTCCGCCTCAAGGGCGCGCCGCCGGAGCTGCTGCAGCGCACCACCATGTACAACCGGCTCATCAACTCGCCGTTCTCCGTGGTGGGGCATGACGACCTTCAGGCTTACCGCGGCATGCAGGCCGGCCTGCATGCGAGCGGCAACGAATGGGTGAGCCTGCATCGAGACTACGACCCGGCCGAACTCAAGGGCGGCGAGATCACCACCGGCGGCACCAACGAGCTGCCGATGCGCAATCAATACCGCAGCTGGGTCCAGCGTATGACGGAGACGATGTGATGGCCAACGCCGCGGAAGTCACCCGACAGCAGCTGATCGACTTCGTCGTGAACGAAGTCCACCTGCTCGACACGCGCCGCTACGAAGAGTGGAACGCGCTATTCACCGACGACGCCTTCTACTGGATTCCGCTGGTGCCCGACCAGGAGGACGGACTCAACCACACCTCGCATCTCTACGAAGACAAGCTGCTGCGCGACCTGCGCATCGAGCGCCTGAAGAGCCCGCGCGCCTTCTCGCAGCAGCCGCCGAGCCGCTGCCACCATCTGCTGCAGATGCCGGTGGTCGAGCAGTTCGATGCGGAAGCCAACCGCTACGTGGTGCGCACATCGTTCCACTACACCGAATCGCAAGGCGACGAGCTGCAGTTCTACGTCGGCACCTTCTTTCACCATCTCTCGGTGCAGGACGGCGCGCTGCGCATGACGCTCAAGCGCGTCAACCTGCTCAACTGCGACGCGGCCCTGCCGGCCGTCCAGCTTTTCATCTGACAGGGACGAAAGCGATGCCACACGCCACCGTCCATCAAGTCTTCGCGGCCACCGCGGCGCGCACGCCGCAGGCCGAGTTCCTGTTCACCGAATCGGTGACGGCCGCCGCCTACGGCATCGAAGCGGGCGCCATCCGCTGGGGCGATGCCGCCGGGCGGATTGAGCGCCTGCGCGCCGCCTACGCGCAGGCCGGCTATGGTCACGGCCACCGCGTCGGCCTGTTGCTGGAGAACCGGCCCGCCTTCATCTTCCACTGGCTCGCGCTGAACGCGCTGGGCGTGAGCGTGGTGCCGATCAACGCGGAGATGCGCTCGGCCGAGCTGGTCTACCTGATCGGCCACAGCGAGATCGGGCTGGCCGTGACGCTGCAGGAGCGCGCCGCGGACCTGCGTGCGGCGGCTGCCCAGGCGGGCATCGAGTTCGAGACGATGGGCCCCGACGATGCGGTGCCTCCGGCGAGGACGCCAGCGCCACGCGCGCACGAGCCGGTCGGCACCGACACCGAATGCGGCCTGCTCTACACCTCGGGCACCACGGGCCGGCCCAAGGGCTGCATCCTGAGCAATGCCTACTTCCTGCGCGCTGGCGAGTGGTATGCCGCGCTGGACGGCGTGTGCAGCATCCGCCCGGACAAGGAGCGCGTCATCACGCCGCTGCCGCTCAACCACATGAACGCGATGGCCTTCTCCACCATGGTGGTGCTGGTCGCGGGCGGCTGTCTGGTGCAGCTCGATCGCTTCCATCCGAAGACCTGGCTGGCGAGCGCGAAGGAGAGCGGCGCGACCATCGTTCACTACCTGGGCGTGATGCCGGCGATGCTGCTGTCCGCGCCCGCGTCGGCGGCAGACCGCGACCATGCCATCCGCTGGGGCTTCGGCGCCGGTGTTGATCGCAAGAACCACGCGCCCTTCGAGGAGCGCTTCGGCTTCCCGCTGGTCGAGGCCTGGGCCATGACCGAGACCGGCGCGGCCGCCTGCATCATGGCCAACCGCGAGCCTCGGCTGGTGGGCACCAGCTGCTTCGGCCGCCAGGAAGACTTCGTCGAGATCCGCCTCGTGGGCGAGGACGGCGGGGACGCAGCCGTCGATGCGCCGGGCGAACTGCTGGTGCGATCGGCCGGCTCCGACCCGAGGCGCTATTTCTTCTCCGGCTATCTCAAGGACGAGGAAGCCACCCGCGAAGCCTGGGCCGATGGCTGGTTCCATACCGGCGATCTGGTGCGCCGCGACGCGCAGGGCAACTTCTTCTTCGTCGATCGCAAGAAGAACGTGATCCGCCGCAGCGGAGAGAACATCTCCGCCGTCGAGGTCGAGAGCGTGCTCAACCAGCATCCGGCCGTGAAGGCATCCGCCGTGGCCGCCACGCCCGACGCCGTGCGCGGCGACGAGGTGCTGGCATGCGTCGTGATGCGCGAAGACGCCGGCGCGGTGCATCCCGAACAGATCGCGGCGAGCATCGTCCAGCATGCGCTGGCGCAGCTCGCCTACTACAAGGCGCCGGGCTACGTTGCCTTCGTCGACGCGCTGCCGCTCACGCCGTCACAGAAGATCCAGCGTGGGCAACTGCGCGAGATGGCCCGGGCGCTGCCCGGCCAGGGCCATTGCATCGACACGCGCGCCATGAAGAAGAGGCAGCAGCCATGACGAACGCAAGGCGGCTCTCCTATGAAGGCGTCGCGGTCGCGGTGCCGGTGACCGTGCCCTATGTGCGCTATTCCACGCGCACCGCGCACTGGTTCATCGGGCAGGCGCTGCAGGCACTGGTCGAAGCCAGCGGCGTGACCAAGGAGCAGATCGACGGTCTGTGCCTCAGCAGCTTCTCGCTCGCGCCCGACACGGCCGTGGGCGTCACGCAGCACTTGGGCCTGTCGCCGCGCTGGCTCGACCATGTGCCGACCGGCGGCGCCTCGGGCGTGATGTGCCTGCGCCGCGCGGCGCGGGCGGTGCAGGCGGGCGATGCCGACATCGTGGCCTGCGTGGGCGCCGACACCAACCATGTCGACTCCTTCCGCCAGACGCTGGGCAGCTTCAGCAACTTCGCGCGGGACGCGAGCTACCCCTATGGCTCGGGCGGCCCGAACTCGATCTTCGCCTTCATCACCGCCAACTACATGCGCACCTATGGCGCGAAGCGCGAAGACTTCGGCCGCATCTGCGTGGACCAGCGCACCAACGCGCTGGGCAACCCCAACGCCATGTTCAAGAAGGCGCTGACGCTCGATGAATACATGGCGGCGCGGCCCATTTCCGACCCGATCCATTTGTTCGATTGCGTGATGCCCTGCGCTGGCGCCGACGCCTTCCTCGTGATGAGCGAGGAGCGAGCGCGCGACCTGGGCCTGGCGCACGTGGTGATCCGCGGCGCCATCGAGCGCCACAACGCCTATGCCGAAGACCCGGTGATGGTGCAGGGCGGCTGGCGCAAGGACCGCGAGGACCTGTACGCGCAGGCCGGCATCAGGCCCGCGGAACTGGACTTCGTGCAGACCTATGACGACTACCCCGTCATCGCGATGATGCAGTTCGAGGATCTGGGCTTCTGCGAGAAGGGCGAGGGCCCGGCCTTCGTGCAGGCCAACACCATGACCTTCGACGGCAGCTTTCCGAACAACACCAGCGGCGGGCAGCTCTCGGCGGGGCAGGCCGGTGCGGCCGGCGGCTTTCTCGGCATGGTCGAGTCGATCCGCCAATTGACGGACGAGGCCGGCGCACGCGCGGTGCCCGATGCGCGATTGGGCCTCGTCGCCGGCTTCGGCATGGTGACCTACGACCGCTGCCTGTGCACAGGCGCCGTCATTCTCGGGAGAACCGCATGACGATGCCCCTGATACGCCCCCCGCGCAAGAACCCGGTTCTGCGCACCCGGCAGATGAACCTGCCGCCCGGCGCGCGCGGCCGCGTGGCGCTCGGCCTCACGGCGGCCGCCGCAGAAGGCCGCTTCGAACTGCAGACCTGCGAAGACTGCGGCGCGGTGCAGTACCCGCCGCGCGAGGTCTGCCACAAGTGCCTCTCGGCCGCGCTGCGCTGGCGCGAGCAGGGCGGCGAAGGCGAGCTGCTCGGCAGCACCACCCTGCATCACAGCAACGACCTGTTCTTCCGCGAGCGGCTGCCCTGGCGGCTGGGCCTGGTGCACCTGGATGCCGGCCCCACGCTCATGGTCCACCTGCACGGCGAGGTCGGCGATGCGCCGCAGCGCGTGCGCGTGGGCGCCCGGCTCGACCGCGCGGGCCAGGCCGTTCTCATTGGTTTTCCGAATGAAGGGAGTCCCCACATGGCCGACGACAAGATGCTGCGCGAAATGACCAGCGACCCCAAGTTCCGAAAGGTGCTGGTGACCGACGGCAAGACCGAGACCGGACAGGCCATCGTGCGTGCGCTGGTGAAGGCCGGCGCCGACATCGTCTGGGTCGGCCATGCCGAGCCCTGGAAGAAGATGGGCGACGGGCTGGACGACATCTCCGCGCTGCCCCAGGTCACGCTGGTGCCGCTGGATTTGACCAACGGCCGCCAGGTGACGGAGCTCGCGGGCTCCATCGGCGGCAAGGTCGACATCGTCATCAACAACGCCGAGGTACACCGCACCTTCGGCATCGGCGCACGGCGCGGCACCGACGTGGCCAGGGCCGAGATGGACATCAACTACTTCGGCCTGCTGCGCCTGGCGCAGGAGTTCGGCCCCGCGCTCAAGGGCCGCTCGGCCGACGGCGTGACGGGCGCGACGGCCTGGGTGAACCTGCTGTCGATCTACGCGCTGAGCAACTTCCCGCCGCACGGCACCTTCAGCGCATCGAAGGCGGCGGCGCATTCGCTCGCGCAATGCCTGCGCGCAGAGATGCGACCGGCCGGCATCCGCGTGATCAACGTGTTCCCTGGCCCCATCGACGACGAATGGAACCAGCACACCCCGCCGCCCAAGCTCGCGCCCACCGCGCTGGCCAATGCCATCGTGAAGGCGCTGCGAGATGGGGTGGAGGACGTGTACCCCGGCGACGTGGCGCAGGAGTGGCTGGAGCGCTGGCGCGACAACCCCAAGGTGCTCGAGCGCGAGCTGGCCGCTGGCGGCTGAGACAGGAGCCACACGAATGACCACGACAACCGAACTGATGTCCACCGCCGAAATCCTCGGCGGCCTCGTGACTGCCATGGCCAGCGGCCGCATCCGCGTGATCGACCTCACGCAGACGCTGACACCCGAGTTCCCGCAGATCGCGCTGCCGCCCGAGATGGGCCAGTGCTGGCCCTTCCGCATCGAGGAAGTGTCGAAGTACGACGAGCGCGGACCGGGCTGGTACTGGAACAACTTCTCCTGCGGCGAGCACACCGGCACGCACTTCGACGCGCCCATTCACTGGATCTCGGGCCGCGACCTGCCGAACAACTCCGTGGACACCATTCCCGTGCAGCACTTCGTGGCGCCGGCCTGCGTGATCGACTGCTCTCCGCAGGTGAAGGACGACCCCGACTACCTGCTCACTCTCGAGGACATCGAGGCCTACGAGGCGGCGCACGGCCGCATTCCCAAGGGTGCGTGGGTGCTGATGCGCACCGACTGGTCCAAGCGCACCGACCCCGAGGCCTACCAGAACTTCGACGAGACGGGTCAGCACACGCCGGGCCCGAGCACCGCGGCCGTGCGATTCCTGGTCGAGCAGCGCGATGTGCTGGGCTTCGGCTCGGAGGCCATCGGCACCGATGCGGGGCAGGGCTATCACCTTCGTCCACCTTATCCGTGCCACTACTACATGCATGGCGCGGGCCGATACGGCTTGCAGTGCTTGAGCAACCTCGACCTGCTGCCGCCGGCCGGCGCGGTGCTGATCTGCCCGCCGCTGAAGATCGAGAAGGGCAGCGGCAGCCCACTGCGGGTGCTGGCGCTGGTGGGAGCGCGGGCATGAGCGCGGCACCCGGCAAGGTCGCGGCCGTCACGGGCGGCAGCGCGGGGATCGGCAAGGCGATCTGCGAAGACCTGCTCGCGCAGGGCTACGAAGTCGTGTCGCTGGCGCGCCGCAAGGCCGAGATCGATCATCCGAAGCTCCACAGCATCGAGGTCGACCTGAGCGACCGCGCCGCCACGGGCGAGGCGGTGCAGGAACTGGTGGAGCGCTTCTCGCCGACCACCATCGTCCACAACGCGGGCGTCATCCGTGCCGCGCTGCTGCCCGAGGTGAAGCTCGACGACCTCGACGCGCTGGTCGACCTGCACCTGGGCTGTGCGATCCAGCTCGTGCAGGGTTCGCTGCCCGCGATGCGTGCGCAACGCTTCGGCCGTGTGGTGCTGCTGTCTTCGCGCGCCGCGCTGGGCCTGGCCACGCGCACCAGCTACTCGGCCACCAAGGCCGGCATGCTGGGCATGGCCCGTACATGGGCGCTCGAGCTGGCCGCTGACGGCATCACGGTGAACGTGGTCGCCCCGGGGCCCATCCGCACCGACATGTTCTACGACGTGGTCGAGGCCGGCAGCGAGAAGGAACGCGCGCTCGCCGCCTCGGTGCCCGTCAAGCGCCTGGGCGAGTCGGCCGACGTGGCACGCGCCGTGCGTTTCTTCGCCGATGCCGACAACAGCTTCGTCACAGGCCAGGTGCTGTATGTGTGCGGCGGCACCAGCGTCGGAAGCCTCGCCCTCTGAGTTCGCAGTTTTTCTCACGTCCAACCAAAACCACCTCTGGAGCATCGCCATGAAAGTCATGAACCGAATTCGCACACTCGCGGCCGTGGCCGTGGGACTCGGCGCGCTGAGCGCCGCGAGCGCCTGGGCCGCCGATCTCAAGGTCGGTTTCATCACTTCGCTGTCGGGGCCGGTGTCGTCGCTGGGCATTCCCTACGACAAGGGCATGAAGGCGGCGGTGGCCTACAAGTCGGAGGTGGGCGGCCGCAAGGTGCAGGTGATCCAGCTCGACGATGCGTCCGACCCGTCCACGGCCGCGCGCAACGCACGCAAGCTGATCGAGGAAGACAAGGTCGACGTCATCATCGGCACGGCCGGCGCGCCGGGCTCGCTGGCGATTGCCGGCGTGGCGCGCGAGACCAAGACGCCGCTGATCTCCATCGCCAACGCCGACCTGGCCGGCGAGGAGGGCGCATGGATGGTGACGCTGCCGCAGCCCGCGCCGCTGATGATGGGCGCGATGGTCGAGAAGATGAAGCAGGCCGGCGTGAAGACGGTGGCCTACATCGGCTACTCCGACGCCTGGGGCGACCTGGTGTACGACGCGCTCATGAAGTCGGCGCCCGCCGCCGGCATCAAGGTGGTGAGCAACGAGCGCTATGCGCGCAGCGATTCGTCGGTGGCCGGCCAGGTGCTGAAGATCGTGGCGCTGCGGCCCGACGCGGTGATCACCGGCGCCTCGGGCACGCCCGGCGCGCTGCCCTACCTGGCGCTGGCAGAGCGCGGCTACAAGGGAAAGATCTACGGCATGCATTCGCTGATCAACCCCGACTTCATCCGCGTCGGTGGCCCCTCGGTCGAAGGCCTGCTGGCGCCCACCGGCCCGGTGGTGGTGGCCGAGCAGTTGCCCGACAGCAACCCGATGAAGAAGATCGCGATGGACTTCCGCACCGCCTACCAGAAGGCCAACGGCGCGCCGCCCACGGACACCTTCTCGGCCTACAGCTTCGATGCATGGCTGATCTACCTCGACGCCGCGCAGCGCGCGCTGGCCAGCAAGGCCGAGCCGGGCACGCCGCAGTTCCGCCTTGCCCTGCGCGATGCCATCGTCAGCACCAAGGAGCTGGTGGGCACGCACAGCGTCTACAACTTCAAGCCGACCGACCGCTACGGCTCGGACGACCGCTCGCGCGTCGTCGTGAAGCTGGAAAAGGGTCAATGGAAGCTGGTGCCCTGACATGAAACTGAAGCTCACACACATCCTCGGCGCCACGGCGCTCGCACTGACCGCCGCGCAAGCCATGGCGGCGGACCTGAAGATCGGCTTCATCAGCTCGCTCTCGGGCCCGGTGGCCGCACTCGGCATTCCGTACGAAAAGGGCATTCGCGCCGCGATCGCCGAACACCCCGAGATCGCCGGGCGCAAGGTGCAGCTGATCGTGCTCGACGACGCTTCCGACCCCACCACCGCCGGGCGCAATGCGCGCAAGCTGGTGACGGAGGACAAGGTCGACGTGCTCATCGGCACCTCGGGCGTGCCCGGCGCGATGGCCATCGCCGCGGTGGCCAAGGAGCTGAACACGCCGCTGATCTCGCCCACCCCCGTGACCATTGCCGGCCCCGAGGGCGCGTGGACGGTGACGGTGTCGCAGCCGTTCCCGCTCATGGTGGCGGGCGTGGTCGATCGCATGAAGAAGTCGGGCGTGAAGACGGTGGCCTTCATCGGCTTCTCCGACGCGCTGGGCGACCTAGCCTACGACTCGCTGATGAAGAGTGCCGATGCCGCCGGCATCAAGGTGGTGGCGAACGAGCGCTATGCGCGCAGCGATTCGTCGGTGGCCGGGCAGGTGCTGAAGATCGTCGCGGCGCGGCCCGACGCGGTGTTCGCGGGCAATTCGGGTACGCCGGGCGCGCTGCCCTACATCGCGCTGGCCGACCGTGGCTACAAGGGAAAGATCTACGGCACGCACGGCCTCATCAACGCCGACTTCGTGCGCGTGGGCGGCGCTTCCATCGAAGGACTGCAGGTGCCCAGCGGCCCAGTGCTGGTGGCCGACCAGCTGCCCGACAGCAACCCGATCAAGAAGGTGTCGATGGGCTTTCGCAGCGCCTACCAGAAGGTCAACGGCGCGGTGCCGACCGATGCTTTCTCGTCGTACACCTACGACGCCTACCTGCTGTTGGCCGATGCCGCATCGCGCACCAAGGGCGAGCCGGGCACGCCGGCCTACCGCACGGCGCTGCGCGATGCCATCGTGAGCACGAAGGAGCTGGTGGGCACGCACGGCGTCTACAACTTCAAGCCCGACGACCGCTATGGCTCCGACCAGCGCGGCGTGGTCATCGTGCAGATGACCAAGGGCCAGTGGAAGCTAGTCCCGTAGTCCCGGACCGGCCACCGAGCACACAGCCATGACCACCTACCGCAACCGCCCCGATCTTGTCGCGGCGCTGGTCCGGGACGACCGGGTGCACCGCGACCTGTACCTCAGCGAGGAGCTTTTCGCGCTGGAGCAGGAGCACCTGTTCGCGAACACCTGGGTCTTTCTCGGCCATGCGAGCCAGGTGCCCGAGGCCGGGGACTTCGTCACGCAGGAGATCGCGGGCCGGCCGTTGCTGATGGTGCGGCAGCCCGATGGCGACGTGCATGTGCTCTACAACCGCTGCGCCCACAAGGGCACGCAGCTGGTGACGGACGAGTGCGGCAACACCGGCCGCTTCTTCCGCTGCCCGTATCACGCATGGACCTACAAGCTCGACGGAGCGCCGCTCGGGCTGCCGCTGAAGAACGGCTACGAAGGCACGCAGCTCAAGGCCTGCGAGTCGGGGCAGGGGCTGTCGGTGGTGAAGAACGTGAAGGTGTACCGCGACTTCGTGTTCGTGCGCCTCTCCGAAACCGGGCCTTCCTTCGAGGACTACTTCGGCGAGGTGCTGGGCGCGCTCGACAACATGGTCGACCGTTCGCCCGAAGGCAGGCTGACGGTGGGCGGCGGCGTGCTGCGCAACATCGTCCACTGCAACTGGAAGATGTACCTGGAGAACATCAACGACACGGTGCACCCGATGTCGACGCACGAGTCGGCCACCAAGGCGGCCGAGGCGCTGTGGGAGGGCCATGCGCCCACGGACCCCAAGCCGATGGCGATGGAGCAGATACTGCCCTTCGG
Source organism: Variovorax paradoxus (assembly GCF_022009635.1). Classification (NCBI taxonomy): domain Bacteria; kingdom Pseudomonadati; phylum Pseudomonadota; class Betaproteobacteria; order Burkholderiales; family Comamonadaceae; genus Variovorax; species Variovorax paradoxus. The sequence continues at coordinate 2,347,792 of NZ_CP091716.1, forward strand.
CTCGGGCTACGAATTCTTCGACAAGATGGGCGGCCGGGTGTTCGCCAACGGCCACAGCGTGCTGGGCGTGAACTTCAGCATCCATTCCAACTACGCACAGTTGCCGGAGTACGAGGCAGCGATGCGCGCCGCGCACGGCGAAGAGCGTGCCGCGGAGATATTGCAGCGCTCGCCGCAGAACTCGGTCTTCTATCCGAGCCTGTCGGTCAAGGGCTCGCCGCAGGCCATCCGCGTGATCCGCCCGCTGGCGGCCGACCGCACGCTGATCGAGGCCTGGAGCTTCCGCGCGGCGGGCGCGCCCGCGCTACTGTTCGAGCGGGCCATGAGCTACAACCGGCTCGTGTTCTCGCCGATGTCGGTGGTCGCGCACGACGACGTGCACCTGTTCGAGAGCATCCAGCAGGGCCTGCGGGCCGGCGGCAACGAGTGGGTGAGCCTACACCGCAACTACGACCCGGCCGAGACGCAGCAGGCGACGGTCACCACCAACGGCACCAACGAGCTGTTGATGCGCAACCAGTTCCGTGCCTGGGCGAAGTCCATGGCCGCGGGCATGGAGGCCTCGCCATGACGGACCCGCGCGATTTCGTCGCCCATGAAGCGGCACTGCTCGACGAGCGCCGGCTCGATGAATGGCTGGCCCTGTTCGCCGAAGACGGCCACTACTGGGTGCCGCTGCTCGGCGCGGCGCAGGCCGACCCCTTCTCGCACAACTCGCTGGCCTACGAAGACCGGCTGCTGCTGCAGTTGCGCGTGGACCGCCTGAAGAACCCGCGCGCGCATTCGCAGCATCCCGCCAGCCACAGCCAGCACGTGCTGCAGCCTTCGCGCGTCGAACGCGAGGAAGGCGACGAGGCATGGCTGCGCACCCCCTTTCTGTACGTGGAGGCACGCGGCGGGCAGCAGATCCTGCTGAGCGGCACCGCCCGCCACCACCTCGTTCGCACGCCCACCGGCTGGCTGATCCGCGAGAAGCGCATCGACCTGCTCGATGCCGGGCGCGCATTGCCGGCCATCCAGTTGTTCATCTGAGTTACCTGTCCATTCCAACAACCATCCTCACCGGAGCTACGACATGAAGAGCCTGATGCAGACCTTGACGCGCGGCACACTCGCCGCGGTGCTGACCGCCTGTGGCGTTGCGAGCGCGTTGGCGGCCGACCTCAAGGTCGGCCTCAGCGTGTCGCTGTCGGGGCCGAATTCCTCGCTGGGCGTGCCCTACGCCAAGGGCATGCAGGCCGCACTGGCCTACAAGGGTGAGGTGAACGGCCGCAAGGTGCAGCTCATCGTGCTCGACGACGGCTCCGACCCCACCACGGCCGGGCGCAATGCGCGCAAGCTGATCGAGGACGAGAAGGTGGATGTGCTCATGGGCACCTCGGGCGTGCCCGCGGCCATCGCGATGGCGCAGGTCGGCAAGGAAGCGAAGACGCCGATGATCGGCCTCACGCCCATCCTGCTCGACCCCAACGAGAACCCGTGGGTGATGACGGTGGCGCAGCCCACGCAGTTGATGATCGACGCGGTGGTCGAGCGCATGAAGCGCAACAACGTGAAGACCGTGGGCTACATCGGCTTCTCCGACGCCTGGGGCGACCTGGTCTATGACGCGCTCATGAAGGCCGCGCCCGGCGCCGGCATCAAGGTGGTGAGCAACGAGCGCTATGCGCGCGCCGACGCCTCGGTGACCGGCCAGGTGCTGAAGATCGTGGCGCTGCGGCCCGACGCGGTGATGACCGGCGGCGCCGGAACGCCGGGCGCGCTGCCGTTCCTGGCCCTGCAGGAGCGCGGCTACAAGGGCGGCGTGTACGGCCAGCATGGCCTGATCAACCCCGACTTCGTGCGCGTGGTCGGCGCGGCCGGCCAGAACGCGCTGATGCCCACAGGCCCGGTGATCGTGGCCGAGCAGTTGCCCGACAACTATCCGACCAAGAAGATCGCGACCGACTTCCGCGCCGTGTTCCAGAAGGTCAACAACGCGCCGACCAGCGATGCCTTCTCGGCCTACTCTTTTGACGGCTGGCTGGTGTTCGCCGACGCCGCATCGCGCGCCATGAAGAAGGCCGAGCCCGGCACGCCCGAGTTCCGCGTGGCGCTGCGCGACGCCATCTTCAGCACCAAGGAAGTGGTGGGCACGCACGGTGTCTACACCTTCAAACCCGGTAGCCTTTACGGCGTGGATGAACGCGCCCGGGTGATCGTCAAGCTCGACAACGGCCAATGGAAGCTCGCACCTTGAACCTCATGCATTCGACTTTCCGGAGGGCCGCGCGATGACGTGGGACGTGGCGCTGATCCTCCTCACCGACGGCCTGGCCAACGGGGCCGTCTACCTGCTGGCCGGGCTCGGGCTGGTGCTGATCTTCTCGGTCACGCGGGTGGTGTTCGTGCCGTTCGGCGACATCGCGGCCTTCGCGGCGCTGTCGCTCGCGGCCTTCGAGACCGACCGCGTGCCGCCGACCATCGGCATGGTCGCGGTGCTGGCCGCGCTGGCATTGGCCACCGAGGTCGGCAGCCTGCTGCGCCGCGGCGAGGCCAAGCGCATCCCGAAGGCGGTGCTGATGTGGGGCGTGCTGCCAGCCATTCCGTGCGTGTTGGCGTGGCTGGCCGCGCGGCCCGGCGTGCCGGTGGCTGTGCACATCGCGGTGGCCGTGCTGCTGGTGGTGCCCATCGCGCCGCTGCTGGCGCGGGTGGTGTTCCAGCCGATCGCGGATGCGTCGGTGCTGGTGCTGCTGATCGTTTCGCTGGCGCTGCACTTCCTGCTGTCGGGGTTGGGCCTGCTGTTCTTCGGGCCTGAAGGTTCGCGCACCACGCCGCTGACCAGCGCTGTGTTCACACTGAGCGATGGTTTCACCGTCAGCGGGCAGGTGGTGCTGATGGTGGGAGCGGCCATCGTGCTGAGCGGGCTGTTCTTCCTGGTGTTCGAGCGCACGGTGGCCGGCAAGGCGCTGCGCGCCACGGCGGTGAACCGGGTGGGCGCGCGGCTGGTGGGCATCCGGCCAGTGCGCACGGCGCTGCTGGCCTACGGCTGCGCCTCGCTGCTGGCCGGGCTGATCGGCGTGCTGATCGCGCCGGTGACGACCATGTATTACGACTCGGGCTTCATCATCGGACTGAAGGCCTTCGTGGCCGCGATCATCGGCGGGCTCGTGAGCTACCCGATGACGGCCGTGGGCGCGCTCGCGGTCGGCGTGGTGGAGAGCTTTGCCTCGTTCTGGAGCGGCGCGCTGAAGGACGTGATCGTGTTCAGCCTGCTGATTCCGGTGCTCATGCTGCGCTCCTTCATGGCGGCGCACGCGGAAGAGGAAGAAGACGAGGTGGACCAATGAACGGCAATCGCAAACGCATGGCGTGGATCGCCGGGCTGGTCGTGGTGCTGGCGCTGGTGCCGGCGGTGGCGGGCAGCTTCACCGTCTCGCTGCTCAACGACATCGGCATCGGTGCGCTGGTGGCGCTGGGGCTGGTGCTGCTGACCGGCGTGGGCGGCGCGACCTCGTTCGGGCAGGCGGCCTTCGTGGGCATCGCGGCCTATGCGACGGCATGGCTCACGACGACGCAGGGCATGTCGCCCTGGATCGGGCTGCTGTTCGCGCTGCTGCTCACGGGGGTGTCGGCGCTGGCCATCGGCATGCTCACGCTGCGGCTGGGCGGACACTTCCTGCCGCTGAGCACCATCGCCTGGGGGCTGTCGATCGCGATGCTGTTCGGCAACGTCGATGCGCTGGGCCGGCACACGGGGCTGTCGAACATTCCGCCGCTGCAGGTGGCGGGCTGGTCGCTGGCCGATCCGCGCGCGATGTACTACCTGATCTGGGTGGTGGTGGGGCTGGCCTGCCTGTTCAGCCACAACCTGCTGCAGTCGCGGCCGGGGCGTGCCATTCGCGGGCTGCGCGGCGGCGCGACGCTGCTGGCGAGCGTGGGGGCGGATGCGTACCGCGTGCGGCTGTCGCTGTTCGTCACGGCCGCGCTGTTCGCGGGGCTGGCGGGCTGGCTCTATGCGCACATGAACCGCTTCGTGAGCCCGTCGCCATTCGACGTGCGCGCCAGCATCGAGTACCTGCTGATGGCGGTGGCCGGCGGCCTCGGCCAGCTTGCGGGCGCGCTGGTGGGCGCCGCGCTGGTGCTGGTGCTCAAGAACGGCCTGCAGGACGTGCTGCCCATGCTCACGCAGCGGGCAGGGCAGCTGGAGGCGGTGGCCTTCGCGGCGCTCTTCATCCTGCTGCTGCACTTTGCGCGCGGCGGTGTGATGGGCCTGCTGCGCCGCTGGACGCGCAGGCGCGGTTCGGCGCGAGAGCCGTCGCGCCACGATGCGCCGCCGGTCGAGCCTCTGCCGCACCGCACGCTGCCCGAGCGCGGCTCGCAGGTGCTGTCGGTGAACGGCGCGGTCAAGCGCTTCGGCGGGCTGGTGGCGGTGAACGACGTGAGCTTCGACGTGAAGGCCGGAGAGATCGTCGGGCTGATCGGGCCCAACGGCGCAGGCAAGTCGACCATGTTCAACCTGCTGACCTGCACGCTGCCGATGAGCTCGGGCCAGGTGCGCTTCCTGGCGCACGACATCGCCGGCATGCCGCAGCGCGAGGTGGCGCGGCTGGGTCTGGCGCGCACCTTCCAGCATGTGAAGCTGCGCCCGCACATGAGCCTGCTGGACAACGTGGCGCTGGGCGCGCATTCGCGCACGCGCTCGGGCATCCTGAAGGCCGGGCTGCGGCTGGACCGCACGGAAGAGCGGCAGATCCTGCAGGAGGCGCAGCGACAGCTCGACCGCATCGGCCTGGGCGACCGCGCGCATGAACTCGCGGGCAGCCTGCCGCTGGGCACGCAGCGCATTCTGGAAATCGCACGCGCGCTGGCTGCCGACCCCGTGCTGCTGGTGCTCGACGAGCCCGCCGCCGGCCTGCGCCGCAAGGAAAAGATGGCGTTAGGCGATCTGCTTCGCAAGCTGCGCGAGGAGGGCGTGACCATCCTCATCGTCGAACACGACATGGACTTCGTGATGAAACTGGTAGACCGGTTGGTGGTGATGAACTTCGGCTCCAAGCTCGTGGAGGGCGTGCCGTCCGCGGTGCGCGCGGACGAGCGCGTGCAGGCGGCCTACCTGGGGAGCGTCGTATGACCGCGATGCTCGAGATTGGCGACCTGCACGTGTCGTACGGGCAGGTGGAGGCGGTGCGTGGCGTGTCGCTCGACCTGCAGCCGGGGCAGATCATCTCGGTGATCGGCCCGAACGGCGCGGGAAAGACCACGCTGCTGGCTGCCGCCATGGGCCTGCTGCCCTGCAAGGGCACGCTGCGCTTCGAGGGCGAAGACCTGCAGGGGCTCGACGTGGAAGCGCGCGTGGAGCGCGGCCTGTGCCTCGTGCCGGAGAAGCGCGAGCTGTTCGGCGAACTCACCGTGCTCGACAACCTGCAGCTCGGCGCCTATGCCAAGCGGCTGCGCGGCGATGCGATGAAGAAGCGGCTGCAGTCGGTGTACGACCGCTTTCCCCGGCTGGCGGAACGGCGGACGCAGCGCGCCGACACGCTCTCGGGCGGCGAGCGGCAGATGCTGGCGGTGGGCCGCGCGCTGATGTCGGCGCCCCGGCTGCTGATGCTCGACGAGCCCAGCCTGGGCTTGGCGCCGCTGATCGTGCGGGACATCCTGACCATCGTGCGCAAGCTGCGCGATGACGGCGTGTCGATCCTGCTGGTGGAGCAGAACGCGCGCGCGGCGCTGGAAAGCTCGGACCAGGGCTACGTGCTGGAGACCGGCGAGATCGCGCTGTCGGGCGCCTCGGCCGAACTGGCGAGCGACCCGCGCGTGCAGGCGACCTACCTCGGCGGAGGCACGCACGATGACGACTGATGTTCGCGCCGTGCCGCCTGCCCGGCGCACGCTGCCTGCAATGCTGCTGCGGCAGGCCGATGTGTTCGGTGCGCGCGCGCTGCTGCGCATCGGGGCGCACGCCTGGACGCATCGCGACGCGGCGCAGGCCGCCGCAGTCCGTGCCGGTGCGTTGGCGGCCGCGGGCGTGGCGCGCGGCGACCGCATCGCGGTGATGTGCGGCAACCGCATCGAGTTTCTGGAGAGCTTTCTCGGCGCGGGCTGGCTGGGGGCGTCGACCGTTCCGGTCAACACCGCATCGATGGGGCCGCAGGTCGAATACTTCCTGGCGAACAGCCAGGCGAAGCTGCTGGTGATCGAGGCGGCGTTCGTCGAGCGGCTTGCGACAGCCGACCTGGCGCGCACGTCATTGCGCGAGATCTGGGTGGTAGGAGGCTCGGAGGCTGTCGAATGGCAGGTGCCCGCCGGCGTGCGCGTGGTGCCGTACCCCGAAGCAGGAGACGCCCTGGAGCCGGCGCCGGTGCAACCCGGCGATCCGCTTGCCATCCTCTATACCTCGGGCACTACAGGGCCCGCCAAGGGCGTGATCTGCCCGCATGCGCAGTATTTCTGGTGGGGCGTGAACAGCGCGGAAGTGCTCGGCGTGGGAGCCGATGACGTGCTGTGCACCACGCTTCCGCTGTTCCATATCAACGCGCTCAACACCTTCGCGCAGGCTGCGCTGACGGGTGCCGAGGTGGTGTTCGAATCGCGCTTCTCGGCGTCGGGCTTCTGGCCCGCGATGCGTGCGAGCCGCGCGACGGTGGTGTACCTGTTGGGCGCGATGGTGCCGATTCTGTTGGCGCAGCCGGAAGGCGCGGGGGAGCGGGAGCATCGGGTGCGCATCGGGCTCGGGCCTGGCGTGCCTTCCGCCGCGGGTGCGACGTTCAAGGCGCGCACGGGCGTGTCGCTGCTCGAGGGCTACGGCTCGACCGAGACCAACTTCGCCATCGCCACCGCGCCCGATTCGCCGCGCGGCGGCGTCATGGGCTGGTTGCGGCCAGGTTTCCAGGCGCGCGTGGCCGATGAAGACGACGTGGCGTTGCCGCCTGGCGAAGCCGGCGAATTGCTGCTGCGCGCGGACGAGCCCTATGCCTTTGCGAGCGGCTACTTCAACATGCCGGAAAAGACGGTCGAGGCCTGGCGCAATCTCTGGTTCCATACCGGAGACCGCGTGGTGCGCGATGCCGACGGGGCCTTTCGTTTCGTCGACCGCATCAAGGACGCGATCCGGCGGCGGGGCGAGAACATCTCTTCGTTCGAGGTCGAGCAGGTGCTGCTGAGCCATCCGGGCGTGGCCGCGTGTGCCGTGTATCCGGTGCGCTCCGAACTGGCGGAAGACGAGGTGATGGCGGCGCTGGTTGCGCGCGAAGGCGTGCCGGTCGATCCTGCCGAACTGGCGCGTTTCTGCGAAGGGCGCTTGCCTTACTTCGCGGTGCCGCGCTACATCGACGTGCTGGCCGATCTGCCGCGCACCGAGAACGGCAAGGTGCAGAAGTTCAAGCTGCGCGAGCGCGGCGTGGGGCCGCTGACGTGGGACGGCCGGCCCGCGAGGAGCTAGACGCATGATGGACGCAGCGTCGACCCTTTCCGGCCGCGTGGCGTTCGTGACGGGGGCAGGACGCGGGCTTGGCGAGGCCATTGCCCGCGGGCTGTCGGAGGCGGGAGCGAAAGTCGCGTTGGCGGATGTCGATCTTGCAGGCGTGGAGGCGGTGGCAAAGGAGATCGGCGGCCTCGCGCTGCGGCTCGATGTGCGTAACGAGGCCGGGTTCCGCGCCTGCTTCGACGAGGCCGTGGCGCACTTTGGCGCCGTCGACATCATGGTCAACAACGCGGCGCGCACGCCGACCACCTCGCTGTGGGAGATCACGCCCGAGGAGTGGGACGACGTGCTCGCCATCAACCTGCGCGGCAGCTTCTTCGGCTGCCGCATTGCCGGCCGGCACATGCGCGAGCGGGGTACAGGGCGCATCGTCAACCTGGCGTCGATGGCGGGGCAGCAGTCCAGCGCGGCGACCGGCGTGCACTACGCGGCGAGCAAGGCGGGGTTGCTGGCGCTGACGCGCTCGTTCGCGCAGGAACTGGCACCGCACGGCGTGACCGTGAACGCGCTGGCGCCAGCGGCGATCCGGAGCCCCCTGCTCGAGGCGCTGGACCCCGCGCGGCGGCAGACGCTGCAAGCGAGCATTCCGATCGGGCGCTTCGGTTTGCCGGAGGAAGTGGCAGCCGCGGTGGTTTATCTCGCGTCCCCGGCGGCGGCCTTCTTGACCGGCGCCACCCTGGATCTCAACGGCGGCCGTTTCATGCGGTGACAACCCGTGCTCGTCCGCACCGCTAAAATGATTCAGAACTAAAACATTCAGGTATGTACTCAAATTCATTGACTGGCCGCCATGCACTCGTCACGGGTGCCGCACGCGGCATTGGCGCCGAGATCGCCCGTACCCTTGCCGCCCAGGGGGCTCTTCTGACCCTGCTGGGGCGTGATCGCGAGGCACTGCAGCGGGTGGCCGACTCGCTGGAAGGCGACGGGCATGGCGTGGTTGCCGCGGATGTGGCGAACCAGGAGGCGGTACAGGCGGCCTTCGCCGAGGCGCGCGCCGTACGCGGGCCGGTCGCGATCCTCGTCAACAACGCGGGTGCGGCCGAGAGTGCGCCGTTCCTCAAGACTTCGTTTGATCTCTGGCAGCGGATGCTGTCGGTCAACCTCACGGGCAGCTTCCTGTGCGCGCAGGCGGCGCTACCCGACATGCTCGACGCCGGCTGGGGGCGCATCGTCAATATCGCCAGCACGGCGGGGCAGAAGGGCTATGCCTATGTGGCGGCCTACACGGCCGCCAAGCACGGCGTGGTCGGGCTCACGCGTTCGCTGGCGCTCGAAGTGGCGCGCAAGGGCATCACGGTGAATGCGGTGTGCCCCGGCTATACCGACACCGACATTTTGCGCAACAGCGTGGCCAATGTGGTCGGCAAGACAGGACGCAGCGAAGCCGATGCGCTGGCGGAGTTCTCGAGCGTCAACCCGCAGCGCCGCATCGTGCAGCCGGCAGAGGTGGCCGACACAGTGCGCTGGCTGTGCGGCGAAGGTGCTGCGTCGGTTACGGGGCAGTCGATCTCGGTTTCAGGAGGAGAAGTGACATGACACGCAACGATGCTTCTCATGCGGCGTTGAGCGACGCCGAAGAACTGGGCCACGAAGCGCGCGCCGGCCATGAAGACCACGCGATGCTCAAGCTGTGGCTGCGCATGCTGGCCAGTACCACGCAGATCGAGGCCGAGATCCGGCGCCGGCTGCGGGAGCGCTTCGGTATCTCGCTGGCACGCTTCGACTACATGGCGCAGCTCTACCGCTACAAGGACGGGCTGAAGATGCGCGTGCTGTCGCGCTATCTGATGGTGACGGGCGGCAACGTCACGGGCCTGACGGACGAACTCGAACGCGAAGGCATGGTGGCGCGCGCACCCAGCCCGGACGACCGCCGTGCGTGGATCGTGAGTCTCACGCCCACCGGGCGCCGCACTTTTGAGACCATGGCGAGCGAGCACGAGCAATGGATCCTCGAAATGTTCTCGGGGCTCGACATGAAGACGGTGAAGCAACTGCATACGCAGCTTGGCCTGCTGCGTGTGCACGTGATGCGCGGCGAGCCTTCGGGCGAGGAGGGGTGAGCATGGGCGAGAGCAGCGAGTTTTGCCGGCCGAGGCTGATCCGCTTCTCGGACTGCGATCCGGCGGGAATCGTCTTCTATCCGCAGTACTTCGTGATGCTCAACGGCCTCGTCGAAGACTGGGTGAACGAAGGCCTCGGGCTCAGCTATCACGGGCTGGTGGCGCAGCGGCGAATCGGCCTGCCGACCGTGAAGCTCGAAGCCGACTTCCGCGCGGTGAGCCGCATGGGCGATCAGGTGATGCTCGGACTGGCCGTCGAGCGACTGGGTTCGCGTTCGATGACCTTGCGCGTGCGCTGCTTCGATCCCGTCGATGGTGAGGTGCGCATGCAGATGCAGCAGGTGCTGGTGACCACGTCGCTCGAAACGCATCGCGCGGTTGCCATTCCGGATGACATGCGCGCGGCCATCGTGCGCAACGCGCCCGAATTGGGCTGAGCTTCTTCAGGCAGCGGGCTCGCTGCCGGCCGTAGCGTCCTGAGCGCGCTTCTTCAGCCAGCCGGTGAGTTCCTTCTTTCCCTTGGCATTGGCGGCACGCCACGCCTCGCGTGCCGCCGCGATGAAGCGCTCTTCCGCCGCATCGGGCACTTCGCTGGGACGGTCTTCCTTGTCGAGCCAGCCGGTTTCCACGTTGCAGTGCCGTTCGATCTGTCGCGCCAGGTTGTCGCCGATGGGCCGCGAACTCTTGATCTGGCTCCACATGCTGGGAGATATTTCGATCTTCTTCGCGAACGCCTGGTCCAGGCCCTTGGCAGGCAGGCCCGCGGCAACGGCCTCTTCGAGAAAACGGCGATGAAGCGCGAGGGCATTGCGGCGACGCGCGACGGTGATATTGGGCACTGTTCAAAAACAACAACAAGACAAAAAAAGATTGTCCCGGTTGTTGACGTCGCCGTAAACACTATTTACAGTTGTCTTCATTCGCGGCCCAAGCCGTACCTTTTTTCCAACCCCTAACAGCCGACAGCGGCAATTTTTGACTCAGGAACCATCGTGAACATCGCATTGACCCTCGCCAGCATTCGACCCGCCTCGGGCCGATCGCTCGTGCGCGTCTGGGCGTGCGGTGGTTTCGGCGGCATGCCGTCGACCCGACTGAATCAGCACCAGAGCCACGTGTATTCCACGAAAGCCGCAGCCAGCCTGCGCGTTGGAAAAGTCGAGGATCAGGTGCTACCGGGTGGAGGTTGCGCGTAGGCGCATACCTTCCAAGCTCTCTCTTGCAGAGGCCCGGACACCGAAAGGTTCCGGGCCTTTTTGTTTTGCTTGTTTGTTTGTTGTCGGCCGTGCTTGGCCATTCCGGGTGTGCCTTCACCACACCGCCAGAGCCCACCGCGTAGACGGTCTGGCGGGATGTGCAGGAATTGATCACTCCTGTGCAGCGACGTCGTACGGGACAGCGCCCAGCGTGCTGTTCGTCGCGTGAGGACACAACCGGAATGGAAAGCGAGCGGGCTACCGCTTTCACCACCGAACCCGAGCGGGACCGGGCCATGCAGATGGCCCTCCCGCGGAAACCGGCCGCAAAGATTGGGCGGCGCCGGAACTCGTAACCGGACACTTTTTCGATTCTTGTTTTTCGACCCGCGTTAGCTCAATGGATCAGAGCACTTGCCTACGAAGCAAGGGGTTGCACGTTCGAGTCGTGCACGTGGGGCCATTTTTCTGTTTGCTGTCACACCAACCAAGGAGCCGTCATGCGCAAGCGCAATACCCCGATCCGGATGATCACCGTGCGTCCCGCACAGCCGCGCAAGCGCATGGTGCTGGCCTTGGCCCAACGCTTCGGCATCGTGACCGATGCACGGCGTGCCTCGGAAAGCGGCGACGCACCGCCCGGTCGCGAGCTTCAGCTCGAAGGCCTCGATCTCGACCAGCGCGTGCGCGCGGTCGGCGAGTGGTAGAGCCGACCGATCATGTTTCATGGTGCGCGTAGCTCAATGGCAGAGCCGCGGGTTGTGGTCCCGCTGACGACGGTTCGATCCCGTTCGTGCACCCCATCGTTTTCTGGATTTCACTCAACGTCGTCACGACGACCATCGCCGCGAAAGGAGGCGAGACATGCATCCTCACGTCCTGCAACTCGATATTCAGGGCACGCCGCAAGCCTGGATCTCGCTGGAGCAGGCGGTGTTGCACTACGCCACCGGCTCCGTGGCCTGGGAAGACGGCGACCTGCCGCTGGCGACGCTGCGCGGCGGTTTCAACGTAGCGCGCGGTGTGCAGTCGCGCGTCGAGGTGGCGCCGATCATCGCGCTGCGCGGTGCTTCGAAGATCAATCTCTTCGACGTGGTCCCGAGCGTCACCAAGACCAAGCTGCTTCGCCGCGACCGCCACACCTGCGCCTACTGCGCAGGCGTGTTCCAGGAGCGCGATCTGCAGTGCGAGCATGTGATGCCCGAGTCGCGCGGCGGCCCGTGGACATGGACCAACCTCGTGAGCGCGTGTGCGGTCTGCAACAACCGCAAGGCCGCGCGCACGCCGGAGGAAGCAGGCATGCCGCTGGTGTACCTGCCTTATGTGCCGAGCCGCTTCGAGAACTTTCTGCTCGAAGGTCGCAACATCCGTGCGGACGTGCACGAGTGGCTCGCGAAGCGGCTGCCCAAGGGTTCGCGGCTCCAGTAGGGGCTTGGCGGTGATGTTCGTTCTCGCCGGTGCCTATGAAAAAAGCCCGCTGTCCTGGAGGCAGCGGGCTTTGTCGTTTGAGGCGTGCGGATCAGCGTCCGACGCCGAAGAAGCGGTAGGCGATCACCCCCGCAGCTGCAAGTCCTCCCACGATGACAGCGATCACTTTGGTGGCGCGGCCGGTGCCGCGTCGCGGGCGAGGCCAATGGTCCGGCCCGATCAAGTCGATGGGTACCGTGGGTTTGCCTATGTCGGAAGCCTTTTCCATGGCAAGAAATATAGCCTACGCCCAGAATCACATGCCGCTACCGGCCCGCACCTTGGTTGTCAGGTATCGCTGCGGGCACCGGCGATAGACGGGCAAAAAAATACCCGCAGGAGCGGGTCTGAACGAGCTTTTGAGCTTCGAGTTTGTGTCCCTGTCGTAATGTTCTTGTGATGCGTGACAGCCATTGCAAGATGCCACGCCGTACCGGGGGCTTTTGTAGGTTGCGTCTGGGTAAGACGCAAGTGGTCGATAAAAATGTGAAATATTGCCGTATGGACAAGAAAATCATTCTCGAAAGTTTGACGAGAGCACTGGAGAGCTGGGTTCGCAACGCTCCGGCGGCGCAACTCTGGCAGGTGCATCAATCGGGTGGCCTAGGTGCGTCCATCGATATGGATGAAGACATCGTGCGGGTCCGCGTTACGCTGGGCGGGCCGCGCAACGCGCTGTCGGATGTCGGCAAGACAGACGGGCGTTTGCCGGTGACGGAGGCTTTTCTGGGTGGCGGCAATGCGGTCTGGGGCGCGCCGCCGCTTCAGGGCAGCCTTGCGCGCGAGCAGTGGTTCCTGTCGAGCGAACTCGCACAGGAGCATGCGCGTCAGTACTTGATTGCCGAACTGGGTGAGCAGCGGGAGGCGCTGGTACGCTTTCTTGACGACTGGGTTGCCAGGCAGAGCGCCTCCGGTGCTATTCATATCGCAGGAATGTGAATCTCCTCGACACGCAGGCTCGCGAAAGATCCCATTCTCCGTGCTGCATGCGAAGGCGGCGAAACCCGCCCCAGTTCGTAGCCGCGCCCGTACACCGTGTGCAGGATGAAGCCGTTCTCCCTCGACAAGGCGAGCTTGCGGCGAATGCCAGACATGCAGACATCGAGCACGCGGCTGTCCTTGCGCGCCACCTCGGCGCCCCAGAGCAGCGAGAGTATCCAGTCCCGCTCCAGCAGTCGCCCGCTGTTGCGAAAAAGCAGTAGCGCAAGTTCGAATTCGCGCGGCTTCAGCCGCACCTCCCGGTCGTCGTGCACCACCACGCGGTTGGGACCGAGAAAGCGATAGCCGTCGAACACGAGGTCGACGGTGCGTGCAGGCGGTGCAGGCGGGGCGGACGATACGTCGATGCGGCGGGCAAGAGTGCGTATCCGCCAGTCGAGGTCGAGATCGCTGCTGATTGGCCAGACGATGAAGTCGATGGCGTGATTCTTAGAAGTTTCTTCGCGCATCGTGACCAGTTCAGCGATTGGCATATGACGCTGTGCTTCGCTGATGATCAGGAGTGCCGGGATATGCAGCACCTTGCACATGGCCACGAGACCCGTCCATCCTTCCTCGCCCTGCAGCGTCAGCAGGAGCAGGCCGAACTTCTTGCCGCTCCCCAGTGCCACCAGGAAATCGGCACCGCTGTCGAATGTCATGGATGTGTGCCCCATGGACCGAAGCTTTTCGGTCAACAGCACTGCCTGTACTCTGTCGCAACCCACGAGCGCGATGGGTTTCAGTTCCGCCAACTGGTTCATTGCCAGTTCCCCCTGTTAAGAAATTGTCGATCGAGCCATGACGGCGCGCGGTTGGCAGCGCCGGATTCTTCGACGGTCCCTGAAGGGATCGCCGATGGCTTGAATCTCCACTTTTCAATGCATCGAGAAAAGGTTGGAACGAGACAGCTATGGGTTCTGTTCGGTCAAACGCTCAGACTTGTTCAACTAGGTCTGCACGTTTGTGAAGAAAGTCCCGCCTGACAGGATGGCTCTGCGCGGCCATCGAGAGCGCAAAAAGAAAAACCTCGCCAGCTTGCGCTGGGAGGTTTTGCATTTGCGAAAGTGCGTTCGCGAGTCCCGTAGTGGGAAAAGTCCAGACGAAAAAATAGCGCGGAGACCGCGCTATTTTTAGTGTTGGTGGTGGGCCCTGAGTGACTCGAACACTCGACCTACGGATTAAGAGTCCGCTGCTCTACCAACTGAGCTAAGAGCCCTTGCTTTGAAAACGTTTAGTGTTTTCTGGCAAGACCACGAGTATATCCCAGATTTTGATCTTGTCCAAAAAATTTGTGAGTCGCAGCGTTAGGATTCGCCACACCCGATGGGCAAGCCCCTTCAACCAGGAGAATTTCGATGAGCGATGCAAGCATCACGTCCCATGTATTGATCACAGGCGCCGCTGGCGCACTGGGCCGCGCCGTGGCTCAGCACTTCCTCGAGCAGGGCGCGCGCCTTGCATTGGTCGACCATCACGCGGGCCGGCTCGCCGAGGTCTTTCCGGGCCTCGACAACTCCCGGCACCTGCTGCTCGCGGGCGATGTGACCTCGGCGCCCGGCATGGCCGGTCTCGCCGAGCAGGTGCTCAAGTCCTTCGGCCAGATCGACGCGCTCGTGCACATCGCGGGTGGTTTTGAAATGGGCGAGGCCACGCATGCACTCTCTCGCGAGAGCTGGGACCGGATGATGAATCTCAACGCGTGGTCGTTCGTCGCGGTGACTCAAGCAGTGCTGCCTTCGATGATCGAGCGCGGCGCGGGCAGCGTCGTGGCCGTGACGGCGAAGGTCGCCGCACGCGGCCTGCCGGCGATGGCGGCCTACATCGCGTCGAAGAGTGCGCTGCAGCGACTGGTGGAAGCCATGGCCGCCGAGGCCGCGCCGCACGGCGTCAACGTGAACAGCGTGGCACCGAGCGTGCTCGACACGCCCGCGAACCGCCAGGCCATGCCCGACGCCAACCCGGCCGAATGGGTGTCGACCTCGGTCGCCGCGCAGACCATCGGCTTTCTTGCGTCGCCGGCGGCCGCCGCGCTGCATGGCCAGCACTTGACGCTCGACACCTGAGCCGCAAAATGAAAAGGCCTTGGCAACAAATGCCAAGGCCTCTTCGGTGTCGGTTGGTGGAGAGGATGAGGATCGAACTCACGACCTCCGCATTGCGAACGCGGCGCTCTCCCAGCTGAGCTACCCCCCCAACGCAGGGCAAATTTTAACCAGAACTCCGGTTTTGGAACATGCCGCCGTGCCAAGATTCGCGCCTTTCGAAGCACGGAGAAAAGAACCGCATGGCCTCGTACGAACCCGCCTGGCTGGAAGGCATGTACAACAACCTCGCGCGGGTGAAAGACCACCCCGAGTACTTCCAGCGCTGGGCCCGCGACTCCGCCGCCGCGCGCGACGCCTTGCCTGCCCGGATCGACGTGCCCTACGGCAGCGGCACGAACGAAACCCTCGACATCTTCCCGGCACCCGTGCCCGACGCGCCCGTGCTGGTCTTCATCCACGGTGGCTACTGGCGCGCCATGGACAAGAAAGACCACTCCTTCATCGCCCCGGCGTTCAATGACCGCGGCGTGTGCGTGGTCCAGCCCAACTACGCGCTGTGTCCCGGTACGCCGGAACAGCCGGTCACGGTGCCCGGCATCGTGATGCAGATGGTGCGCGCCCTCGAATGGACCTGGCGGCACGTCGCCAACTACGGCGGTGACCCCTCGCGCATCACCGTTGCGGGCCATTCGGTCGGCGGCCACATGGCGGCGGCACTCCTCTCGTGCGACTGGAAGGCGGTCGCCCCCGATCTGCCCGCGCAACTGGTGCGCAATGCGCTGTCGGTCTCCGGCCTCTACGACCTGCGACCGCTGCAGCACACGCCGTTCCTGGTGAACACGCTGAAGCTGACCGATGCCGACGCATTGCGCGCCAGCCCCGCGCTGTGGCCCGCGCCAAAGCGCGGCCAGCTCTATGCATTGGCCGGCGGCGAGGAGAGCGAGGAGTTCATCCGCCACAACGCGATGATCCGCGAGGCGTGGGGCCGCAACACCGTGCCGGTGTGCGAGGTGCTGCCGGGCCTCAACCACTTCGGCGTGGTCGATGCGCTCGCCGATCCGGCCCATGCGTTGCACCGCCACGCGGTGCATCTGCTCGAAGCCTGATCGGCGCGGCGGCAGGGCAGGGCGCTTACATCAGCAGGTGTTCGCCCGCGTTGTCGCCGCCCAGCGTGACGTAGTTGACCTTGCGGATGTCCATCAGTGTGCGGCCGCCCGCGTAGCTGATCGAGCTCTGCACGTCCTGTTCCATCTCGACCAGCGTGTCGGCCAGCTTGCCCTTGATCGGCTCGAGGATGCGCTTGCCTTCGACGTGCTTGTACTCGCCCTTGTTGAAGTCGCTGGCGGAGCCGTAGTATTCCTTGAACAGCGTGCCGTCGACATCGACCGTCTTGCCCGGCGACTCTTCATGGCCCGCGAACAGCGAGCCGATCATCACCATCGACGCGCCGAAGCGCACGCTCTTGGCAATGTCGCCGTGGTCGCGGATGCCGCCGTCGGCAATGATCGGCTTGGTCGCCACGCGGGCGCACCACTTGAGCGCCGACAGCTGCCAGCCGCCCGTGCCGAAGCCGGTCTTGAGCTTGGTGATGCAGACCTTGCCCGGGCCGATGCCGACCTTGGTCGCGTCCGCGCCCCAGTTCTCGAGGTCGATCACGGCTTCGGGCGTGCCGACGTTGCCGGCAATCACGAAGGCCTTCGGCAGCTTCTGCTTGAGGTAGCCGATCATGTTCTTCACGCTGTCGGCATGGCCATGGGCGATGTCGATGGTGATGTACTCGGGCGTCAGGCCCTCGGCCACCAACTGGTCGACGGTGTCGTAGTCGGGCTTCTTCACGCCGAGCGAGATCGAGGCGAACACGCCCTTGCCCTGCATGTCCTTGACGAACTTGACGTTGTCGAGGTCGAAGCGGTGCATCACGTAGAAGTAGCCGTTCTGCGCCAGCCACAGGCAGATCGACTCGTCGACCACCGTCTTCATGTTGGCGGGCACCACCGGCAGGCGGAAGCTGCGTTCGCCCAGCGTGACGCTGGTGTCGCACTCGGAACGGCTCTCGACGCGGCACTTGCGCGGGAGCAGAAGAATGTTGTCGTAGTCGAAGATTTGCATGGCCAGGCTCCAGAAAGGAATCGTTGAAGGGAACGAAAGAGCGCTTGGTCCGGCCGGTTTTCGCGGTGCGTTCAGCAAAGAAAACGCCCACAAAAAACCGGGCGCAAGAAACTTGGGCCCGGTGATTGATTTTACGCGGTCTTGCGAAGCCGGGTCTTCCGCTTCTTCGTATAACCCGCATACGCAGTGGTTTCTACAATCGCAGGATGTTGTTTAACGATCCCGCGGCTGACGCCCCCTTCCCGAATCCTTCGGACCTGCCGCTGCTCAAGAACCTGAACGCGGAGCAACTGGCAGCGGTCACGTTGCCCGCAGGCAACGCGCTGATCCTCGCGGGTGCCGGCTCCGGCAAGACCCGCGTGCTGACCACCCGCATTGCATGGCTGCTCCAGACGGGCCAGGTGTCGGCCGGCGGCATCCTCGCCGTGACCTTCACGAACAAGGCCGCCAAGGAAATGATGACGCGGCTGACGGCGATCCTGCCCGTCAACGTGCGCGGCATGTGGATCGGCACCTTCCACGGCCTGTGCAACCGCCTGCTGCGCGCGCACTGGAAGCTCGCCAACCTGCCGTCCACCTTCCAGATCCTCGACACGCAAGACCAGCTCTCGGCCATCAAGCGGCTGATGAAGCAGTTCAACGTCGACGACGAGCGCTTCCCCGCCAAGCAGACCCAGTGGTTCATCGCCGGCGCCAAGGAAGACGGCCTGCGCCCCGGCGACATCGAGGTGCGCAGCGACGACGACCGCAAGAAGGTCGAGCTCTACCAGCTCTACGAAGAGCAGTGCCAGCGCGAAGGCGTGGTCGACTTCGGCGAACTCATGCTGCGCAGCTACGAACTGCTGCGCGACAACGCACCGGTGCGCGAGCACTACCAGCGGCGCTTTCGCCACATCCTGATCGACGAGTTCCAGGACACCAACCGCCTGCAGTACGCGTGGATCAAGATGCTCGCTGGCAACACCGTCGGCGGCCAGTTCGAGCCCGGCCGCGACAACAGCGTGATCGCCGTGGGCGACGATGACCAGAGCATCTACGCGTTCCGCGGCGCGCGCGTCGGCAACATGACCGACTTCGTGCGCGAGTTCGACGTGCGCCACCAGATCAAGCTGGAGCAGAACTACCGCAGCTACAGCAACATCCTCGACTCGGCCAACGAGCTCATCAGCCACAACAAGAAGCGCCTGGGCAAGAACCTGCGCACCGACCAGGGGCCCGGCGAGCCGGTGCGTGTGTACGAATCGACCACCGACCTGGCCGAGGCGCAGTGGATGGTCGAGGAAATGCGCCAGCTCGCGCGCGACGGCTTCGACCGCAAGGAGATGGCCGTGCTCTACCGCAGCAATGCGCAGAGCCGGGTGATCGAAACCGCGCTCTTCAATGCGTCGGTGCCCTACCGCGTGTACGGCGGCCTGCGCTTCTTCGAGCGCGCCGAAATCAAGCATGCGCTGGCCTACCTGCGCCTGCTGGAGAACAAGGACGACGACACCAGCTTCCTGCGCGTCGTGAACTTCCCGCCGCGCGGCATCGGCGCGCGCACGCTCGAAACCCTGCAGGACGCGGCCCGCGCGGCCGGCCGTTCGCTGCACGACGCGGTGAGCGTGGTCGGCGGCAAGGCGGGCGCCAACCTCACCGGCTTCGTCGCCAAGATCGACGTGCTGCGCGAGCAGACGCAGGGCGTGAGCCTGCGCGAGATCATCGAGCTGGTGCTCGACCACAGCGGCCTCGTCGAGCACTACAAGGCCGACCGCGAAGGCGCCGACCGCATCGAGAACTTGGACGAACTGGTGAACGCGGCCGAGAGCTTCGTCACGCAGGAAGGCTTTGGCCGCGACGCCGTGGCGCTGCCGGTCGACGAACTGCGCCAGTCGCCCGCCAGTCAGGGCATCGACCTGACGCGCCCGGTGATCGACGAACCTCTCGCGCCCGACGCGGAGACCGGCGAAACGTTGAGCCCGCTGGCCGCGTTCCTCACGCACGCGGCGCTCGAGTCGGGCGACAACCAGGCGCAGGCCGGGCAGGACGCGGTGCAACTGATGACCGTGCACGCCGCCAAGGGCCTGGAGTTCGACTGCGTGTTCATCACCGGCATGGAAGAGGGCTTGTTCCCGCACGAGAACTCGATGAGCGATTTCGAGAGCCTCGAGGAAGAGCGCCGCCTGATGTACGTGGCGATCACCCGCGCCCGCAAGCGCCTGTACCTGAGCCATTCGCAGACGCGCATGCTGCACGGCCAGACCCGCTACAACGTGAAGAGCCGCTTCTTCGAAGAACTGCCGCAGGGTGCGCTCAAGTGGCTCACGCCCAAGAACCAGGGCTTCGGCGGCGGCACGTCGGCCTTCGGCTACGGCGGCGGCTATGGCAGCACGCGCGGCGGGGCAGGGGGCGGTGGCGGCTACGGTGGTGGCAGCAGCTACGGCGGCGGCAGCCGCGACAAGGACACCTTCGCCAGCCCGCCGGTGCCCCCGCAGAAGACGGCGCCTTCGCACGGTTTGCGCTCGGGCATGCAGGTCTTCCACAACAAGTTCGGCGAAGGCACGGTGACGGCCCTCGAAGGCACCGGGGACGACGCGCGTGCGCAGGTCAAGTTCGCGCGGCATGGCGTGAAGTGGCTGGCCTTGTCGGTGGCCAAGCTCACGCCGATCTGAGTTGCTACTAAAACTATAGCTAACAATCCAGACTGCTCGGGGCGCCGTGGCGCCTCGCGCCTTGAACCGCCGTAAACTCCGCACTCGCCAAACAAGGGGAGTCAGGATGTGGTTCATTGGCATCATTGCCGGCCTGTTCATCGGGGCGCTGTTCGAGTCGGTGCCCGTGGCGCTGGTGCTCGCGGTGGTCGGCGCCTTCGTGTTGCCGCAGCTGCTCGGCAAGAAGAAGGAGAAGGCCCCGCCGCATCGCACCGAGGCTGAACGCATTCCGGGCCAGGCCCCCGCCGATTCTGCGACCGTCGACGGCGGCATGATGAAGCTGCAGCGGCGCGTGATGGAGCTCGAACAGCGGGTCGCCACGCTCGAGCGTCGGCTGACGCAGGGCGCAGGCGAGGTGGCGGCGCCAACCGAGTTGCCCGCCGCGCCCGAAGCCATGCCGGCAGAGATCTCACCGCCGCCGGCAAAGCCTGTCGAAGTGGCGCGGCCCCAAGTCGCGGTCGTTCAGGTGCCGGAGCCGTCGCCTAAGCCCGAGCCGGTCGTCGCACCCGTCGTTCCGGTGCCCAAGCCACCGGTCGCCGCGCCCGCGCCGGTGCGCCGTCCACCGCCGCCGCCTTCGGTCCCGCTGCGAGACCGTCTCCCCGCGCCCATCGCCAACCTGATCTTCGGCGGCAACATGCTCGTCAAGCTCGGCGTGCTGATCCTGTTCCTCGGGCTGGCCTTCCTGCTGCGCTACACGGCCGAACGCGTGACCGTGCCGATCGAACTGCGTTATGCGGCGGTGGCGCTGGTCGGCGCCGGGCTGCTGGTGCTGGGATGGCTGCTGCGCAAGAAGCGCGCGGGCTATGCACTGATCCTGCAGGGCGCCGGCATCGGCGTCTTCTATCTCACCACGCTCGCGGCCATGAAGCTCAGCGGGCTGCTGCCGGCCAGCGTCGGCTTCGCTTTCCTGTTCGGCGTGGCGGTGCTGAGCGCCGCGCTCGCCGTGCTGCAGAACGCGCCGGTGCTGGCCATCGTCGCGGCGCTCGAGGGCTTCGCGGCGCCGGTGCTCGCATCCACCGGCTCCAATCAGCCGGTGGGGCTCTTCACCTATCTGCTGGTGCTCGATGTCGGCATCGTGCTGATCGCATGGTTCCGGGCCTGGCGCGTGCTCAACCTGATCGGCTTCGTCGGCACCTTCACGCTGGCGGCCGGCTGGGCGCACAAGTACTACACCGACGACCAGTACGCCACGGTGCAGCCGTTCCTGATTGTGTTCTTCCTGCTGTTCACCGCGATCGGCCTGCTGTTCGCGCGCCGCACGCTGTTCGACGCGCCGGTGCAGCCCGCGCAGCCGCTGGCCACCCGCGCGCTCGACACCCTGCGCCGCGCTGGCCGCGTCGACAGCTCGCTGGTGTTCGGCACGCCGATGGTCGCGTTCGGCATGCAGGTCCTGCTGATGCGTCCGTGGGAATACGGCGCCGCGTTCTCGGCGATGGCGCTCGCGGCTTTCTATCTCGTGCTGGGCCGGATGGTATTTGCCACGCAGCCCAGGGGGCTGGCGCTGCTCGCGGAGGCCTACGCCATCGTCGGCGTGATCTTCGGCACGCTCGCGATTCCGCTGGGTCTCGAAGGGCAATGGACCGGCGCGGCCTGGGCGGTCGAGGCCGCGGGCATGTACTGGCTGGGTGCACGGCAGCAGCGGGTGTATGCGCGCGCCTTCTCGTTCCTGGTGTTTGCCGGCGCCGTGCTGAAACTGCTGGAAGCCACCCGGCTCGACGCCGCGCCGGGCCATCCCCTGCTCGACGGTTCAGTGATCGGCCCGGTGCTCGTGGCCGTGAGCGCGTTCGCGATGTGGGCCATCCATCGGCGCGCCAAACTCGATGAGGGCAAGGGCGTGGAGGCCGTGGCCGGTGGCGCCCTGCCGTGGCTCGGCATGGCCGCGCTCACGCTGCTGCTGTGGCAGTGGTGGACGCCGCCGTGGGCGGCCGCCGCAACGGCCGTGCTCGCCTCGGTCACTTTCGCGGTGGCGATCCGCTTCGCGCTGCTACCGCTCGCGCAGGTGAGCTTCGGCATGCAGGCGCTGGCGGTGGCGGGCTTTATCGCGACGCTGCACCGCACCGGCGAGATCGTCGACGGACGCGTGCTCGAAAGCGGATGGCAGGGCGCCCTGGCGGCCACCGTCATCGCGCTCAGCGTGCTGGGCAGCGCCGCGTGGTCGATGCGGCAGGCGCACCGCGCCGCGCTGGCGCGTGGCGTGCAGCCGGTGTGGTCAACGGGCAATGTGGTCGGCGTGCTGGCCGGCGTGAGCCTTCTGCACCTGGCGATGCTGTTCCAGCTGAGCCTTGCGCAGGCCGCGCTGCTGTGGCCGCTGACCGCGACGGTGGTGCTGTGGGTCGGGCTGCGCATGGCACATTTCCCGCTCGCTGCGCTGGCCGGGGTGCCGCAGGTGATCAGCGCCGTCGCGTTTGGCGCGACACAGTCGGTGGAACTCGATGCCGCCAACGCACCGGCCTTCGCCAGCCTGCATTTCTGGACGCCCGTGGTGCTCGGCCTGGCCGCGCTGCTGGCCGGCGACTGGCTGCGCGACGAGGCAAGGCCGCGCGTGAGCGAGCCGGCCGGCACCGCCCGCAAGCGCTGGAGCAATGCATGGTGCGCCATTCCGGTGGTGCTGTGGGCGCCAGTGGTCTGGGGGCTCGGCTGGTGGCTGTTCGGCATGCTGGGCGAAAGCGTGCGCGTGCTCGATCGCCACGGGTTGTCGATCTACGTGCCGGCGGCCGCGATGGCCGTGGCGCTCGTCACCTCCGCGCTGGCGGCGCTGGTCGCGCATCGCCGCGATTGGCAGCAGCTAGGCAGGGCGACCATCGCCACCTTGCCGGGCTTCGGTCTGATCGCGGCTTACTGCGTCGTGGGCGGGCCAACGCTGTTCTATGTGCCGTCGAGCGCGCTGGGCTGGATCGCCTGGCCGCTCGCGCTCGTCTGGCACCTGCGCCTGCTGCGCGCGCAGAGGCAGTGGTTCGAGGCGTGGGTGCTGCAGCCTTTCCATGTCGCCGGCTTCTGGCTCTTCCTGCTGCTGGCTGCGCGCGAAGGCCAATGGCAGCTCGGCCGTGTCGGCGCCGAGTGGTCGAGTTGGCAACTGCTGGGCTGGGCGATCGTGCCGGCCCTGGTGCTGTGGGCGATGCGCTCGCGCGCGCTGCTGCGGCGCTGGCCGCTGGCCGAGTACCGCCCCGCCTACCTGGAACTGGCCGCGACACCGGTGGCCGCCTATCTGCTCGCCTGGGTGTGGGTGACCAACGCCTTCAGCCCCGGCGACGCGGCGCCGCTGCCTTATGTGCCGCTGCTGAACCCGCTCGAACTTGCGCAATGGCTGGTGCTGTTCGCGCTGGTGCTGTGGTGGCGCGCGCTGCCGCCGAGGTCGTTCGCGCGCGTGCAGCCGATGGTCGCCAAGGGCGCGGCCGGCCTCACCGGTCTCGCGCTGCTGACCGGCATGGTGCTGCGCACCTGTCACCACTACGCGGGTGTCGAATGGCGCTTCGATGCGCTCTACGCCTCCTGGCTCACGCAGGCGGCGCTGTCCATCACCTGGGCAATCTGCGGCGTGGTCGCGATGGTCCTCGGCCACTCGCGCCGGGTGCGCACGCTGTGGGTGGCGGGCGCGGCGCTGCTCGGCGTGGTGGTGCTGAAGCTGTTCTTCGTCGAGCTGGCGGAGCGGGGCGGGCTGTTCCGCATCGTGTCGTTCATCGCGGTGGGAGCCTTGCTCCTGCTGGTGGGGTACTTCGCGCCCGTGCCGCCGAAGCGGGAAGAGCAGCAAGAGCCGCCGGAGAAGGCGCCAGCGGAAGGCGGTGTGGCATGAACCGGCATCCTCCTGTTTCGATGCGCGCGCTTGGCGCGGGCGCCGCGCTCGTGGCAGTGATGGCGGGAAGCGCCTTCGCACAACCGGCGCCCACCGCGCCCATCGCGCTGCAGGGCGCGGGGCCGTACCACCGCCTGACGCTGCCGCTGACCATCTACAGCCGGGCGGCTTACGCCGACTTGCGCGACCTGCGGGTGCGCAACGCCGCCGGTCATGCCGTGCCCTATGCATGGCTGCGCAGCGAAGCCGCGACACCGCGAACCGCCTCGCGGAACGTGCCGATCTTCGCGCTGCCGGGCATCGACGCCAGCGCGGCGTCGGGCGATGCGGCACTCGCCTTCACGGTGCGCCCCGACGGCTCCCTGGCGCTGGACGGCAAGTCGGCCGCCGCGAGCCGGAAGACGACCGACGCGGCCCAGTGGCTCATCGACCTGAGCCAGGTCAAGGGCAGTCTGCTGCAGGCGCGTTTCGAGATCGCGCCTGATGCACGCGGGCTGTTTGCCTTCCGCCTCGAAGCCAGCGACGACCTGCGGCGCTGGCGCCCCGTGGGCGATGAGGAGCAGCTCGTGCGGCTGGCTCACGGCGGCCAGACCATCGAGCGCCTCGCGGTCGACCTGGGCAACCTGCGCACGCGCTTCCTGCGTTTGCGCTGGAGCGATCCGCAGCACGGCGTGGCGCTGACCGGCGTGGGCATCGACAGCGTGCAGGAGGTCGAGCCGGTCGCGCCGCTTGAATGGTCGGCTGCCCTGAAGCCCGAGCGCTGCGCCGCCGACTACTGCGACTACCTGCTGCCGCGCGGCCTGCCGGTGCGGAGCCTGCGCGTCGACCTAGCCGACATCAACACCCTGGCGCAGGTCGCGATTTCTGGCCTGTCCGGTCCCGCGCCCGCGTCGTCATCGGCCGTGCCGCCGCAGCCGGTGCCGCGCAACCCGCTCTATGCGCTGCGGCATCAGCAGCGCCAGCCGGTCCAGCGCCCGGCCCTGGCGGACGAAACACCGCTTGTCGACACCGTGGTGTACCGGCTCGCACAGGCCGGCGGCGAAGCGCGTTCGCCGGTGCTGGCGCTCGACGGGGCGGTGCACGCGCGGCTGCGGCTGCG
Source organism: Variovorax paradoxus (assembly GCF_022009635.1). Lineage (NCBI taxonomy): Bacteria > Pseudomonadati > Pseudomonadota > Betaproteobacteria > Burkholderiales > Comamonadaceae > Variovorax > Variovorax paradoxus. The sequence continues at coordinate 2,372,694 of NZ_CP091716.1, forward strand.
CACCTCGGGCCCGGTGAGCGTGCTGGGTGCCACGCCGCCGAGCATCGCCGTGGGCGCGGTGCCGCGCACGCTGGTGTTCCTGGCGCAGGGCGCGGCGCCGTTCTCGCTGGCATGGCGTTCGGCGCCGGAGGCCGTGGGCACGTTGGAAGGCGCGGAACCCGGCGCGCCGCTGGCGCTGTCCACGCTGATCCCGGGTTATGCGGCGGACAAGCCCGTCAGCGCCGACGACGCATCGGTCGAGCTGCCGCTGATGAGCGTTGCCGCCGCCGTGGCGCCTGCGGCCCAGGTGCCAGCCGCTCCCGTGCAGGAGTCGTCGCGCAAATGGTGGCTGTGGGGAGCTTTGGGTGCCGGCCTGCTGCTGCTGGCCGGGATGGCGTGGTCGCTGTTCGCGAGCCTGCGCAAGGAGAAGGAGCGGGCTGCGGCCGACTGATGCTTGCGGCGGCCGCGGCGGACCGCCTTCAGTTCGGATCGAAAGTGTCGCGGAAGGTGAACCAGGTGGAGCTCAGCGACATCGCCGCGAGCACCAGCGCCGTGCCGATGATCAGGATGTTGCCCACCGCCATCGCGGCGCCGCCGGCGCCCAGCGCGCCCACGCCGACCAGCACCGTGGCCACCAGCCCCATGCCGATGCCGGCCATCAGGAACACGCCGAACCATGCGATGCCGAACAGCGCATAGGCGCCGAAGTTGCGGAACAGCGCGACGATGCTGAAGAAAATGCTCTTCACCGGCTCCACGCGGTGCCAGTGAATCAGCGCCGGCGCGTGCCACATGGCCAGCGACAGCGGCAGGTTCAGGCACATCAGCAGCATGCGCGAGAGCTGGAAGTCGCTGCTGGCGAAGACCTCGGGCGTCAGCGGGTCGTCGAGCAGGTAGGCCTTGGCGAGCTGGCCGCCGTCGACCAGCGTGGTCACGAGCACCGCCAGCACGAAGTAGATGGCGGAGATGATGCCCAGCACCAGCAGCGCGCGCCATTCGGCGCGCATGGCGGCGAACACCGCCACGAACATCGCCGACCCGGTGGGCCGGCGTGCATCGCCGGCGCGGCCGATGCCTTCGGCGTTGTCCGTGTAGGCCACCGACGTGGCCACCATCAGGCCCAGCGTCATGAACGGTACCAGCGCGGGCGCGATGATGCTGCCGATCACCGGCAGGATCGACACCGTCGACATCATCGCCATCAGCAGGAAGAACAGCGAGATGAAGGCCAGCGGCTGCCGCCAGAAGGTCTTGAGTCCGAGGCGGACCCATTCGGCGCCGGTTCGCGCCGGCACGAGGTTGAGTTTCATGGGTGAGGATCAGGCAGCCATCAGCGGCGCGAGCGCCTGGGCCATGGCATGCGGGTGGGTGGCGCGGTCGCGCAGCACGCGCTCGAAATGCGCGGGGTCGTGGGGCTTGAGCATGCTCGCCTCGCGCGGCAGGTGGAAGTCCCACAGGCGGGAAATCCAGAAGCGCAGCGCGGCGGCACGCAGCATCGCGGGCAGCAGCGCGCGCTCCGCCGCGTTCAGCGGGCGCACGGTTTCGTAGGCCGACAGCAGCGCTTCGGAACGCTCGGCGTCGTGGCGGCCGGTCGGCAGGTCGATGGCCCAGTCGTTCAGGCACACCGCCAGGTCGAATAGCCAGGTGTCGGTGCCGGCGAAGTAGAAGTCGAACACGCCGGTCAGGCGTGGCGCGGTGTCGTCAGGGCTGCCGCCGGTGGCGAACATCACGTTGTCGCGGAACATGTCGGCATGCACCGGCCCGCGCGGCAGCGCCGCATAGGCCGACGATTCGGCGACATGGTTCTGGTAGGCCAGCTCGGCGCGCAGCAGCGTCGCCTGCGATTCCTCGATGTACGGCAGCACCACCGGCACCGTCTCGTTCCACCAGGGGAGGCCGCGCAGGTTGGGCTGGATGCGGGGGTAGTCGCGGCCCGCAAGGTGCATGCGCGCGAGCATGGCGCCCAGCTCGGCGCAGTGCGCGGCGCCGGGCGCCAGTTCGCTGCGGCCGGAAAGCTTCTGCACCACCGCGGCGGGCTTGCCGGCCACGGTGTGCAGCAGGTCGCACTCGGTTTCGGTGGAAGGGGCCGCGGGGGCTTGCCCCTTCCTGGCCGCCTTCTCCGGCTCTGGCGGCCCGGCCACCGGCGCGGGCACCGGCAGGCCGGCGGTCGCCAGGTGCTTCATCAGGCAAAGGTAGTAGGGGAGCTGCTCGGCGCTCAGGCGCTCGAACAGCGTGAGCACGAACTCGCCGGACTCGGTGGTCGCGAAGTAGTTGGTGTTCTCGATGCCGCCCTCGATGCCGCGCAGCTCGCGCAGCGGGCCCAGGCCCAGGCGTTGGACGAGCGCGTCTGCCTCGCCGAATTCGACTTCGGTAAAAACTGCCATGGCGGTGCTCAGCGCCGCGTTGCGCTTGCTGCTGCGGAAACGAAGAAGCGCACGGTCATCAGAACTTCATCACGTTCCAGACGCGGGGGCCGTTGGCGCCCGTTTCCGTGGAGCCCTGGCGTCCGGTGGCCGCGTCGGCGGGGAGGACCTCGTAGCCGGGCATGTTCGACTTGGGCTTGACGTTGATGCTCTGCGTGCGGCCGCCGTAGCGGACTTCGTCGACGGTGGCGGCGCTGTCCTCGGTGTGCAGGTTCTCCACCTTCTGGTTGCGTCGGCCTTCGGCCGGCGTCTGCTCCTGATTTTGTAGCGGCTCGCCCGGCGGTGCGGCAGCAGGTGCGGGCGCGGGTTGCTGCGCGTGCACGGTGGCGGCCAACGGGGTTGCGAAAGCCAGCGCCAGCAGGATGCGGCGGGCGACCAGGAGTGTGGAGCTAGGCATACGCTGATTGTAGGCGTGCGCCTGCACGAGGGGTGTCGGTTTGCACCTCGTCGCGGTGTGGTTCCGCAGGCCAGTCCGGGCACGGCAAAATGCCTCGATGACCGACAAGAAAACGCTGCTGCTCGTGGATGGCTCGAGCTACCTCTACCGTGCCTTCCATGCCATGCCCGACCTGCGGGCCGTGCCCGGCGACCCGAAGAGCCCGGCCACCGGCGCCATCCGGGGAATGATCAACATGATGACCGCGCTGCGCCGCGAGGTGCGCGCCGATTACGCCGCCTGCATCTTCGACGCGCCCGGCAAGACTTTCCGCGACGACTGGTACCCCGAGTACAAGGCCAACCGCTCGCCGATGCCCGACGACCTGCGCAGCCAGATCGACCCCATCCATGAAGTGGTCAAGCTGCTCGGCTGGCCCGTGCTCAGCGTGCCCGACGTGGAGGCCGACGACGTGATCGGCACGCTCGCCAAGATCGCCGCGGCGCAGGGCGTCGAGGTGATCGTCTCCAGCGGCGACAAGGACCTGAGCCAGCTGGTCGACGAGCACATCACCATCATCGACACCATGAACGGCAAGAAACGCGACGTGGCCGGCGTGACGGCCGAGTTCGGCGTGCCGCCGCACCTGATGGTCGATTACCAGACGCTGGTGGGCGACTCCGTCGACAACGTGCCCGGCGTGCCCAAGGTTGGCCCCAAGACGGCCGCCAAGTGGCTGCTCGAATACGGCTCGCTCGATGCGCTGGTCGAACGCGCCGCCGAGGTGAAGGGCGCGGCCGGCGAGAACCTGCGCGGTGCGCTCGACAAGCTGCCGTTGAGCAAGCGCCTGGTGACGATCCGCACCGACTGCGAACTCGACGGCCACGTCACCGGCCTGCCGTCGCTCGAAGGCCTGCCCGTCGGCGCGCCGCGGACGGCCGAGCTCAAGCCCTTCTACGAGAAGTTCGGCTTCAAGAGCCTGGTGAAGACGCTCGAGGCGCAGGAAGTGCCGCCCGAGCTGATCGAGGAAAACATCAAGAAGAAGGCCGCCTCCAAAGCCGACAAGGACCAGGGTGGCCTGTTCGACGAGCCCGCCGACCTGTCGGCGCTGGAAGCCGCCGCCCCCGCGAGCAACCTCAAGTACGACACCGTCATGAGCTGGGAGCAGTTCGACACCTGGCTCGCCAGGCTCGAGGCCTCGGAGCTGGCCGCCATCGACACCGAGACCACCTCGCTCGACGAGATGGTCGCGCAGATCGTCGGCGTGAGCTTCAGCGTCACACCGGGCGAAGCCGCCTACATCCCGCTCGCGCACAACTACCCCGACGCGCCCGAGCAGCTGCCCATCGACGAAGTGCTCGCCAAACTCAAGCCATGGCTGGAGAACGGCGACAAGAAGAAGCTCGGCCAGCACATCAAGTACGACCGCCACGTGTTCGCCAACCACGGCATCGAAGTGCAGGGCTACGCGCACGACACCATGCTGCAGAGCTACGTGCTCGAAGTGCACAAGCCGCACGGCCTGTCGAGCCTGGCCGAGCGCCACCTGGGCCGCAGCGGCATCTCGTACGAAGACCTGTGCGGCAAGGGCGCGCACCAGATCCCGTTCAGCCAGGTCGACATCGCCAAGGCGGCCGAATACTCGTGCGAAGACAGCGACCAGACGCTCGACGTGCACAACACGCTCTGGCCCCAGCTGGAGCGCGACGAAAAGCTGCGCTTCATCTACCAGCTCGAAATGGATTCGAGCGAGGCGCTCTACCGCATCGAGCGCAACGGCGTGCTGATCGACGCGCCCACGCTGGCCTCGCAGAGCCACGAACTCGGCACGCGCATCATGGCGCTCGAGCAGGAGGCCTACGACATCGCCGGGCAGCCCTTCAACCTGGGTTCGCCCAAGCAGATCGGCGAGATCTTCTTCACCAAGCTGGGCCTGCCCGTGGTCAAGAAGACGCCCAGCGGCGCGCCCAGCACCGACGAGGAAGTGCTCGAGAAGCTCGCCGAGGACTACCCGCTGCCCGCCAAGATCCTCGAGCACCGCGGCCTGTCGAAGCTTAAGGGCACCTACACCGACAAGCTCGGCCAGCTCGCCAACCCGCGCACCGGCCGCGTGCACACGCACTATGCGCAGGCCGTGGCCGTCACGGGGCGCCTGAGCAGCAACGATCCCAACCTGCAGAACATCCCGATCCGCACACCCGAAGGCCGCCGCGTGCGCGAGGCCTTCGTGGCCCCGGCCGGCAGCGTGATCGCCAGCGCCGACTACTCGCAGATCGAGCTGCGCATCATGGCCCACATCAGCGGCGACGAGTCGCTGCTGCGCGCCTTCACCGACGGCATCGACGTGCACCGCGCCACCGCGGCCGAAGTGTTCGGCTCCACGCCCGACGAGGTTTCGAGCGAGCAGCGCCGCTACGCCAAGGTCATCAACTTCGGGCTGATCTACGGCATGAGCAGCTTCGGGCTGGCCAAGAACCTCGGCATCGAGACCAAGGCCGCGGCCTCGTACATCGAGCGCTACTTCGCGCGCTACCCGGGCGTGAAGGCCTACATGGACGAGACCAAGGCCCTCGCCAAGGAGCAGGGCTACGTGGAGACCGTGTTCGGCCGCCGCCTGTACCTGCCCGAGATCAACTCGCCCAACGGCCCGCGCCGCGGCGGCGCCGAGCGCGCGGCCATCAACGCGCCGATGCAGGGCACCGCCGCCGACCTCATCAAGCTCAGCATGGTGAAGGTACAGAACGTGCTTGACGAAGAAAAGCGCGGCACGAAGATGATCATGCAGGTGCACGACGAACTGGTGTTCGAAGTGCCCGAGGGCGAGGTCGAATGGGTGCGCACGGAAATCCCGCGCATCATGGCCGGCGTTGCCGCGCTGAAGGTGCCGCTGCTCGCCGAGATCGGCGTCGGTCCCAACTGGGACAAGGCCCACTGAAAAAACACTCACGAAAAAGACGAAAGAAAAACACCCTCCAATGAAATTCCCGCATCGCAAGTTCCTGCACACCGCCGTCTTTGCCGTCTGCGCCGCCACGCTCGGCACTGCCTTCGCCGCCCCCGATGCCCGCATCGCCGCGCTCGCCGCCAAGGAAAAGCCGGCGCTGCTCGAGACGCTGAAAGACCTGGTCTCCATCGAGTCGGGCAGCCGCGACCTCGACGGGCTCGAGAAAATCTCGAACCTCATCGCCGACAGGTTCAAGGCGCTGGGCGGCGAGGTCGAGCTGATCGACCCGAGCGCCGAGGCCTACCGCATGGAAGACACGCCCGAGAAGATGGGCCGCGTGGTGCGCGCCACCTTCAAGGGCACCGGCAAGAAGAAGATCCTGCTGATCGCGCACATGGACACGGTCTACACCATCGGCATGCTCAACAAGCAGCCGTTCCGCGTCGAAGGCGACAAGGCCTACGGCCTGGGCATCGCCGACGACAAGCAGGGCATTGCCGTCATCACGCACATCGTGTCGATGCTGCAGGCGATGAAGTTCAAGGAATACGGCACGCTCACCGTGCTGATCAACGGCGACGAGGAAATCAGCTCGCCCGGCGCGCGCGCGCTCATCACGCGCATGGGCGCGGAGCACGACGCCGTGATGTCCTTCGAGGGTGCCTACGTCAAGGAAGACAAGCTCTCGCTCGCCACGGCGGGCATTGCGTCGGTCACGCTGCATGTCGCGGGCAAGGCTTCGCATGCGGGCTCGGCGCCCGAGCTGGGCGTGAACGCGCTGTACGAGCTGTCGCACCAGATCCTGCAGATGCGCGACCTGTCCGATCCGGCCACGGGCCTGAAGATGAACTGGACCATCTCCAAGTCGGGCAGCAACCGCAACGTGATTCCGGCCAGCGCCACGGCCGGTGCCGACGTGCGCGTGCTCAAGGTCAGCGACTACGACCGCATCGAGCAGCAGGTGAACGAGCGCGTGAAGAAGCAGCTGATTCCCGAAGCCAAGGTCGATCTGAAGTTCGAGCGCCGCCGTCCGCCGCTGGAAGCCACCGACGCCTCGCGCGCGATGGCCCGCCATGCGCAGCAGATCTACAAGGACGAACTCGGCCTGCCGCTGGGCGCCGACGACAAGGCAGCCGGCGGCGGCACCGACGCGGCCTTCGCGGCGCTGAAGACCAAGGCGCCCGTCATCGAGCGTTTCGGCCTGCAGGGCTTCGGCGCGCACTCGGCAGACGCCGAATACGTGCTGGTCGATTCCATCGAACCGCGCCTTTATCTCGGCACCCGCATGGTGATGGACATCGCCCGCGGCAAGACGGCCAACGGCAACTGACGACCCAACCGCCGCCCGCGATGCGCCTGCGCCACATCGAGGTCTTCAACGCGATCATGCTCACCGGCAGCGTGAGCGCGGCGGCGCGGCTCATCAACATCACGCAGCCGGCGGTCAGCCGCACCTTGCAGCATGCGGAGCTGCAATTGGGCTTTCCGCTGTTCCAGCGCGCCAAGGGCCGGCTCACGCCGACCACCGAGGCGCTCACGCTGTACCCGCACATCGAGCGCCTGTTCGCGCAACTCGACGAGGTGCAGCGGCTGGCCGCCAACCTGCGCACCGCTGGCGATTCGGGCGAGCTGCGCATCCTGAGCGTGCTGGCACTGAGCTACGACATCCTGCCGCGCGCGCTCAAGGCCTTTCGCGAGAAGTACCCGGGCTACGCGATCACGGTGGAGTCGCTGCACTCGCCGCAGATCATGTCGGCGCTGCTGCTGCAGGAGGCCGACGTGGGCTTCGCGTTCAGCCCCGCGGTGCATCCCTCGCTCACGCAGGAGTCGCTGGCCGACAGCCGCATGGTGTGCGTCGCGCCCAAGGGCATGCTGCCGCGCGCGCTGGTGCGCAACGGCTCGGTGGCGCTGCATGACCTGGTCGACCGGCCGGTCATCGGCCTGGACAGCCGCGACCCCGTCGGCACCAGCCTGAGCCAGGCCTGCCGGCAGGCCGGCGTGGGCTTCCAGCAGGCGGTGGTGACGGTGCAGACCTACCACGCGGCGCTGGCCATGGCGCACCACGGCATCGGCGTGGCGCTGATCGACGGCTGCACCGCGCGCTCGGCCGACCGCGAGAAGGTCGACGTGCTCACGCTGGAGCCGCACATTCCGGTGCCGATCCGGGCGCTGCGCTTCGCGGGGCGGCCCGATTCGGTGGTCGTGCGCGGCATCACGCAGTGCATGCAGCAGGCGCTGCAGGACGCCATATAACGCATGGTCGACGCGCCGTTCATCGGCACCGTTCCGCGCGGCCCCATTCAGCCCGCCTACCTGGCGATCGTCGAAGAGGTGCGTGCCGTGCTGGGTCAGCGCCTGGGGCGGCGGCTCCACAGCCTTTATCTGTACGGCAGCGTGGCCACCAGCAAGGCTGTCTGGGGGCGGTCGGACCTCGACCTCACGCTGGTGCTCGCCAATGCACCGTCGCCGGAAGAAGCGCGCGAGATCGAAGCCACCCGCATCGGGCTGGAGCAGGCGCATCCCGGGATTCCGAAGATCGATTTCGATGTCGGCTGCCTGGCGGATGTTCTGGACCCGCTAAACCTTCACAGCTGGGGCTTCTGGCTGAAGCACAAGTGCCGATGCATCGGGGGCGAGGATCTGGCGTCGCGGTTTGCACCGTTCAGGCCTTCGCGGGCCATCGCGCTGGCCGTCAATGGCCACTTCGGTGAAGTGCTCGACGGCTATGCGAGCCGCATCGACGCGCAAGCCGATTCCGCCAATCTGCCGCGCCTCATGAAAGAGTCTGCCAGGAAGGCCATTCGCGCGACCAACGTCCTGCGGTCGAACGACGAAGCGGCCTGGCCAGAAACGCTGGAAGAGCATGCACAGGCATTCCGAAAGATCTGCCCGGAGCAGGCGGATGCGGTCGACTATTTCATGGCGCAGCAGCACGCGCCATCGGCGAGTGCAGCGGAGTTCTCCGGCAGGCTGCGCGCGTTTTCGATGTGGCTGCAGGCGCGCTGCAGCGAACTGCTCAAGACGGAAGCGCCCGCGCAATCCGCTGCGCCGAACCGAAGGCCAACGTGAACCCCAGCGCGCCGTGGCCCGTGTTGAACAGCATGTTGGGCGGCGCGCTCTCCAGCTGTCCGATGATCGGCAGCCCCTTCGGCGTGGCGGGCCGCATGCCCGTCCAAGGATGCAATTCCTCGAATCGGCTCGCATGCGGGAAGAGGGCACGCGTTGCGGCCTCGAGGGTCTCGATGCGTGCTGCCGGAATGCTCGCGTCGTGCCCGACCAGCTCCGCCATTCCGGCCACCCGCAGGCGCGAACCGATGCGCGCGAACACCACCTTGCGTGCGCTGTCCGTCACGTTCACGTGCGGCGCGGCGCCGGGCGCGGGGTCGACATCGACGGTGATGCTGTAGCCCTTGAGCGGATACACCGGCAGGTACGCGCCGAGTGCGCGGCCCAGCTTGTGCGAGGCCGTGCCCAGCGCCATCACGAAGGCCTCGGCCTCCACGTCGCCGCCGCTGGTGCGCACGGCGGCGATGCGTTTGTCGTCGCGGGCGAAGCCGTGCACGTCGGTGCCGAGCATGAAGCGCACGCCGCGTGCGCCGAGGGCGCGCATCAGCTCGGCGCACACCTTGAGGCAATCGGCGGCGCATTCGCTCGGCGTGTAGACCGCGCCCGCCATCTGCCCGCGATAGCCGGCCAGGGCGGGTTCGATGGCGATGCATTCGTCGGGCGTCACCAGTCGCTGTTCGCTGCCCATGGTGCGCTGCAGCTCCACTTGCGCGCGGGCACCTTCCAGCGATGCTGCGCTGGCATACAGCACCAGCTTGCCGGTGGCGGAGAAATCGCAGTCGGGCGAGATGTCTGCCTGCATCGACTCGAAGCCCGCGCGGCTTTCGGCCGCCAGCGCGAGCAGCCGCGCCGTGGTGTCGCGCGACGTCCGCGCGTTGCAGGCGGCCAGGAAGGCCATGCCCCAGCGCCACTGCAGCGGATCGAGCTGCGGCCGCAGCTTGAGCGGCGAAGTGGGCGAGAGCAGCAGCTTGGGCAGTTGCTTCCAGATCGACGGATCGGCCAGCGGCTGCACGTACGAATAGCTGAGTTGCGCGCCGTTGCCGCCGCTGGCACCGGCTCCTGGCGTCGCGCGGTCGATCACCGTGACCTGGTGGCCCTGGCGTTCGAGTTGCCAGGCGGTGGCCAGGCCCACGATGCCGGCGCCGAGCACACACACATGCATGGGGGCAACTTTCCGGGAGTGAAGACAAGGAAAAAAGAAGACGCGCAATGCGGACTTTAGAGGCACGCGTGCCGGCGACCCCATAAGATGGCACAGAATGCCACCTTATGGGTTATAGGATGATCATGTCATCTTATGGGTTAATCCCCGCCGCATCGTTCGAGTCAGGGGCTTTTCATTCCCTCAGTGCCCATCCGCATGGGTCTGAGCGCGCCTAGCTTCCCACGCCCAACTGTTCGCTCCCCGGAGCTTTCCGTTTTGCGCGCGGTGGAACAACGTCCGAAACTTTGACCATCCCCGACTCCTTCAGGTTTCGAACTGAAGGTGTCAAGTTCCTATCCGCGAGCTCGATCCGCGCGCTGCGAACACGCTCGATGCGTGCAGCCCTGGTCAATCCCTTCCGGCACTCGGCAGCTTCTTTCCGTTTTTTGGAAAATGCTTCAAAGAGGTCGCTGAAGTTTCGTTGAAAAGTCTGGTAGCAAATGTCGAACCGCTTAAGAATTCCGAAAATGGTGTCGCGCCGAAACGTCCAGACATCGATCGGGGAATTCAATAGTTGAGTGAATGCGGCTCTTGCTTCTTCGAGTTTTTTCTTAGGAAGATGCCTATGGTGCTTGTCTAGCCGAAAAGTGGGGTTGCAGTTGAATTTCGTGGGATCGAAAAACACAGCACTCTGACCTGCAATTTGTGCAGGCGGCACATTCAAGCGGTGTGAGACATCCATAAAATTTGACCAAGTTGGAGCTGATGAGGCTAATTGCCAATTTCGAAGACAGCATGGCTTGATGCCGGTCATTCTTGCGAAGCGGCTAATTTTCCCCGTGCCATGTATGTTTATCGCCTTGCTAAGGTGCGAAGAAAAATTCTCCCGACTCAAAATAATTTCGTTTTGGCTTTTAATCAATTCAAGTGCGCCACGGGCAAACCACATTCTTTCATCCAGCTGCTGCGAATCGCACAACAGTTCGCCTGCACGCGCGAGATCTGCACCGCAGTATTCGCAGAAGTCTAGAAACGGGAACTTTGGTAAATGCCTCTGGGTCTTGGTACATGTGGGGCAGGTCTTTTGAAGGCAGGTTTTATGTATGACACATACCGTTGTTGTAGAGGGAGCCCAATAGAGCGGGTCCCAAGCAGGGATGTTGGCGAGCCGCGCGTCCAAATAGCATCGCGGACACCAATGCCGAATCTTATGCAAAAAATGTTTGGCTTTCTTGTCGCAAAGATTAGATAAAAATAAAAAAGTCATCTCTGCAGGGTTTGAGATGTCTGATTCTTTTTTCAAAGCTTCCGATGCTCTTATTGCGGTATGTCCGAGGCTATTGATTAATTGAGATTCCGCGCTTCGAATCTTAGTGAGAGTTGCTTTCTCCTTGTCCCAGTTCTCTCCTGCAAGCGCGCCATACAGTCGATGGGGTGCGCAGCAGTGTTCGAATGCAAGCCGACACAATAAGCTCGTCAAGGACTCGATGCCAGCCTCATCGCTCCTCCTGGGTTCGTGGCCCGTGAACCGCCGCAGGGTTGAGTCCGTTGGATAAATCCTAGCGATGGTCATGGACCGACTGTCTCGCGACGCAGTGCAGCTTGAAATGGCTTGTTTACGACTGCGGGCGCAACCGATTTTTCTGCTTCAGTTCCACTGCTAAAAAATATCTTGCGTTTTTCCTTGAGGCTTTCATCCAGTTCTTTCATTACTCTCATGAACTGAATCGTATCATTCAGGATGCCCTCGAGTTGCGATGTGTGCAATCGCGCTCGAACCATGTCGTTCCAAGTCAAATAGTCCAAACCTCGATCAAGCGCGGTGATAAGCGCCCGGTCGAATTGCTCGTGGGAGAGACCCATGTAGCCGAGCGCGTCATTAAACAATTCAATCTTTTTTGCCTCGATAGAAAATTTAAGTTTGATCGGGAGCTTCTTCTCAATCGCCAGTAGCGATCGCATAAATTGATCTATCTCTTTTAAAGAGTAGGGGGCAAGCCAGATGGGATAGACCCGCTTGGAGATTTGACCACTTTGCTTGAAAATATCTGTAAGCAGAACCGTTCCGAAAAGTACAAAATGTGACGGGCTTGCATTGCTACGGCTTTTTAGAGAGTCGTAGCTTTGAAATATCCCAGAGTCCGATGTAGGGCGACGCAGGTGATCGGCCTCGTCCATAAGCACGCCAATCACTTTGGCACGAGCAAGACCCGCAAAGAATAGGTTTCGAAGTTGTGGAATATTGAGTTTCTGGGTGGCGAATGCCGGATGGCAATCGCCACTTCGAAATCTTTCAATTATTTTTTCGACATCGATCTTCGTGTTGATGCACGGTTCGTTCAATGCCGAGAGACCTGGGAGGTACAGGTCGTCTTTCCATTTGAAGACCCCGGCTTCAGGCGCGGCCAATTCCATGGCCAGCAATCGGGTGCGCTCTTCCTCTGGAATAGCCGCTGCGGCCTCGACGAATTCGTGGCAGATTTCATCCACAAGCGCAGTCTTCCCCGCAGACGTGGGTCCTATGACTGCAGTCATCGACTGCTGATCGCCATATTGGATTCGTTCCGCCACCTCGTCCATGGCGTTGTTGAAATTGAGGTGAAGGATCTTCTCCTTCCTGAACTTTTCGACAGCGGGATGGACTTCACGGCCGCGTACCGCGAGTCGTTGGAGGGGCGTTTGCTTGGTGCTGCTAGACGACATAGAACTCCTTGAAAAAGTCAGTGACTTCGCCGAGAGATGGGGAACGGCTCCAGCGGCGCCGCGGGCGCGGCGCTGGATGTGGCTGCGGCTGGTTCTGCATTGGAGGTGGAGTCGGCGGCGCGTGCGCCGGGGTCGGTGGGTTCGTCCGCGGGGTCTTCAGGCTCTTCGCCTTGCGCGTGCTGTTCGCGCTCTCTTTCCGCGTCGATGTAGCTTTGACCCAGTTCCTTCAGGAAGGCGTGCGTGTCGTCGCGCGAGGTGCTGGGGCGGCTCAGATAGATTTGTTCGCTCAAGTAGTACTTGCGATGAGCTTCTGGAGGCAGGCGGCGCAACTGGGAATCGATCAGGGCGCACCGTTCCCATTTACGGTTGATTCGTGCCGAGATGTAGGTCGGATCCTCCGGGTCGTAGAAAGGCACGTCCTCCATCTTTTTGTGGGTCCATGCAGCGATCTCCGATGCGTAATAGTTGTGCCCATTCAGTCGAATCCCGTCTCGTTGGCGCATCAGCCCGCCGTGCTTGTGAGCCCTCGCCAGGGTGTTCCGAATGAACACGTCATCAAAGGGCGTGGGCCTGCCCCAGGATGTTCCCTGCGTGATCGATGCGGAACAAAGAATCTTGTTCGGGGTGCTGCCCAGGACTCCATGGGGCATGTCCGGGTACAAACGGAACATGAGGTCTTCCGCTTTTTCTGCCAGTCCCGGGACAGTGAGATAGGCTAGGTCTCGCGGGTCATGAGTGCTTGAACTCATCCTGGGCTTTTTCAAGACCTCGTTGCTTCCCAGTAGCACGGTCGTCAGGTGATGATCGATCGTCAGATTCATACGCTCGACCGGATTGCCGTACCGCGGCTCTGAATTGGGACGCAGCGCATGCTCGCAGTGGTAGAGCGCGAGCATCTGCTGGATGAGCTTGGCTTGGAATTCCCGTCCGCCATCCGTGATGACCATCATCGGGAGTTTTCCGTGGCGTCGAACGATGTCGCGCAAGACCATCATCACCGATGCGTGCGAGGGTTCCAGCATCGAGGTCCACAGGCCGAGCACGAGACGGGTGAATGCATCAATGGCGATCGAGAACCAGGGCTTGCCGATCAGGTCGACGCCGTTGAGCCGTCGGCAGAACATGTCGCTTTGCCGATGATCGATATGCACGCGCGCGAACGGGCTATCTCCCTCGACCGGACCTTGGTTGACGTGGGCGCCACCGCTCATGCGCGGTGGCATCTGGACTTGCGCAGCGCGTTTGCCCTCGCGATCTTCCGTGACTTGGTGAATGTCCTGGCGCTTCCATTTTCGATAAAACTTGTCCTGTGATCGAGGTTCGATGTGTTCCTCTTCACACAATGCGATGTAGTACGCATAGCCGGCACTGACGTCTCGTGGCAAGGGAGCCTTGAGGAACTTGAAGGCCTTGGCCATCAGCTCCTGTTCTTTTGTTTCCGTGCGCGGTGTCCGGTTGCCCTTCAAATGGTCCTGCGTGATCAATCCGAGAAACCCATTTCCATAGCGTGCTTCGAACTCGCGGTACTTTGCCTTCCATCGCATGACTGTGCGCCACTTCGCGCCGAGGTCGGACGCGGAGCTTTCGCTGCTGCAGTTCTCCAGGGTTTTGAGCTTCTCGACCGCTTCGATGATTGATTCGGGCGACGCGCGCCTCAGAAGCTCGAAGCCTTCGCTTGTCGAAATCGGCACCGGCGCATTGACCAGAATTTCTTGCGCTTGAACAAGACGCCGGAACTCTTTGCAGCTCAGTTGGGCCAGTGGTGCATCCGGCGTCTGCAAAAAGACGAACGCTGCGGTGCGATTCAGCATGACAAACGCTTTGTGCCCCCAGGTCACGGTGCTGCCCGGCAGGATGGCGTCTGGATCGATGGTGAAACGCCGCGGATCGCGGCAGCGCTCAGCCGCCTTGTAGAAGGTGAAGGTCTGGCCGTCGGCATAGACCCACGCGCAGTCGATGTTTGCCAGTGGCTCGCTGAGGAGTTCCAAATGCCAGTAACGCCGGAAATGTCCCTCGTAGATCACGTCGGCGTCGCCAACCAATGAGATGGCTTCGCTCAGCAGCACGCGTTGCGCCGCTTGGAGCTTGGCGCTCAGCAAGCTCCTGCTTTCCAATGGAACGTCAGTGCTGCGAAGCATGCGGGGTCGCAGAAAGTCGATGTTCCGCGCGAGGGTGTGCGGTACGTCGCGGTCTGTGAGAAGGTAGTAGCCCAGCCCGAGCTTTGCGCATGCGTCGCGTGCAGGTGGTTGGTCCCATGAATCGGGTCCGGTCTGGACCCATCGGTACGGCTTGTCGACGCAGAGCTTCATGAGCTCCGAGGATGTTTTGAAGTCGACGCCTGCGGCGCCCGTTCCATCGAGTTTGAGGAAGTCGATCCATGTGCGGTCGCCCGCTCGTTTGCCGTTGGGCAACGTGTAGTTGAGCTTGACCTGCAAGCACTGGTCCCAGACCTCCAGGGTGTCAGCGTCGTATTCCCAGAGCAGCACGCACGCTCGCTCGCCGGTCATGCTTTCCCATTGAATGACTTTGCCGAGCTTCTCGCTTGGGAACCCACCGCAGTAGTTGCCCGAAGTGTTCTTGACGCGGCGACCGGGCTCGCTGTTTCTCAGACGGTCGACCAGGGCGGTTGTTCCAGGCGCTAGGCCCTTAGCGGCTGCCCAAGCGAGGAACTCGTCCGGGCTCAGCATGCCGCTTGAACCTGATGCGCCTTTGCCTCGCTCCTGCCTGAGCCGGGCAGCGCGCGGTACAGTTTCCGCCTTCCTGCGCTAAGGCCTCCCCAGGCGGCTCGGGCGCCCATCCGTAGCAGGCGAGGAAAAGAACGACGTCGCATGGCAGGACCCCCACGGTTCGAAGTAAGCCGGGCTGTGCTCGAAGCTTTTTCGAAGTGGCGCTGCCCAGAACGACGGGGCAGCACTTCCCCATTGCGGCCCGGCTTGACGCACGGGAACGCGGAGCAGATACTGAACTCCTACTAAGCGCAGGTATCCACTGACACGGCCCGGGGTGCCCGCCCCGGGCCGTTTTCTTTGGCGAAAAGGATCTGTTGATCGACGAAATGAACAGGGGCGCGCGTGCCTGCGTGAAGTTTGGCAATATCAACGTTCACAGAAGCGCAGCAACGGGTTAACCTCCTGCATCAAGGATTAGTTCGCGCCAGTACCCTGTTACGGAGTAAATCGATGGAAGTTTCGCGTTGGCGAAAATTGTTCTCCCCTGAGTACTGCGCAGCAGTGTAAACCTATGTCTCTTTCAGCGCCAGAAGAAAGTGCGGGCGTGGAAATGGCTCGCCGCGTGCGCATCTTGCTTGCCGAGATGGACATGAATCAGGGCGAGCTTGCGCGCCGGCTCGGACTCAGTCCTGGCTATGTCAGCGAGATCGCCCGAGGCGTCAAGCGACCTGGCGCAGACTTTTTCATGGGTGTGCACCGCGAACTCAACGTCTCGGTGGACTGGTTGATCAGCGGCATCGGCGCCATGTTCTTCGATGAAGGAAACCGAGCCGACCTGTTGCACGCCATTTGGGTGGTCGTCGCTACCGCCCGTTCAGCGATCATCGAGCGCGACACCCTGGCTGCTGAGATCCTGCAGGTCATGGGTGACGGTCGATTCGAGCAAGTGGCTCAAGAGCCAAGATTCGCCGCCTTTATCGAATCGTTGCAACTCGAACACCGCGATCTGGGGCTTACCGCCGCCCTCTACAACGGACATCTCACAGGGGCAGATACTCAGCGAAGACGGCGTCAACTCGTCTCTGCTGCGGCCACCCATTTCCGGATGCAGTCGTCCATTGGCCTGAGCGCCTTGACGACACCGCCGATGCCAACGACCGAAAGCGCTTCAGTGATGGAGAAAACAGTCAGCTGATACGAAAGATGCCTGTGTGAGGGCCGGCAGTCGGTGGGTGGCTCTGCCTGTGCCCTGTGCCTGTGGCTCGTAGCGTGGTCGGGGCGATATAGGACAAGGTTTGGCCCTTCGACGCGGAAACGCTGCACCGCTACGATCCATCGGATAGCAAGCCGTCGAACCAGCGCCGGCTGCGCGAGTTTGCCGAGCGTCTATCTGCACACCGAGGACGATGCCCGTCACGATGCCACGGCGGCTGGGTACCGGGTTTGCTAGCGCACGCCGTAAAGCTCCGGTCGCTTCGAACTCCGGTACGCAATCTCCAACATTCAAAATTCGTTGAAAGATTTCCATAATTCAACTATTATCGAATAATGGAAGAAAAAGCCGTCGTTCAAGCCTTGGCCGCGCTGGCGCAGCCCGTTCGCCTGCAAGTATTTCGAGCGCTTGTCGTCGCCGGTCCGACTGGGCGCACGCCAGGCGTGCTCGCCGAGCAGCTCGGTGTCCCGTCTACCAGCCTCTCGTTCCACCTCAAGGAGCTGACGCACGCCAACCTGGTCAGCCAAGAGCGTGACGGCCGAAATCTGATCTATCGCGCGGTGTTCGAGCAGATGAATGCATTGCTCGGCTATCTCACGGAGAACTGCTGTCAGGGCGAGGCGTGCCTCACCGACAGTTCCACTGCCTGCGAATGCTGAAGGAGTGACCCATGAAGCGTTTTCACGTCCACCTGCATGTCGATGACCTGACCAAGAGCATCGCTTTCTATTCCAACCTGTTCGCATCGCCGCCGGCGCGTGTCGAGGCCGACTATGCGAAATGGATGCTCGACGATCCGCGCATCAACTTCGCGATTTCGACGCTCGGGCAAGGCAAAGGCATCGACCACCTCGGCATCCAGGCCGAGGATGAAGCAGAACTGACCGAGCTGAAGGCTCGCGGCCAGGCAGCCGACCAGACCCTGCTCGACGAGGGCGAGACCGTGTGCTGTTACGCGCGCAGCGAGAAGCACTGGGTCACCGATCCGCAGGGGATCGCGTGGGAGCACTTCCAGACCTTGGACGGCGCCGTGCCGGTCTACGGTCAGCCCAAGTCCGTCGCCAAGACCGAGTCCGCCTGCTGCACGCCCGGTGCTGCCCGACGCATTCCGGTCAACGTGTCTGTCAAGAGCACGGGCGCCTGCTGCTGAGGGGCTGCACCATGCCCCAAGAACCCTCTGAATCGCTGGTCAGATCGCTGTTCGTTCGTGCAGAGGCCGCGTCTCTGTCGCCAGTGCGCTCCCTTCTCCGGGATGCCGGTCTTCCCGAATCGGATCTTCGGGAAGAGCACATGGAAGCCTTCTTCGTGAGCCGCGCGGGGGACGAAGGGATTCTTGCCTGCGTCGGTTTGGAGCGATTCGGCGACACCGCATTGCTCCGCTCCCTCGCTGTTCGTGCCGATGCGCGCGGCCATGGCGTGGGCGATCAGGCCTTGCAGACCATGGAGGCCTTCGCCGCATCGAAGGGTGTAAATCGCCTCTGCATCCTCACCACCACGGCAGAGCCATTCTTCGAGGGCCGAGGCTTCGAGCGCTGTGACCGCACGGCGCTGCCGGCATCCGTGCAGGCCAGCACCGAATTCAAGAGCCTGTGTCCGGCCTCGGCCGTTTGCATGTTCAAAGAGATCACTCCGACTTCCACCGAGAAACATCGTCATGGCTGAAAAAACCTACAACGTGCTGTTCATCTGCACGGGCAATTCCGCACGCTCCATCCTGGCCGAGGGCCTACTCAACGAGCTGGGCAAAGGGCGATTCAAAGCCTACTCCGCTGGCAGCCACCCCGCTGGCAAGGTCAACGCCTACGCATTGCTCACCCTGGACAAGATGCACCTTCCCACCACCGGCTATCGCAGCAAGAACTGGGACGAGTTCGCGAAGCCGGATGCGCCGGCGATGGACTTCGTTCTCACCGTCTGCGACAAGGCCGCGGGCGAGGTGTGCCCAGTGTGGCCTGGCCAGCCGATGACCGCGCACTGGGGCGTGGCAGACCCGGCAGCATTCGCGGGACCGGAAGAAGCTACCGAGCGCCAGTTCATGGACACGGCCCTCACGCTCAAGCGCCGGATCGAGCTGATGCTGGCGCTGCCTCTGGCCCGGCTCGATTCGATGGCCATTCAGCGCGAGATTCGCGACATCGGCAAGGTTCAGAAAGCTGCGCAATGACGCTCAACGTACTCATCCTCTGCACCCACAATTCGGCCCGCAGCGTGCTGGCCGAGGGCATGCTCAACCACTGGGCCCAGAAGCTCGGCAAGGACGTGAAGGCGTTCAGCGCCGGCAGCGCGCCCAGCGGAAGAATCAACCCGTTCGCCATCGAGGTGCTGCAGGTGGCCGGCGTGAACACCGAGGGCTTTCGCAGCAAGAGCTGGGATGAATTCACCACGCCGGTCATGCATGTGGTCATCACCGTCTGCGACAGCGCGGCACAGGAGGCCTGCCCCTACTGGCCAGGCACGCGCGTCAAGGTGCACTGGGGCTATCCGGACCCGTCGAATACCGAGGGCGGCGATGACGCCAAGCGCCAGGCCTTCGAGTTGACGCGCCAGGCAATCTCCTATCGCATGCTGCAACTGCTCGCGCTGGACAACCCGGAAGCCATGAGCGATGCCGAGCTGCAAGAGCGGCTGAAGCGCATTTCGGCGAACTGACACCATGAGCGCAGTCATCGAAAGCCCGCGCGCCAGCGCGGCGCCCATGAGCGTGTTCGAGCGCTATCTGACGGTGTGGGTGTTCCTCTGCATCGTCGTCGGCATCGCGTTGGGGCAATTGTTCCCGGCGGCATTCCAGGCGGTGGGCCGCCTCGAGGTCGCCAAGGTCAACATCCCCGTGGGCGTGTTGATCTGGGTGATGATCATCCCGATGCTGCTGCGGGTCGATTTCGCAGCCCTCGCGCAGATGAAGAACCATTGGCGCGGCATCGGCGTGACGCTGTTCATCAACTGGGCCGTGAAGCCGTTCTCCATGGCGTTCCTGGCGTGGCTCTTCGTGCGCCAGGTGTTCGCCGGTTCACTGCCGGCCGACCAGCTCGACAGCTACGTCGCCGGCTTGATCCTGCTCGCCGCCGCGCCCTGCACCGCGATGGTCTTTGTCTGGAGCCGATTGACCGGTGGCGATCCGGTCTTCACGCTGTCGCAGGTCGCATTGAACGACGCCATCATGGTGTTCGCCTTCGCGCCCATCGTCGGTCTGTTGCTGGGCCTCTCGGCCATCACTGTGCCGTGGGACACGCTGATCACCTCCGTGGCGCTCTACATCGTGCTGCCGGTGATCTTCGCGCAGCTGCTGCGCAAGCAGTTGCTGAAGGCCGGGCCGGCCGCTTTCGAACGCGCCATGCATCGCATCGGCCCGTGGTCGATCGCGGCGCTCCTGCTGACGCTCGTGCTCCTGTTCGCATTCCAGGGCGAAGCCATCATCAAGCAGCCGCTGGTGATCGCAATGCTTGCGGTGCCGATCCTGATCCAGGTGGTGCTGAATTCCGGTCTGGCTTACTGGCTCAACCGAAAGCTCGGCGAGAAGCACAACATCGCGTGCCCATCCGCGTTGATCGGTGCGTCCAACTTTTTCGAGCTGGCCGTGGCGGCAGCGATCAGTCTGTTCGGCTTCCACTCTGGCGCTGCGCTGGCCACCGTGGTCGGCGTGCTGATCGAGGTGCCGATCATGCTGGTGGTGGTGAAAGTCGTGAATTCGTCGCGAGGCTGGTATGAGTCGTGAGCTTCCGAACGTCGACCCCGCGCTCTTCGAGAAGGCCGACCTGAATCTGTTGCTGCCGGCGCAGCGCTCGACGCATGCGCCGCGCATCTTGCTGCTGTACGGCTCCGTTCGCGAGCGCTCCTACAGCCGATTGCTCACGGAAGAAGCGGCGCGACTGCTTCGGGCACTGGGTGCGGAGACGCGGATTTTCGACCCCCGTGGATTGCCACTCCCGGACTCCGAACCCGATGACCATCCCAAGGTGAAGGAACTGCGCGGCCTCGCCCAATGGGCCGAGGGCATGGTGTGGACATCGCCCGAGCGCCACGGCGCGATGACCGGCATCATGAAGGCGCAGATCGACTGGATTCCTCTGACGATGGGCTCGGTGCGTCCCACGCAGGGCAAGACGCTGGCCGTCATGGAAGTGTCGGGCGGCTCGCAGTCCTTCAACGCGGTGAACCAGCTGCGCGTGCTCGGCCGCTGGATGCGCATGATCACGATCCCCAACCAGTCGTCGGTCGCCAAGGCCTTCCTCGAGTTCGACGACGACGGCCGCATGAAGCCCTCGCCCTACTACGAGCGCGTGGTCGACGTCATGGAAGAGCTGGTGAAGTTCACGCTGCTCACGCGCGACTGCGCGGCGCATCTGGTGGACCGCTACAGCGAGCGGCGCGAAAGTGCCGAGGCGTTGTCGAAGCGGGTCAACCTGCGCAGCATCTGAGCGAGGCGAACCCAGGGTGCAGAGCAAGACCACGACGACGGTGATGCTGGGTTTGGCTCAGACCCTGGCATGGGCCTCGTCGTACTACCTCCCCGCGGTGCTGGCCGGTGCCATCGGCAAGGACATCGGCATTTCCATGTCCACGGTCTTCGGTGCTTTCTCGGTGGCACTGCTCGTCGCGGCCGGCATCGGCCCCTTCGCGGGCCGGCTCATCGACCGCTTGGGCGGGCGCCCGATTCTTATTGCCAGCAATCTGGTGTTTGCGGCAGGGCTGGCCGCACTGAGCCAGGCCAGCTCTACAGTCCACGTCTTCGCCGCCTGGGCTTTGATGGGCCTTGCCATGGGCAGCGGACTCTACGAGGCTGCGTTTGCCACCGTGGTACGCCTGCATGGCCAGGATGCGCGACGAGCCATCACCGGCATCACGCTGTTCGCAGGCTTCGCGAGCACCGTGGGGTGGCCGCTGTCCGCGTATCTGGAAAGCTCCGTGGGCTGGCGCGGGGCGTGCCTTGCGTGGGCAGCATTGCACCTGGTGATCGGTCTCCCACTCAATGTGCTGTTGCCACGGGCATCTCGTACCGATCAGGCGTCGAAGGATGCAACCGTCGTCGAGAAGGAGGTTGGCTCTGGACTTGCACCAGCGCAGCAGCGCCGCGCCGCCTTCCTGATGGCCTACGTCTTTGCCGTGACCTGGTTCATCAGCACGGCGATGGCCGCGCACCTGCCGGAACTGTTGCTCGCCAGTGGTGCCACGCTGGCTGCGGCAGTTGGCATCGCCGCCTTGGTCGGCCCAGCTCAGGTGGTGGGGCGGGTGATCGAGTTCACTTTTCTCAAGCGCGCGCATCCGCTGCTGTCGGCCCGGTTGGCCACGCTGGCCCACCCGCTGGGCGCTCTCTGCCTCGGCCTGCTCGGCACTTCGGCCGCCGCTGCTTTCGCGGTGTTGCACGGCTTGGGAAACGGCATCCTGACCATCGCCATCGGGACGCTTCCTTTGATGATCTTCGGTGCCAAGGGCTACGGGCAGCGCCAGGGATTTCTCGTGGTGCCGGCGCGTATCGTGCAAGCGGGCGCACCGTTCTTGTTCGGTATGGCCGTGGAACGGTGGGGAGATGGTGCATTGTGGTTCTCCGCCCTCCTGGGTTTGTCTGCCTGCTTCGCACTGGTGGTCATGACCATGGACATGAGAAAAGCACCGCGTGCTGTCGAGGCGCATTGAAGTTCGAGCTTGCCGCAGAGCGGTCGAATCGGGAGGGTATCGAGTGCCGAGCGAAGTTTTTCACCGAGCGCGCGGTTCTCGACGCGCTCGCGAAGGCCGCGATGCCGCACCGCCGGCAGCGGCGTCCGGCTTGCCGGGCTAGGCGGTGGGCCGCGGGCCGAACATGATGATCGCCATGCCGGCGAGACTCACAGCAACGCCTATCCAATCGGTCGTGGTCGGCCGGATGCCGTCCACCGACCAAAGCCACAGGATGGCCACGCCGATGTAGACGCCACCGTAGGCGGCATAGACACGGCCGGCCGCCGCAGGGTGTAACGAAAGCAGCCAGGCAAAGAGCGCCAACGCTATCCCGGCAGGCACCAGCAGCCAAGCCGAGCGATCTTGCTTCAGCCAGAGGTAGGGTAGATAGCAGCCGACAATTTCCGCCAGTGCCGTCACGACAAAAAGAGAGAGGGTCTTGAGCACTTCCATTTGACGATTGTCCTTGAGCGGCAGATCGGGCCGCGCGGCAAACCGTTCGTCGAAAAGGTCAAAGATTTCTCTTGCCCCTCAAGTTACTTGAGGTCCTATGGTGCGCATGTGGGCGACACGTCCCACATCACATCACAGACCTATGACGACGAAAAAATGGCAGGTTGTACTTGGATTGGGCGCTGCGTGCGCCGTTTGTTGCGCGGCGCCCATTGCGGCCGGCGTAGCGGCCCTCTTCGCTGGCGGCGCAGGTGCCTGGCTGGCCTACGCTGGTGGCGTTGTTCCGCTAGTGTTGGTCGCCGTTGGCGTTTTGACCGGGCTCGCGATCTGGCAATGGCGGCGGCGCGCGCGACGGGCGGCCAGCGCTTGCGGATGCGCACCGGCCCTGCCGTCCAGCCCATCGAAGGTCGACAGCAAGGAGACAAGGCATGCAAACCTCTGAAGCTTCGCCGATTGCCTGCGCTCTGGATTTTCAGGACATGGCCGCGAGGCTGGATCGGATACGTCGGTTGACACGGAACAGCCTGCTGGGGCACCGGTTTGAAGGCAACACGCTGTATCTGACCTATCGAGCTGATGCCAGCAACGAAGTCCGGTCAATCGTTGAGCTGGAACGGGTGTGCTGCGCGTTTCTAGAGTTTGGTGTTACTCAGAGCGACGGCGGGCTTACTCTGAGCATTCGAGCGCCAGAAGAGTCGGGCGAGGCCTCTCGGTTGCTTTTTGCGAACTTCATCCCGGAAGATTCAACCGCGCTGACCACACCCGCGCCACGTTGCTGCGGCTCGTGCGGCTGACTAGGATAGGGTCATGAATGCGGTGAATCACCTTTCCATCGGCACCGTCGCCAAACAGACGGGTTGCACAGTCCCGACCATCCGGTACTACGAGGAGATCGGACTTCTGCCACTTGCAGATCGAAGCGACAGTGGCCAGCGCCTATATGGCGGGGCTGCGGCACGGCGATTGACTTTCATTCGTCGATGCCGGGATTTTGGGTTCTCTATCGAACAGGTCCGTGAACTGGTCAGCTTGGTCGACGAGCCGGACCGGCCTTGCATAGAGGTGCGGGACATTGCCGCCATGCACCTCGGGGAAGTCCGAAAAAAGCTGAATGCGCTTCGTGAACTTGAAGCAAGCCTTGCTGGCTTCGTGACTAGCTGCAATGCTGCCTGCGCCGGTGGTGCGTCGGTCGACTGCACCATTCTTGAGGACCTCACCCTGCCAAAGCACAAGGCTGAGATCCCCCTGCGCAAGTGCTGTTCCGCCTGAGTTGAATCGAAACTAGAGTTAAACGCTGCGGAGCGCGTTCTAAGTTCATAGCGGTCGACGTCGACCACGGTCGTTGTTGACCGGACTTGCGATCAGGTCATCGGACTGCTTTAGTGCGGGAAGCACCCGGCGATCACACCTTGGCCTGCCGTTGATCAGTCAATCCATCGCTAGTGCATGGATGATCGGACAGGCCTTCTTCACGGTGCCCGTGTCGCACTCACGCAGCAGTGCGGTCAATGCCTTGTGCATCGCCTTCAGGTCCGCGAGCTTGCTCTCGATGACTTCAAGCTTGTGGGCGGCGAGTCCGCGGGTTTCGACACAGGCATGCGCCTCGTCGAGTTCCAGCAGGCTGCCGATCTCTTCCAGCGTGAACCCCAGCACCTGGGCCCGCTTGATGAACCGCACACGCTTGACCGCATCGACGGCGTAGCGCCGTTGCCCGTTCATCGGCCTGTCCGGCTCCGTCATCAGTCCCCGTCGCTGGTAGTAGCGGATAGTCTCGACGTTCACGCCGGCCTCGGTGGCCAGCCGCCCTATCGTCAGGTCAGTCATCACAGTTCCTCTTGACTCCGTACCATGGTACAGACTCTAGACTGTCTGCCATCGAACAAGTTCAACCACTTATGGCAACGTTCAACGTCAAGGGCTCTCTCTTCGCCGGTGTGTTGGCTGCAATCGGCGCTTCGGTGTGCTGCGTCGGCCCGCTCGTGCTGCTGATGCTCGGCGTCGGGGGGGCCTGGGTCGCCAACCTCACAGCGCTGGAGCCGCTGCGCCCCTGGCTCATCGGTGTGACCTTGCTGTTCCTCGGCCTGGCGTTCCGCCGCCTGTACTTGCAGCCGCAGGTCTGTGAGCCCGGCGCGGCGTGCGCCGAGCTGCTCAGGCGTCAGCGATGGATCTTCTGGATCGTGGTGCTCGCGCTTCTGGCCTTGTTGTCGGTGCCCTGGCTGGCGCCGTACTTTCTCTGAAGGAATCCCCATGCGCAACTCGTTTGCCACCCTGTTGGTCGCCTTGATGCCGTTCGCCGCGCTGGCGGCCACGCCGCAGACCACTGTGCTCGACGTGCAGAACATGACCTGCAGCCTGTGCCCCGTCACCGTCAAGAAGTCGCTGGAGCACGTGTCCGGTGTGAGCCAGGCGCGGATCGACTTCGAGAAGAAGACGGCCACGGTTACGTTCGACGCCGACAAGACCACCGCCGCGGTGCTGGTCAAGGCCACGACCGACGCGGGCTTCCCCTCGACGGTGCGCAAATGACGGACGCGATCGCTCCCGTGCTGGACTCCGTCCTGACGTGCCCCCAGTGCGGGCACGCCAAGCGTGAGCGCATGCCCACCGACGCGTGCCAGTTCTTCTACGAGTGCGAGCAGTGCGAGACGATGCTGCGCCCGAAGGCCGGGGACTGTTGCGTGTTCTGTTCGTATGGCTCGGTCAAGTGCCCGCCGGTGCAGATGCAGCGCGGCTGCTCAAGCTGCGGTGGCTGATGCCTGCCAGTGCTTAAGGCTTTAGCCGATGGCCCAGGCTGTGACGGACCCGTCGAGCACCTTCTGGCGCTGTGCCGTAAACACAGGTGCAAGGCATCAGCCACCTGCACGAGCGCGCCTGGCGGATGTCCCTGCGCTCGCCCGCCCCGGTGACGCCCAGCTACGTCACGTCATCCGAGGCTGCCGGGCCTTCATCGAGTTCAGGGCGAAGCCCGCCAGAGCGATGACCAGGACCACAGCTTGCGCGATGGTGGTCTCCGCAGACGGATACACCCCGAGTACCTCGATGCGTAGCCAATGAATCGGACTGGCGCTCAACCAACCTGCTTCCTGGAGACCCGCAACGCCCTTGCCGGCGAGTACGACAGCAAGCACCGCCACCAGGATCGAACTGAGGCTGAAGAATTTGCCGATGGGCATCCGAGCGCTGGTACGCAGCATCAGCCACGCAATGACGGCCAGGATCGCAATGCCGCCCACCAATCCACCCAGCAACGCACCGTTGTTGCCATCGCCAGCGAGGGCCGAATAGAACAAGACCGTCTCAAAGACCTCGCGATAGACCGCGATGAAAGACAGGGCGAACAAGGCCCATGCCGAGCGGCGCGTCATGGCAGCCGAGAGCTTCTCTTTCAGATAGGCTTGCCACTTTCCAGCAGTGCTTTTCTGGTGCATCCACAGGCCAACACTGAGCAACACGATGGCTGCGAACAGTGACGAAACCCCCTCGGTGACCTCTCGACTGGCGCCGCTGATGCTCACGAAATAGGTGGCCGCTGCCCAAGTCAGTCCACCACAAACGAGCGCGACGATCCAACCGCCGTGCACATAGGGCAGGACATCGCGGCGTTCCGCTTTCTTCAAAAAGGCCACCATGCCGACGACGATCAGCAGCGCTTCAACGCCTTCGCGAAGCAGGATCGTGAGCGACGCGATGAACGTGGTGAGCGGGTCGGCCTTGTCTGCCCCCAATTCACCATCGACCTGCGCAAACAGGTAGTCGAGCTTCTGTGCAGTGGCGTCGGCTTGTTCCAATTTCCCGCTCGCGAGCGCGCCACGATATGCCAGCATGGCGTTTTCCACTTCCGTGAGAAGCGCCTGGTTGCGAGCGCGTAGCGCGGGCTCGAGCGGCTCAAAACCATCCAGGTAGGCTGATAGGCCCAGCCGTGTTGCATTGGCTTGATCCCCCGCGCGCGCGGCAGCGAGGCTTTCCTGAAGGCGCGTGCGAGCCAAGCTCAGCCCACCAGTCCCACTTGAGGCAACAGTCGCCTCCGGATGGCTTCGAACATAGGCGGTGAGGTCGCGTGCCGCGTCTGGAGACATCTGCTCGGACAACGCGGCCTCGGTCAATGTGGCTGCGGCCGCAAGGTCGGGAAAGACGGCCTTGGCGGAGACGTCTTTGCCCCAGGACTGCTCGCCGCGCGTGCGCATTGCATCGTCGTGCGACAAGGTGCCGGCGAAAAATGCCAGTGCCCACCTGTCCTCGTCGGAGAGCGTCGCGAAACTGGGCATTGACGTGCCCGAAACGCCTTGAGAAACGACCTGATAGAGCGCAAGCACACTGCGCGAACGGGCCCGGTCACGGTCTGTGAACGCAATCGGTGGCGGCTCCAGCTTTGCTCCAAGCGGGCCATCGCCGCGGCCGGTTGCTCCGTGGCACGCGGCGCAGTTGGCTTCAAACAGCACCTTGGCACGCGCTAGATCTGGTGGTTTCGATGGCGAGAGCGGAAACGGATATGCCTTGACCAGAGCGGCAGCCAACGAATGGGCACTGTCTGCCACAGACTTTGCATCCGCCTTCGCCGCGATGAGTTCATTCAGCGCCTTCGCCCGTTGTTGCAGGTCGGGCAGTGCCGGCGTGCTCGGCAGTGCTCCGAGTTGCTGCGCGGCGGTCGCGGCGAACTCTTTCATCTCTTCGTATTCGCTGGCACTCTGGACCTTGCCGTCGTGCACGGCGCCGCCGTAATCGACTGCGAGGTAGTCCAGCAACTGCCAAGTCTGCTTGGCCTGGTCGCTCGCAGCGGAGTCCGCCGCCCAGGCAAGAGAGGAAGACCACAGCGCGAGCAGCGCCGCCATTGCCAGGAAGTACCTGGCACAGAGTGAGAGCATTTTCATGTTGTAGTGGTGCTATTGATTCTCATTTTATCGACGGCTCGCACCAGCAGGTCGGGGTGTTGATGTCAGTGACTCCGACGCTGCCGTGCAAGCACAGGGGACGGGCCCGGCGGACCGTCCCTGCTCAATTCAGCGCTTGTCGACCTGGGGCGCCGTGGGCGCGCGCAGCAGGCGCAAGCCGTTGAAGACGACGGCAAGGCTGGCGCCCATGTCGGCCAGGATCGCGAGCCACAAACTCGCATGGCCGGTGAACGCGAGAACCATAAAGATGGCTTTGGTGCCCAGGGCGAACACGATGTTGGCGGTCAAGATTCCGCCCACGCGTTGCGACAGCCTGACAAATTCAGGCAACTTGCGCAGGTCGTCCTGCATCAGCGCGACGTCTGCAGTTTCGATGGCCGTGTCGGTACCTGCGGCACCCATCGCAAAGCCTATGCTCGACCTCGCCAGCGCCGGTGCATCGTTGACGCCATCGCCCACCATGCCGACAGGACCGCGCGTGAGCAACTCCTCGATGGCTTGCAGCTTGTCTTGTGGAAGCAGCTCGCCTTTCGCACTGGTGATTCCGACCTGGGTTGCGACGGCTTGCGCGGTTTTCTTGTTGTCGCCTGTCAGCATCACGGGCTCAATGCCCAGCGATTTCAGGTCCTCGATGGCCTGGCGGCTGGTTTCGCGCACGGTGTCGGCGACGCCCAGCACCGCCAGGACCTCCCTATCGGTGGCCAGTACCACCGCTGTTTTTGCCTGGAGCTCCAGCGCATCGAGCTGGGCTTCCAACTCAGGCGAGCAGATGCCAAGTTCCTCGATGAGCCGGTGGTTGCCGACGTAGTAGGTGCGCCCGTCCACATCGCCTTTGACGCCACGTCCGGGGATAGCTTCAAACCGCTCGACAGAAGCAAGTGCTCCATCACCATGTCCGGCAACGATTGCCGTGGCCACAGGGTGCTCCGACAGCACATCGATGCTCGCCGCGAGACGCAATGCCTCGCCTTTTGTCAGGGTGCCCTGCGCAATGACGTCCGTGAGGGCAGGACGACCATGGGTCAACGTCCCGGTCTTGTCCAATGCCACCGATTTCAGGTGCCGTCCCTGCTCAAGATAAAGGCCGCCCTTGACCAGGATGCCACGGCGCGCCGCAGCAGCCAGACCGCTTACCACGGTGACCGGCGTGGAAATCACCAGCGCGCATGGGCAGGCGATGACCAACATGACCAGTGCCTTGTAGACCCACTCGAACCAGGGTTGGCCGAAGGCCAGTGGAGGAATGACTGCAACGGCAAGCGCGACCGCGAACACCGCAGGCGTATAGATGCTGGCAAACCTGTCGACGAAGCGTTGTGTGGGCGCACGCTGGCCCTGCGCCTCCTGGACGGATCGTGCGATTCGGTCGAGCGTGGTCTCGCCCGTGCGCGAAGTGACGCGAAACTCCAGCGTGCCGCGTTCGTTGATGGTGCCGGCAAAGACCGTGGCGCCAACTGCCTTCTCGACAGGCATGCTTTCGCCGGTGATCGGCGCCTGATTCACCGAGGACTGGCCGGCGACCACTTCGCCATCGAGAGCGATTCGTTCTCCCGGCCGCACGCGTACTACGCCTCCAACAGGCACAGCATCCGCTTTGACCTCGATCCACTGCCCATCGGGTTGACGCACCAAGGCACTTTCGGGTGCGAGGTCCATCAGTTTGCGAATCGCATTGCGGGCCCGGTCCAGGCTCAGCGCCTCGATCATCTCCGCAATGCCGAAAAGCCAAATGACCACCGCCGCCTCGGGCCACTGACCGATCAGCGCCGCGCCGATGACGGCGACCGTCATCAGTAGGTTCATGTTCAGTGATCGCGTCTTCAGCGCGATCCAGCCCTTCTTGAGCGTTTCGATGCCGCCCAGACCAATTGCAGCAAGACTGGCAAGAATGACAGGCCAGGAGGCTTCTGGCGTCCCCGCGAAAACCATGGCCTCCGCACCGAGCGCCAACACGCCGGAGATGGCCATGCGAAGCCATTGCCCGCGCGAAATGCCGGAGCCGAACTCGCGCGGAGCGGAAGGCGTCGGTTCACTGGCACTTTGCAGGACAGGCGCCATCCCGAGCCGCTCGATTGCTGCGGTCACGGGAGCGAGGTCCGCAAGCTCGTGGCTCACGGTCAGCGTGCGGCCCATCAAGTTGAAGCTCAAGGCGTTCACACCAGGCATGCCTTCAAGCGCTTTGCGAAGAAGTCCTTCCTCGGTCGGGCAGTCCATCTTCTCGATGAGATACACGGCCCGCCCCTGAGATTCGGCTCCGCCAACTTGCTCGACACTGGCCTTCATGCCCACGTCGTTCAAGGCTTTGAGGATCGGGGCGTGATCCGGCAGATGATGCTGGATATCGAGCCGACGATTCATGAGGTCGAAATCCAGTTGCTCGATGCCGTCGATCGTGCCAAGGCGCTTGCGGATCGTTGCCTCTTCCGTCGGGCAATCCATGTTGGAAATGAAAAAGCGCGTGGCGCCTCCTATCGCGGGCGCTGCCACAGAGGAGAGCGGCGCCGCAGCGGCGATTGAGGCAGGTGAAGGTGCATCGCCTCCCGTCTTCGCGACGGGCTTCATGCCCAAGCCTTCGATGGTTCGGGCAATCGAGGTCGTATCGCTGAGCGTATGCGACACCGTCAGTGTGTGGGCCTTCAAGTCGAATTCCACGGCTCGAACGCCAGCCAACGGCTCCAGCACTGAGCGCAACTGACGCTCTTCGTTGGGGCAGTCCATCTGCTCAATGAAGTAAACGACCTGCCGCGGCCCCTTCGTATCCACGACAGCTTGCATGCCGATGTCGTGCAGGGCGCGCAGAATTGCGTTTTGACCGGCAGAAGCATGAGTCACCTCCAGGCGACGCCCGGCCAGTTCGAAAGTCATCCCCTGGATGCCATCGAGTTGTCCCAAGCGCTTGCGGATCTGGGCCTCCTCGCTAGGACAGTCCATGTTGGCGATGGCAAAGCCAGTAACAACTGGCTCCGCTGTTGGCGTCTTCACATCGCCCGTGGAGCACCCGCAGCTCGAGCCGCACGAAGTTTGCGTCATTGCATTCATTGATCAGTGGTCCTCAAATTCCCGGGCTTCAAGGGGTTGCAGTACGCGCGTTCGCCCTTGGCGCCAATGTGTTCACGAGCGTGCTATCGCAAGCGCTTGATCGAAAAGCCCAGCCAAGGCATGATTAAGAACCCTAAAGTAGGTTGAGAGTCAAGAGCAAGCCCGCAGCGGACACCCGGAAATGCAACATGAAAATTGGTGAACTGGCCAGCGCGACGGGGATGCAGATTCCCACAATCCGCTTCTACGAGCAGGAGGCATTGTTGTCGCCGCCTGCGCGGACGGCGGGCAACTACCGGCGTTACGACGAATCTCATGTTCAGCGCCTGGCCTTTGTTCGGCATTGCCGCTCACTCGACATGAGTCTTGAGGACATCCGGGTGCTGCTGAAGTTCAAGGACCATCAAAACGAGCCTTGTGACGAGGTCAACGAACTGTTGGACAAACACATTCTTCAGCTCGCCAAGCGCATTGAGGAGTTGCGGTCACTGGAGGGGCTGCTGATGACGCTCAGGGCTCAATGCTGCTCGGGTCAGGTCGCCGAGCGGTGCGGAATACTCGACGGCCTGACGGCGGCCTCTCAAAAGCAGTAGTGGCCGACTGCGCCAGATTCGGCGCGATCATTGCCAGCACAACTTTGCAGGTCAGGATTCAGCTCCGTGGCTTAGAGCGCGGAGGGTGATGCGACCATGTCGCAGTGCGACGACACGTGCTGGCGCCGAAAACCCGTCGAGCGATGCTTGCTCTGGCACCGCGCACGAATGATTGCAACGCTAGCCCGGCCAGGGCAGGAAGGCAAATGGCGGCCCCCGGCCCCAAACGTAGTCGAGGCTCCGAGCTGCTTCCAAAACAATCTGCAAACATGCAGCCACAAGCACGGCCGCATTCGCCGGCATTGGGAGCAGCCAGGCTGCGGTCTTCAACGGATTGCGGCTTCCGAGGGCATCGAGGGCATCAAGGTAACGCTGGTTGAGCGCGACTTTGCCACTTCCCGCAGTGCGCATAGCAACTTGGGGTGTTGTCGCACATCGAGAGACCAAAAATTAATCGAAAGTCCTGCTGCGCGATGAGGTGCGAATCAACTCATGCCAGCGCTGCATGCGGTATTCACTTTTCAATAGAAGGCAACATCCATGACTGACTCGAGCAAGCTCCGTTTGGATCTACCCCTGATCCTTCCAGACGTGGACGACGTCGAGGATCACTGCGTACAACGGCTGACAGAAGCGCTCGAGGGACGCCCTGGCATCTCCGAGGCTCACATCGTTCGAGATGCCAATGGACAGCCGCAGCTGTGCCTGCACTACGACCAGTCCGTCGTCTCCATAACCCGCTTGCGCGAGCTGGTCGGCTCGGTTGGCGCACAGTTGAGCGAGCGGTTCTCTCACCTGACGATCAGAGCTGATGGCTCGCTTCATGCACGTGCGGCGCGCAGCGTTGCCGCCGACCTGCGAAGTGTTCCTGGCGTCTTGGAAGCAGATGTGTCGGGCTCCGGCTCCGTCCGTATTGAATACGACCGGCAACTGGTGTCAGCGGAGACCTTGAGGGCAAAGGCCGCAGCGCTTGGGATCCACACGACGGCCGCCAACGCACCGCGAACAGACGCCGCACCGGAGACTCCACCCCGGCCTTCCCGCTCCGACGATGAACCCATCGACCATGCCAATCACGACCACGCGGGCCACAAGCACAGCGGGCCTGACCACAGCGACCACGCGGATCATGCAGGCCATGATCACGGCAAGAAAGGTGCTGGCGGTCATGCGGGTCATGACCACTCCGAGGGCGGCCTCCTGGGAGAGAAGAGCGAACTGATCTTTGCCGCGCTCGCCGGCGTACTGTTGACCGCAGGATGGCTGATCGAGCGCAGCGCCGCCGGACCCGCTTGGCTCCCCACGGCAACCTACATCGCTGCATATTTCTTCGGCGGCTTCTATACAGTCAAGGAAGCCTTTGAGAACCTGAAGGCACGCCGTTTCGAGATCGATACGCTGATGCTGGTGGCGGCGCTGGGTGCCGCGGCGCTCGGCAAGTGGGCGGAAGGCGCCCTGCTGCTGTTCCTTTTTAGCCTGGGTCACTCGCTCGAGCACTACGCGATGGGACGCGCCCGCAAGGCCATCGAAGCACTTGCCAAGCTCGCACCCGAGACGGCTACTGTGCGACGTGACAGTGGTACCGAAGAAGTCGCTGTCGAACAACTGAAGGTCGGTGACGTGGTCGTCGTGCGGCCCAACGAGCGACTGCCGGCCGATGGTGTCGTTGTGGTTGGGACGTCCAGCGTGAACCAGGCGCCAGTCACTGGCGAGAGCGTACCGGTCGACAAGCGGCCAGTCGACGACATCAAAGCGGCGCTCGCAGCCTTTGATCGCGTTGCGCCGGAGCATCGCGTTTTCGCGGGCACGATCAACGGGTCGGGTGCCATCGAGGTGACCGTTGCTCGCCGTGCTGAACAATCCACGATGGCCCGCGTGGTCAAAATGGTGACCGAGGCGGAGGCACAACGCTCGCCGACGCAGCAATTCACCGAGCGCTTCGAGCGCATCTTCGTCCCTGCTGTCCTGGCCTTGGTTGTCCTGCTGCTGTTCGCCGGCTTCGTGATCGATGAGCCGTTCTCTGACACCTTCTATCGGGCGATGGCCGTTCTGGTCGCAGCAAGTCCGTGCGCATTGGCCATCTCCGTCCCTAGCGCCGTTCTCAGCGGCGTGGCACGCGCCGGCAGAGGCGGCGTCCTGGTCAAGGGAGGCGGCCCTCTGGAGAATCTCGGCACGCTGACTTCCATCGCTTTCGACAAGACTGGAACGCTGACCGAAGGCAAGCCCAAACTGACCGATGCGGTTGCAATGCAGGGAGTCACAGATGATGAACTGCTGGCCGTGGCGCTGGCCGTTGAAGAGCACAGCGACCATCCCCTGGCGACCGCCATCGTGTCCGGCGCGCGCGAACGCCTCGGTGATCACGCGAAGACGGTTACTGCCTCGGACGTCAAAAGCATCACCGGACGCGGCGTCCGGGCACAAGTCGACGGCGAGCTCGTTTACATCGGCAAGCCGATCCTGTTTTCCGAGCTGCCAGGCTCTTCACTGCCTCAGGACGTGAAGGAGACGAACGACAAGCTGGTCGCTTCCGGTCGGACAACCATGGTCGTGCGCAAAGGTGAGCGTTACCTAGGGGTGATTGCCGTGATGGATACCCCGCGCCCCGTGGCAGCGCAAGTTATGGCCGAACTCCGAGCGCTTGGCATCGAGCGGCTCATCATGATCTCCGGAGACAACCAACAAGGTGAGCGTCCAGTCCAACCATCTTGAAAGCCTGCTCGGAGCATAGGAGCCTAGTCCCCATCAACAACTCTTGGTGGACACGTGAGCACTATCCCCGATCAGCAAGCCGGCACACGCCGGCGACGTCGCATTCACAGCGACGAATTCAAGGCAAACGCTGTGGCCAGCTGCATGCAGCCGGGCATGTCGATGGCGGCGGTGGCAATGGCCCACGGCGTCAACGCGAATCTGCTGCGCCGATGGGTTCGCGACGCAGAGATGAACTCGGCAACCACCGTCGTCAGCGCGACCACCGTCGAGGGCCCCAAGGCGCAAGAAGCCAAGACAGTGTTCGTCCCGGTCAGCTTGCCGCCACCAGTGCAGCCGGCTCATAGCCCGGACGTTCGCATCGAGCTGCGACGTGGGCCGATCGCGGTCACCGTGACCTGGCCGGCGAGCGCCGCAAGCGAGTGCGCGGCCTGGATGCGCGAGTTGCTTCGATGATCCGCATCGACGCGATGTGGCTGGCCGCAGACCCTATCGACATGCGCGCCGGCGCCGAGCGCCTGTTGGCGCGCGTTGTGCAAGTCTTCGGCGCAGCGCAGGCGCACCATGGCTACCTGTTCGCGAACGCCCGCGGCACGCGTGTCAAGCTGCTGGTGCACGACGGCTTCGGCGTGTGGTGCGCGGCGCGCCGGCTCAACGCGGGGCGCTTCGTCTGGCCCAGCACGACCGATGCGACGCCTTTGCTGTCGCTCACACCTGCGCAGTTCGACGCCTTGGTCCTGGGCCTGCCCTGGCAGCGGCTTCCCGAGCTGAGCGTCATCACGCGAGCCTGAGGAGCCGGCGCCAACGCCAACGCCACCTGCCCCAAGCGTTGACGGGGGATGTGCCGATGTTGGCATCGGCGTGCACTGGCATCATTCAACGCATGCTTGGTGCGCGTGATCTTCCTGTAGCGAATCCTTCGGGACTGTCCGCCGAGACAGCTGCGCTGGTTGCTCAGCTGCTCCAGCGGGTGCAAGACCAGCAGCAGCAACTGGCCGAGCATGGCCGTGTCCTTGCGCAGCGCGACCAGGCGCTCGCCGAGCGCGACGCGCTGCTGCAGCGCAAGGACCGCGAGATCGCCCTGCGCGAGGCCAAGATCGAGAAGATCACCTTCGAGCTGGCCAGGCTCAAGCGCTGGAAGTTCGGCGCCAAGTCCGAGGCCATGAACGCCGAGCAGCGCCGCCTGTTCGAGGAGACGCTGGCCGAGGACGAGGCGGGCCTGCGCGAGCAGCTCGAGCGGCTTCGGCGTGAAGCCGCCGCGGCTGCGGCCGCCGCAGCAGCCTCGGACACAACGACCAAGGCGCCCTCGCGCCGGCCGCGCCGCAACCCGTTCCCCGATCACTTGCGCCGTGTCGAACACCACCACGAGCCCGAGCGCACCGACTGCCTGGAGCCCGGCTGCGGGCGCCCGATGACGCGCATCGGCCAGGAGGTCAGCGAGCGCCTGGACATCGTGCCGGCCGAGTTCTTCGTGCACCGCCACATCTATGGCAAGTGGGCCTGCCGCTGCTGCCAGGTGCTGCGCCAGGCGCCCAGCGTGGCAGAGGTCATCGAAGGCGGTATCGCTGCCAGCGGCTTCGTCGCGCACACGCTGATCAGCCGCTTCGTGGACCACATGCCGTACTACCGGCAAACGACCATCAACGCCCGCAGCGGCGTGCACACACCGCGCTCCACGCTGGCGTCCATCACCGGCCAGGCCGGCGCGGCGCTGCAGCCGCTGCACGAGGCGCACAGGCGCTTCATCCTCAGCTGTGCGGTGCTGCACGCCGATGAGACACCCGTGTCCCTGCTGGACCCAGGCGCGGGCAAGACGCGAAGAGCCTACGTCTGGGCCTACGCCAGAAGCTGGCACGACAAGGTGCCTGGGGTGATCTACGAGTTCTGCCCGGGACGCGGGGCGCAGTACCCGCTGGCCTTCCTGGGAGGCCGAGAGAGACACGGCAGACGATGGTCGGGCACGCTGCTGAGTGACCGCTACAGCGCCTACGAGACTGTGGTCGATCCCCGGCTGTATCCGGACCGCCTGGGCGCCGCCTGCGCCGCGCACGCGCGCCGCAACTTCGAAGAGTTGACGCACGACGGCACCAGCGTGGTGGGCCTGGAGGCGGTGCGTCGCTTCGCGCGCATCTATGGCGTCGAGGCGCAGCTCCAAGACCTCAGCGACGATGATCGCCGGGCACAACGCCAGCAGCTCGCCAGGCCGCTGTGGGAAGAGCTCAAGCACTGGCTGCAACTGGAGCGCAGGCTGGTGGCCGACGGCGGCCCGACGGCCAAGGCCATCGACTACACGCTGGGGCACTGGACCGCGCTGACGCGCCACCTGAACGACGGCGCGGTCGCCATCGACAACAACCACCTGGAGCGCCAAATCAAACCGTGGGCGATGGGTCGCCGGGCATGGATGTTCGTGGGCAGCGAACTGGCCGGCCAGCGAGCGGCCATCGTGATGAGCCTGGTGCAGTCGGCGCGCCTGAACGGCCACGACCCCTGGGCCTACCTGCGCGACGTGCTGCAGCGCCTGCCGACGCAGCGCGCCAGCCAGATCGAGGACTTGCTGCCGCACCGATGGCAGCCCGCGTGCGACGCAGCACCATGACCTTGCTCACGCAGACCGTGATGGTCCGGGCGAACATCGACGTCGACCGCATGAGCGCGCAGCAGAAGGTTGATCTGGCTGACGAAATCCACGTCCAGCAGCCCAACCTGCTGGCCTCCATCCTTGTGTTGCCTCGCTACGGGGTCGACATGCTGCAGCTTGAAGTGCCCATCCACGTTCTGCTGGTCGCCTTCCAGGCCATGAAGCACTGCGGGCACGCCGTGCCGACGATCTCTGAAGACGTCCAGGAAACCTCCTTGCGGCGGCTGACGGCGACGATGGAGTTCACCGAAGGCGTGCCGCCAGCCCTCGTCGAGCAGATGATCACGAAGTCCTGCGTCGACCACCCTGAGCGCTACCTGCTTGCGTTCGTGTACGGCTATCTCGGCGAGCACGATCTGTTGCGCGTGAGAACTGACGCCGAGAAGTTCTTGCTGCTGGCCGCCCTCAGCCTCGTGGAGTGTGTGGCCTACGTCGGAGCACAGCTGCAGTCCAAGTGACCCGCGTGCGGCCGGTCAAGATGGTCGGACTGGACGCTCACCCAACAAGTCGCCGATGCGGTAGCCAAGAGTGTCGGCCTGACCGAGGCACGGGGCGATCTCATGCCGGAGCAGAAGGTCGATGCCATCAAGGCACTTCGCAAGGAGCATGGCAAGGTCGCCATGGTTGGCGACGGCGTCAACGATGCGCCTGCGATGGCCAACTCGACGGTTGGTATCGCCATGGGTGCGGCGGGCTCCGACGTCGCGCTTGAAACCGCCGACGTCGCCCTGATGGCCGATGACCTGACCCAGTTGCCGTTCGCGGTAGGGTTGTCGCGCAGCACGAGTCGCATCATCAAGCAGAACCTCTACGTGAGCCTGGGCGTGGTTGCTGTGCTGATTCCCGCGACGATCTTTGGCCTGAACATTGGCACCGCCGTTCTGTTTCACGAAGGCTCGACCTTGCTGGTCGTCGTGAACGCGCTGCGTCTGCTGGCATACAAGAAAGGCACCTTTCAGGCGCCGCAAATTGCGACAGCGGTCCCGGCAGGCGCAACCTCCTAAAGCAACACTGACGTTCCTAGCTCAGAAGTTCATCTATCAACGAACGCCGAGCGCTATCTCTTGTGATTTTTGTGGCTCTTGCGAGCCGGCATGCTTTTCTTTTTGGCGTCGCGTCCCGAAAGTCGATCGAGCAGACTTTTTGCGTAGGGGCGGCGATGCGCCGCAGGAAAGTCGCGGCGCTCTTTCCACCATCGAACAAGAAGAAATATCACGGCTCCGATGGCGAGGATGCTGATGTACAGGCCCAGCATCATGAAAAAGTGCGAGCCATCGTCGGTTGTGGTGCGGTACACGGCCTTTCCTTTCCGTCGAACTTAGAAGGTTCGGGTGGGAGATCACTCGAACCGATGTGTTTCCGACGCCTGACCGCATGGAACGCGTTCAGGTTGGATCGTCGAGTGGTGAATGTCAAAGCGCTCCGCAAGGATGCGGGATCCCTCCGCCACGAGACTGTCTAAGTCACCGCTTCCGCTGACTAGATGAACGCTCAAGCTCACCTTGCCGCTGGAGATAGCCCAGACGTGCAGCTCGTG
Organism: Variovorax paradoxus; assembly: GCF_022009635.1. Classification (NCBI taxonomy): domain Bacteria; kingdom Pseudomonadati; phylum Pseudomonadota; class Betaproteobacteria; order Burkholderiales; family Comamonadaceae; genus Variovorax; species Variovorax paradoxus. The sequence goes on from NZ_CP091716.1 coordinate 2,410,727, forward strand.
AATGGAATCCACACTCGGCAATTCGCGCAGAGCTTTTTCGATCTCTGCAACATCGACATCGTCCGGCGCACCCTCGAGAAGAATATTCATGCTGTCTCGCAACAGCAGCCAAGTCCGCGGCAACACCCAGAATCCAATCGCGACGGCGATCACGGAATCGACCCAGGTCCAGCCTGTAAACCAGATCACGACGGCCCCTGCAATTACTCCCATCGACCCGAGCATGTCGCTCCAGACTTCCAGGTAGGCGCCCTTGACATTGAGGCTCCGGTCCTTTCCCGACGAGAGCAATCTCATGCTCACGAGGTTCACGACAAGACCCAACGCTGCAATGATCAGCATCGGGATGGAGTCGACCGTTTGCGGCGAGCGCATCCGTTGCCAGGCTTCATAGAGGATGTAGATGGCAACACCGAAGAGCAGGAGAGCATTAAACGCGGCCGCGAGGATCTCGAATCGGTAGTAGCCGAAAGTTCGCTTGGCGTCTACTGCGCGCTTACCGATCTGGATCGCTGCAAGCGAAATAGCCAGCGCCGCTGTGTCTGTGAACATATGCGCCGCGTCGGAAATCAGCGCAAGGCTTCCGGTGACGAGTCCTCCGATCACCTCCGCGACCATGAACGTCGTGGTAAGGGCGAGGGCAATCCACAGGGATCGCTCATGGCCAGGACCCGATGCCGCTTGTACGTGCGAGTGAGAGTTTCCGGATGCCATGATCGCCTTCAAAGATGAGAGATGGGAAGCGGGTCAGGTCCGTTCGAGCTTCCCGTCTTGGTCGCATCGGCCGCTGAACCTGATCGAACTTGCAAGGGAGTTCCGCACCGAATCACATTGGTGAAGACAACATCGCCGACGGCGACATGCGGGCCATCGCCCACGACGACAACATGCGAGTGCTTGGACCCGCCGGAGCGGTACGACAAGCGAGCGAAGCGCGACGTCGCAATTTGCTGCGCGCTTGCCGTCTCTCGGCAATCGGTCCGGCCGCCTCCTCGCAGCTCACGCGCAGAGGCCACCTCAACCACCTCTGCGGTGCGCCACCCTTCGCGGAACGCACTGGCGTCCTCCATGAAGGTCGCGCAGCCGACCAAGCTCGCGGCGCAACAGGTTCCGAACGCGGCCATTGCGAACAACCGCCTGACCCGCAAACCGGTTGCGCGATCACCGCCCCTCGCGAGACAACGGGCGCGCGGATCGGAGTTGTTCATCACGGCACCATCAAGCGATGGCTTGCGCGTAGCCGACATCCATGACGTAGATCCATCCCGCACCTGCCTGACCAGTATGGGCAGCGGCTGCGATGATCTTCACGAACTCATCGGCATCTTCATCATTGCAATGGAGTTCGAGCTTGTACTCGTTCACCACTTCGTCGCCCAGTTCAATGGAGTAGCGACGCTCGGCTTCGTGAAGCGGCGCCAACGAACCCTTCACGACGTACAGGGTCAGGTTGTGCCGGCGACCGCGCGCATCGTCTCCCCAGGCGTTGGACCCCTTCAATGCGGCAATCACGGCTGCGACTCTGTTGCTGTGGACGTATGCCTTGATCTCTTTCATGGTGTTTCTCCTTCTAAGATCTCTTCAGTCTTGGCCTTTCGCCTCTCGGCTCGTTGCTCCGCCCACTCGTACATCAAGGGCAGGATCAGCAGCGTCAACGCGGTCGAAGTGAAGAGGCCACCCACCACGACCGTGGCAAGCGGGCGTTGCGTCTCGGCGCCGACACCGGTCGACAGCAGCATCGGGATGAGGCCAAGGATCGCGACAGACGCGGTCATCAGCACGGGGCGCAGCCGCAGCGCGGCCCCCTGTTGAACCGCCTCCCGGATTGGCAAGCCCTGTCGTCTCAGGTCGTTCAGGAACGTCACCATCACAATGCCGTTCAGCATGGCAACGCCGAAGACAGCGATGAAGCCGATCGCCGACGGGACCGACAGGTATTGCCCGCTGACAAACAAGCCGACGATGCCACCAATGATTGCGAACGGCACGTTGGCGATGATGAGCGTCGCATGCCGCACAGAGTTGAAGGCGGTGTACAGAAGGATAAAAATCAGGCCGATGGTCAACGGAACGATCACCCCGAGCCTCGCCATCGCTCGCTGCTGGTTCTCGAAGGAGCCGCCCCATTCGATCCAGTAGCCGGTTGGCAACTCGACTTGCGCCTTCAGCTGCGTATCCGCCTCTTTCACGAAGCTGTCGACATCACGGCCCTTGACGTCCATCTGGAGCACTGAATAGCGCTGCAGCGACTCACGTCGGATGAACGAGTACCCCTCGTCGAGCTCGATCGATGCGACCTGCGAGAAAGGCACCAGCGCCCCCCCTCCAGTGCGGATCGGAATGCTGGCAATGGCCGCGGGGCTCACTCGGAATTCGTCGGAGAGACGAACCGCGATCTCAAAACGCTTGGTGCCATCGATCAACGTGGAGACCGCGCTGCCGCCGATACCGGATTGCACGACCTCCAAGATCTCATCAGCGTTGATACCGTAGCGCGCCGCGGCGTCCCGGTTGACCTTGATGATGAGCTGCGGCTTGCCCTTGTTGGCTTCGGCCGACAGGTCCGCAATACCAGGGATCTTCCCAAGCACGCCTTGAATCTTGCCGGTGAGTCTGTCGAGCGTGGCCAGATCCTCTCCGTACAGCTTGAGCGCAAGCGTGGCCCGCACCCCGGAAATCAGTTCTTCGACGCGGGATTGGATCGGCTGAGTCGCGCCGAACACAACCGTGGGCACCACTTTTTCAAGCGCCTCCTGCATGTCCGAGGCCAGCTTTCCGTAGGAGATCTTCTCCGGCCACTCCTCGGCTGGCTTGGTGTCCAGATTCAGCTCCATGTAGTTCACGTCCGTGGTCTCGCCGCCTTCGGCGCGGCCGATGGTCGCCAGCACAGATCGGACTTGAGGAAATTGCTTGCGCAAAGCCGCGCTCACCTCGTTGGATACGCGGATGGACTCGTCCAACGAGGTGGAGGGAATACCCGTCACACGAAACTGGATCGTTCCTTCCTGGAGCTGGGGCATGAACTCCTTGCCCAGGAATGGGAACAACGCCAGCGAGGCGAGCAGCAAGACGATTGCCGAGCCGACCACCAGACGCTTGCGCTCAAGGGCCCAATCCAACAAAGGAAGGTAGATCCGCTTGGCGCGACGAACGAGGAAGGTGTCCTTTTCCTCTTTGGGCTTCAGGATCATCGCGGCGAGCACGGGGACCAGCGTCAGCGAAAGCAAGAGCGACCCCGCCATGGCGAACGTGATGGTGTACGCCATCGGCTTGAAGAGCTTTCCCTCGAGCCCGGTGAGTGAAAACAAGGGCAGGAAAACCACGATGATGATCAGGATGGCGAATGCGATCGGGTTGACCACCTCACGGGCCGCTTCCAGGATGAGGTGAGTCTTCTGAATCGGCTTGCCGGATTCCTTCGCATGCGCCAGAAGTCGGAATGCGTTCTCGACCATCACGACCGCGCCGTCCACCATCATCCCTGTGCCGATCGCCAAGCCGGCAAGCGACATCAGGTTGGCCGAGACACCGAACTGCTGCATCAGGATGAATGCGATCAACATCGCCATTGGCAGCGTGATCACCACCACGATCGCCGAGCGAAATTCGCCCAGGAACAGGAAGAGGATCACGGCGACGAGGATCGCGCCTTCGACCAGCGAGCTCTCCGCAGTGTTCAGGGCTTTCTTGACAAGCTCCGTGCGATCGTAGACGGGCTGCAGCGTCACGCCCTTCGGTAACGCCGCTTGCGCCACCGCCAACTTGGCTTTGACAGCATCCACCACGTTCTTCGCGTTTTCATTGACGCGGGCCAATGCGATGCCCAAGACAGCTTCCTTGCCGTCTCGTGTCACTGCGCCGAATCTGGGTGCAGGAGCCTCCTTGACCTGCGCGACGTTTCGCACATACACAGGCGCGCCATTGCGCTCGGCGATGACGATCTGCTCGATGTCCTTTGTGGTTCCCACCAACCCGAGACCACGCACAAGGAACTGCTCCGCGCCAAGGTTGATCGATTGGCCGCCGACCTGTTTGTTGTTGGCTGTGAGCCGCTCCATCACCTCCTTGAAGCTCACGCTGTACTGAATGAGCTTTCGCGGATCGATCTGAACCTGGAATTGCTTTTGCTCTCCACCCCACGAGACGATGTCGTCCACGCCGGGGGCCGTACGCAGGATCAGTCGCACGGTCCAGTCATGGAGCGTACGAAGGTCCATGGTGCTCATCTTCTTGTCTTCGGACTCGACGGTGTACCAAAAAACCTGGCCGAGACCCGAGCTGTTCGGACCCAGCACCGGTTCGCCATAGCCTTGAGGCAGGCGACCTTTTGCTTCCTGCAGTTTCTCGCCCACCAAGCGGCGAGCGAAATAGATGTCGACATCGTCCTTGAAGTAGACGCCTACGTAAGACAGGCCGAAGAGCGAGACCGAGCGCACTTCTTCGACGCCCGGCAAGCCAGCCATGGCGCCTTCGATCGGTGTCGTGAGCAGCTTTTCCACGTCCTCCGCGGCCAGACCTGGGGACTCTGTATAGATATTGACTTGAACCGGGGTAACGTCGGGGAAGGCATCGACAGGGACATTGCGAAATGCCTGAACGCCGAGTCCGACCAAGACGGCGAAGAAGACCAGGACGAGGACCTTGTATCGAAGCGACGCGTCTACGAGTGCGTTGAGCATGTTTTACTTTCGATTCCTCAATGTGCGTCGCCGATTTGCGACTTCAGCACGCGTGCCTTGAGGGCGTAGGTTCCCGCGCTCACCACCTGCTCGCCGGCCTTCACGCCTGACTTCACCACCGTCCGGGTACCGAGCCTGTCGCCGGGATCGATGGCGCGTTGCTCGTAAGCACCGTTCTCAAAGACGAAAACGTTGGGCTGCCCCTGCATGAGAACGATGGCCTGGTCCGGCACCGTCAGCACGTCCGTCTTCGGCGCCGACTGCGGCGAGGGGCTTTCAATGGTGGCGGTCGCGAACATCTCAGGCTTGAGGCGACCCTCACCGTTCTTCACCTCGATGCGCGCCGGAATCGAACGCGTCTCCTTGTCGAGGATGCTTGCAACGTAGGTCACTCGTCCTTCGAAGCGCTCGTCCGGATAGGCACCGACGGTGACGGTCGCTTTCGCACCGACGCGGACTTTCGCCAACTGAGCCTCGGCCAGGTTGGCCTCGATCCACAGCGTTGACAGGTCCGCGACGACGAACAAGGCATCGCTGGGCCCGGCCAAGCCGCCCACAACGGCCTTTTTCTCGATGATCGTGCCGGCCAACGGCGAAGTCAGCGGGAACACGGAGGTCACGCCTGCGCTCTGGCCCGATGGGACGCCTAGCAGCCGAAGGTGGTCCTCCGCGGCGCGGAGCGTCGCGCTTGCCTTTTCATGCTCGGCTTTGGCCCGCAGGTAATCCTTCTGCGGAATGATCTCTTCTGCCTGCAAGGCAGTGGCGCGCTTGTAGTCCGCGTCAGCCACTCGCTGAGCAGACCGTGCTTGGCTCAACGCCGACGAAGCCTCGCCAACGGCCAAACTGTCCAGGGTCGCGAGCGACTGTCCGGTTCGAACATTGTCGCCAAGGCTTGCTGCAACAGTGGCAACGCGGCCTTCGACGCGAGGCGCAATCCTGGCAATGCGATCCTGGTTCGCGCGAATCGTCGCTGTCACCGTGACGGTGTCAGCCAGGGCTTGCGCCTTGAGTTCTTCCAGGACAATGCCAGCGCGATCCGCTTCCTCCTTCGAGAGCTTGAGGCCTTCTTTCTCGGCAGCCTTCTCTTCGACAGCGGGCTTCTCGGCCGAACCGTTGCTGCCTCCGCAACCGGAAAGTGCGATCACTGCAAAGGCCGCGCAGATCGCTGCGGCAAGCTTGGTCAGAGCGGAACGTTCGGTACTGCGCTGATCGACCAGGGCGGAATTGAATTTCATGGCGTGACTCCTTCAGGAGGCCAGCCGGCGGCCAGCTCCAGTGCAAGACGGGTGGATTGATAGTCGATGAGCGCGTCGATCAGATCGCGGCGTGCGTCGAGGGCTTGCCTGTTCACCACGATCAACTCGAGAAGACCGATCTGGCCGGCGCGCTGGGACTTGACCGAAAGCTGCTGGTTATCGAGCAGCGCCGGAAGCACACGCTCCTGGAGCCTGGTGACACGATCCCTCAGGCTCTCCAGCTTGGCCCAGAGTGCCCGCACCTGCGCCTGCGCATCTCGAAGGCCCGCACTGCGCGAGATCTCGGCTTGGGTGAGCGCGCTGCTCGCCTGTCCAATGCCGGCGGCATTGCGTTTGAACAATGGCAGCGGCACGGAGACCGAAACGGTTGTGAGACGTTCGCGTGCACCGGATGCACCTTCACGCCCCACGCCGACGCCGACAGTGAGATCGGGATAGCGGCTGGCGCTCTCCAACTTCAGCTTGGCCCGTGCCGAATCTTCCCGTGCGCGCAGCGCCTGGAGGCGCGGCTGGCTATCAACCTGGGACAGCAAGGACTCGAGGCTGTAAGCCGCGCTTGCCGTGGGGCGAAGCTCGCCGCTCGCCTGTGGCAGGCTTTCCATGCGGAGTTGAAGCTTCGCAGCCAGCTCAGCGCGAGCGTCGATCAGTTGTTCCTTTGCGACGGCCAACTGGTTGCGGGCACGCTCGGCCTCGACCGCTGCCACGTTGGAATCCAGCTTGGTGTCTTCACCTGCGATCCGTCGCTTTTGCACAGCTGCTGCAGTACTTTCGAAGAGACCCAGCGCCTGCTCTTCGAGCTCGGTGCGTTGTTGCAAGGCGAGGACGCGGTAGTACAGCTGCGCCACCTCGACGCGAACTTGTCTGCGGGTCTCGGCGATCTCTTCCTGCAGGGCCATCAACGCCGCGTCGGCAGCTTCGCGGCGAAAGCCTCGCTGGCCTGCGATCTCGAATGTCTGCTGGACGCTGCTCGACCACTCGCGACGCCGTTCAGACGACGCTCCCTCCTGTGGGACAGTCCGGCGGGTGCCATCCAAAGAGACGACTGGATTGTTGTAGAGGAAGGCGTTGGCGTCGGTGCGCGAACCTTCCGCCGAAGCGAGTTCGGCCCGCTTGGCTCTCAAGGCCGGATTGGATTCTTCAGCCAGCCGCCATACCTCCGTCAGGCTCAATCCCTGAAGGACCGGCAGGGGTTGTGCTGGTTGCGCAGTTTGGGCGGTGGATGTCGCGACTTGCGCGAGGCTGGGCCATGCGGCCAAAGCCAATGCACTGGCAATGACCAGCGTCTTGATTCGCATCGAATTCTCCTAGCGTTGAAAAACAACCAAAGGCGAGATTCGGCGAGCAGTCGTCGTGGGAAAAGGAAAAGAGAAAACGAGCTCGCCGATCAGAGGGCGAGCGTTCGTGCTGGGCGTTCAAGCCCTATGGGGATTGGGGAACGATAGGTAGGAAGGCTGAGCGCCGGGGGCCATCCTCCGACAGGGGCCAGGAAATGAAGAGACAGAACCGGAGCGATGTAGGCAACGCTGGCATGACAACCGATGCAGTCGTCGCTGTCGGCGATCGTCTTCTGCTTCAGGTCTTTGCTTTTTTCACCCGAAGATGCGTTGGCCTGATGCTCATGGTGACCAAAATGCGTGGCACCGGTGCCAGCCTCATGCCTGCAGTAACCCGTGGCCGCGCCCCACGCGAACTGCAGCGGCAGGATCGCGAGAAGCAGGGTTAGGAGGAACGTACGCATGGTCGCAAGTGTATCGAGGGCGCTAGATTTATCGATGCGCTTGAGCGTGAAATTGCGGCAAAGGCGCCGGCAATCTCGCGGGATCGCAGCTTACGCCGCCGCCTGGCCACACTTTGCGCAAAAGCGCGCACCTGGCACCAAGGCGGTGGCGCAGCCAGAGCAAACCCGTGCTGCGACGGGGGCTGCGCCGCATTGTGCGCAGAAATTCGCGCCAGGAAGGAACGGTGCCCGGCACGAACGGCAAGGCTGGCCACCGCGCGCATCGGCATCTCCGTAGGGATAGCCGCCCTCCCGACCACCGTGATGTCCCGAACGGTTCGACTGGCCATGCCCACGTCGGCCATGACCTCCGTTTGCCATGTTTCGAAAGATGTCGCTGAAGAAGCTCATGATGATTCCTTGGAGGGCGGGAGCGCCCGTTGCTGTGGAATGAAGTGATTGGAAACCATAAAGTCACTTCAGGGTCAAGCGCTGCGGTGCGTTTCCGCATGCATGGGACGCCCGAGCGATCGCCAATATGTCCAGATCGGCTCGGTACGCCGCGGTGGCGACGCCGAAAAACCCAAGCAATGTTGAAAACAGGTTGTCGTGGGAATATTTCTGCCCGGTAACCGAAGCAAGGCATGAAATCGGCAATTTCAGGCGCTCCTGTGTCTGAGCCGGCAGCCAGGCGAGCATGGGAACGTGCGTTTGCTCGCTGGGCGCAAGCATCGGCGGCAGCCCGTGCAGATAGATGTTTCGCTCGCCAAGGCTTTCACCATGGTCCGAGATGTAGAGAACCGCGATGTCCATCGCGGGGGCGCGAGCGCGCGCTACATCCACGATTCGAGCGATGTTCTGGCTGGTGTACTCGATCGTGTTGTCATAGGTGTTGACGAGCGCCTGCCGGTCGCAAGACTGGATCCGATTCGTATCGCACGTCGGCTGGAATTTGCCAGGTGCTGGATACCGCCGGTAGTAGGCTGGCCCGTGACTGCCCATCTGGTGCAGAACGATTGCCGTGTCCTGCTTCACTTCATCCAGGCGCTCCTCCAGCGACCGAGCAAGGATTTCGTCCTGGCACACATCCTCACCGCAAAGGCCGTCGATGCCTGACGTCGGCATCTGCAGGGTCGGCACTCGCGCGCAGACTCCCTTGCAACCCGAGTTGTTGTCGAGCCATTGCACTGAAACACCTGTCCGCAGCAGGACGTCGAGTGCGTTCTCGCGCTCACGCGCCTTCCGCACTGAGAAATCCTCGGCACCCAGCCCGGAGAACATGCAAGGCAACGATGTCGCGGTGTCGGTGCCACACGAGACGACGTCCTGAAAGTACAGGATGTCGCGGTTGGCGAGGGCCGCATTCGTCTCGCGCGCATAGCCGCCCAGGGAGAAGTTCGCCGCTCGTGCGGTCTCACCCACGATCAGGACGAGCACCAGCGGGCGCGCGGAAAGCGACGGGGTACGACGCGCATCCGGTGCGATCTGAAGAATCGCGCCGGATGTCAGGTCTTCGCCTTTGAGGTAGCCGTAGACCGCATTGATGTAGTTGGTCGGCACGAGCTGGAAACGGAGTTCGCGGTGGTTGCGGAACGTGGGTGCCAGGGTTCCATACCACGTAGCAAGCAAGGCGCTGGCGACGCCGGCGGCCACCACACCCAGCAGAACCGTGTGGATCGCCGATCGCTTCCATTCGGCCCTGCGAATTCCGACAAACCACAGCATTGCCGCGGGCAAGACGCCCCGGCAGAACACATCAACGAACGCTGGGAGCGAGAGCAGCTCGCGGACCTCGCGTGTGTCTGTTTCGACCATGTTCCGGACCAGGCCCTTGTCGAAGAGCACTCCCCATGCATCAAGGTAGTGCGCGACGCTGGCCGACACGATCAACAGTACGCTCAACAAGACGGCGCCAACCCTGCCGGCGACGAACGGTCGCAGGAGTGCAGCGAACAGCAGCGCGAGAAAGATACCGAGCCCGGCGGTCGAGGCCAGGGTGGCGGCGCTCCAGCTATCCTGTGCAGAAGCGAAAGTCTTCCAGAAACTGAAGTTGTCTACAGCAACAATCCAGCTTGCGGTACCCAAGCATGCCCAAGTTGCGGAGAGCGCCTTATTCGTTCCCCGCGAGGGGGCAAGTGGGCCTCCTTCGGCGTCGGAAGGCAGCCGAAGGGGATTGTGATCTGGCATGGTCTGGAGTCATTCACGCCGACCAAAGGTGGCGCCTGCCAACCTCACCAGTCGTGTGGGAGGACTCTAGAAATCGCACCGAACAACCTCCGAACTGGAACATTACAAACATGTAATGTGGCGCTCCACTGGAGGAAAAAGGCGAGAGGCGGCGCGGGCAAATCGCAGATGACCGAAATGTAATCACCCACCTCCCCCGCGAAGTTACGATCGAGAAATGCACCTGCTAGTGATCGAAGACGAAGTGAAGTTGGGGGACTACCTGCGCAAGGGCCTGGTGGAAAGCGGCTTCAACGTCGACCTCTCACGCGATGGCTCCGAGGGGCTGGGCATGGCGTTGACAGGCAACTACGATGCGATCGTCCTGGATGTGATGCTGCCAGGCATTGACGGCTTCAAGATCCTTGAAGCGATCCGCAAGTCTTCTTCCATTCCCGTTTTGATGCTGACCGCACGCGACGATGTGGCCGATCGCGTCAAGGGTTTGGAAAGTGGTGCAGATGACTATCTCGCGAAGCCTTTCGCCTTCTCCGAACTGCAAGCGCGCATCCGAGCGCTTCTGCGTCGCGGAACATTGCAGGAAACGACGCGCTACGCGCTCGCGGACCTTCAACTGGATCTCACCACGCGCAAGGCGACGCGAGGTTCAAAGCGCCTGGAGCTGACGGCCAAGGAGTTTGCCCTGCTTTCGCTTCTGCTGCGCCGGCAAGGTCAGATCCTTCCTCGAGCCATCCTGGCGGACCAAGTCTGGGGGATGAACTTCGACAGCGATACGAACGTGGTCGAGGTCGCTGTGAGACGGCTTCGGATGAAGATCGACGATCCTTTCGAAGTGAAGCTGCTCCACACGGTACGAGGCATGGGGTACGTACTGGAACTGCGAGACGCGGAATCGGCGTGAAGGAAAACTCCATCCAGACATCGCTGTCTCGCTGGTTCGCGATACAGACGTTGATTGGCTTGAGCTTCGTGTGCGTGGCCGTGTATGCCGCAACACGATGGAGCTTTCAGCTCAAGCAATCGGAAGAGTTCTTGAGGTATATCGAACTTGTGCAGCATGTGGTCGAAGAGACCAGCAATCCTCCCGATCTCAATGCCTTGCGCCACAAGCTGGGTGATTATTTTCTTTCGCACCCGGATGCAGCTGCAGCGGTTTGGGTTGGCGAGGAGCAGGTCTACCTGTCGCCGGGGCCGGCCGCCAAGGGCAACTGGGTCACGCGGGACCGCATGCTCGAGGGACTCGCAATCGATGGCAAGCCGATCAAGTTGCAACTGACACTCGATGTCTCCAAGGATGACTTGTTGCTGCGCCGGCTCGCATGGACTCTGTTTCTGGCCACCACCCTGGGGTCGTTGCTGGTCGCGTTTACCGGATCCTTGGTGGTTCGCCGCGGGCTGAAACAGCTCAAGCTCCTCGCGGCCAAAACCGCGGAAGCAGGACCGGAGAACGCCGGCATTCGCATTGACGCCTCGAAGTACGCAAGCGAACTCCAGCCATGGGTGGGCCAATTCAATGCCTTGCTTGAGCGCGTTGAGGGTGCGTACGAGCAGCTCGAGTCATTCAACGCCGATGTCGCGCATGAACTCCGGACGCCCTTGGCAAACATGATTGCCCAAGCGGAAGTCGAACTGAGCCAGGCGCGATCCGTCGCCGCCCTCCAAGACGCGTTGAGTTCCCAACTGGAAGAGGCACACCGCCTTTCGGGCATCGTGACTGACATGCTTTTCCTGTCCAAAGCGGATCGCGGTGCGCGTGCAAGACGGACCGGGCCTGTGAGCATCGCCGAGCAGGTTGCTGCCGTGGCCGAATTCCATGAAGCCGAGCTGGAGGCCGCTGAACTCTCTTTGAAGATCGATGGGGACGCCAATCTCCTCGTAGACGTCGGCCTGCTTCGGCGCGCTGTCTCCAACTTGGTCAGTAACGCGATCCGATACGCCACGCCGCAAAGCCTTATTCGTGTGGCGATCGAGCAAGAGGCGAACGCGATCAGGCTCTTCGTGGACAACCGGGGGGAGCCGATCGACCCATCCGCACTGCCGCATCTGTTTGAGCGGTTCTACCGGGCGGATCGATCGCGCTCTGGCTCTTCCAGCCACCATGGGCTGGGTCTGACGATCGTGTCGGCCATTGCACGTATGCACGGCGGTTCAACATTCGCCTCTTCGGCCGGGGGAGTGACACGCATCGGGCTCGTGCTGGCCCAGCCCGAGTCGAGCGGGGACTGAGCCAAGAAGAATCTACCTTCCGGCATTTAGCCGCCCGCAGATCTCTCTCGGCTGTTGACTTCACCGGGCGCTTGCGGATCCCTCCACCGAGAGCCCGACGAAGTCGTTGACAGCCTCGTCAGCGCGAAGCAGGGCGGCGCTCAGAAGAGCGCGCCTACTCTTTCTTTCACTTCGGGTTGTTCAACACCGGCGGCCAAGGTGCACCGCGGCTTACCGAGTTCCATGCGGGATGCTTCATCGCTACGTCGAGCTCGGCGACGACTTGCGCGCGGGATTTGGGCTCACCCGTCTTGGCAACAGGCCACGGCGCGCCCCGGCTAGCAGCATTCCAGGCAGGTTGCTTCATTGCCGAGTTCAGGTCGGAGTCGATGTCTGCTCGGCTCCGCTTGGAGGCATGCTCCGGGTGATAGGTCGCCCCGGCTTCGTTGGGTGTGGGGTGATAGGCGCCAGCGGCGGACGCGCTTACGGCTGAAAAAATTGCGGCGACGACGGCTGCTGCGGTCACGGCGGAACGAAGAGTGCGAATCAACATTAGGGTCTCCTTTGTATTCCGCCCCGAAGAGTCCGGGGCGTTCAACGACTCTAGAAAGCCTTTCGAACACTTGGCCTGCAACCGGATTACATATTGGTCATCGAAATGTCATAAACAAAAAAGAACACCACCTGAGTGGTCCCAGCGTGGTGTCCTGATTTATCCGCCTCGTGGATACCGAGGCTAGGTGTTGGCGATTGCGACTGGAGGCTATGTCCTGTCTGCTCGGGTCAGTTGCCTGCAAACTTGCTGCAGCGGGCAGCGGCCCCTTCAAATCAGCGCGTGACGGCATTTCCGTCAACTGGCGTCAGCGATGCACTGGCAGCGTCGCTCGAGCCACGAAGCTGTGCGTATGCGCGGTTTGCCTTGGCGTAGGCCGGATGGTTGCCGCTTGCGAATGCATCGCTGTAGCTGAGAGCGCCCAGGCCAGACCTGATCCAGTTCATCGTGTCGGCCTGCACTGCCGCTCGGGTCTTTTGCTGCACCTGCACGACGGCTTGAGGATTGCCTTCCGGGTAGCCGAGCGTGGGAGCGGCGGCCATCCAGGCACGTGTCTCTGCGGCCACGGCAGGGCTGGAAACGTTGGAAGTTTGAGCAACAGGGCGCGGGTCGCCTTCTGCATAGTTACCGGCGAAGGCTGGAACCGCCGCGGCAGCGAGAAGCATGGAGGCGAGGGGCAGTCGAAGCGAGGAGATTTGCATGAGGAGGTCCTTTGGATTGGTGGGTTCATACGCAGCCGTTCTCGACTGCGTGAGTGAACTTTAAAAAACCAGTCCTCCAGACTTCTAACTGCAGGATTACAGTTTGGTTATCAGCTCTTCACTTGAGGCTGAACCGGACGGGCTGCGGTGCTTGGCCCTTCAGGGAAACGTTGGCGACCACTTTGGTGCCTGCGCCCACGGCGAAACTGCCTTTTGCCTGGAGAGAGTCCGCGGCCTGTACCAGCGTGACTTCCTCCTTCTTTCCCGACGACAGTAGGGTCACCTTGGCGGTAGCGCCGGCGAGATCCACTGGTTTGCCATGGTCAGACACGTACAGGGAAATCAGGTCGGGCAGCGCGACGAGTTCGTAGCTCACGTCCTTCGCGACTGTCACGATGCCGCCATGCGCGGGCTTGGCCTCATCCTTATGGGCTGCTGCCCCTTTGCCTTCGTGTTCGTGCCCTTTGTGGTCGTCAGCAGCGAATGCGCCGCTTGAAATGCCCAGCGTGGCGGCTGCGATGAATGTTGCGAGTTTCATGATGGCTCTCAGGTAAGAATGGCGCCCCCGTTGAACGGCCGTGCGGGGGCAATCACGGTACTGACCCTAGGCGGCTGGCTGTGGGGGGATCTCATGCTCCAAAGCGGCTTGCTTCTGAGCCTCGTTGAACACGGCCTCCTCCTCGTCTCGACCATGTGCCAATCGGTAGAGCACTGGAAGCACCAACAACGTCAGTGCCGTGGAGGAAAGAATCCCGCCAATCACCACAGTCGCGAGCGGTTGCTGCACCTCGGCCCCTGTGCCTGTCGCGATTGCCATCGGCACGAAGCCCAAAGACGCGACGAGTGCGGTCATGAGCACCGGGCGAAGGCGGGTGAGTGCTCCCTCGTGAATGGCGTGGTCCAACGACGCGCCCCCCTCGCGAAGGTTCCGGATGAAGGAAATCATCACCAGTCCGTTGAGAACGGCGACCCCCGATAGCGCAATGAACCCGACGGCCGCGGTGATCGACAGCGGGATGTCACGCAACCACAACGCCAGAATGCCGCCGGTGAGCGCAAACGGAATGCCGGTGAACACGATCAACCCGTCCTTCATGTTGCCGAACATCGCGAACAGCAGCGTGAAGACCAGCAGCAATGCGACAGGCACGACGATTTGCAAGCGCTTGGTGGCGGACTGAAGGTTCTCGAACTGGCCGCCCCAGGTGGTCCAATAGCCGGTCGGGACCTTCACCTGCGAATCAAGTGCGCCCGCCGCTTCACTGACGAAGGACCCGAGATCGCGACCGCGTACGTTGGCGCTGACGACGATGCGGCGTTTCCCATCCTCTCGACTCACCTGGTTGGGGCCTGGCGCCAGTTCCAGCGTGGCGACCTCGCCCAACGGAATGAAGTTCACGCGCGCAGCGTTTGCTCCAGCGCCGGCAACGGACGTGGCCCCGACGACGTCGGCTGCAGCCGAACTGGCGGGCAGCGCGATAGGAAGGCGCTTGATCGCCTCGAGGTCACCCCTCACGTTGTCGGGCAGCCTCACAACAATGTCGAAGCGTCTATCTCCCTCAAAGAGGGTGCCGGCATTGCGCCCACCGATGGCCGTGGCGATGGTGTCCTGCACATCCGCGATGTTCAGCCCATAGCGCGTGGCCTTGTCTCGATCGATGTTGACGGTCAGCATCGGCAGACCTGTTGTTTGTTCCACGTTGACCTCGGCCGCGCCTGAGATCGATTTCAAAACGCCTTCGATCTCGCGCGCCGTCTTGTTCAGTACATCCATGTCGTCGCCAAACACCTTCACGGCAACGTCGGCCCGTACGCCCGAAACCAGTTCATTGAAGCGCAACTGGATGGGCTGGGAGAACTCGTAGTTGTTGCCGGGAATCTTGGACACTTCCTTCTGCACCGCCTGGACAACTTCCTGACGCGTGCGCCTTGGCTCCGGCCATTGATCTACCGGCTTCAGCATCACATACGCATCCGAGATGTTCGGCGGCATGGGATCGGAGGCGATCTCCGCAGTGCCTGTGCGCGCAAAGATTCGATCGATCTCCGGAAACTTCTCCTTGAGCGTGCGTTCCAGTTGCTGCTGCATCTGTACCGACTGGCTCAGGCTCGTTCCGGGAATGCGCAACGCCTGCACGGCAAAATCACCCTCGTTCAAGTTCGGGATGAACTCGCTGCCCAGCCGGGTCGCCAGCAAGCCGGCGAGGACCACTGCGATGCCGGCGACTGTGAGAACCACCGCCTTGGCCTCGAGCACGCGTACCAGCAGCGGCTCGTACGCCTTCTTGGCCCAGCCCATCAGGCGGTTTTCCTTCTCCGAAACCTTCTTTCCGATGAACAGTGCAACGGCCGCGGGAATGAACGTGACTGACAGAATCATCGCGCCGAGCAAGGCGATCACAACGGTGAGGGCCATCGGATGGAACATCTTCCCTTCGACGCCGGTGAGCGCGAAGATGGGCAGATAGACGATCATGATGATCAGTTGCCCGAAGAGCAGCGCGCGGCGAGCCTCCTGAGAAGCGGCGAAGACTTCGTGGAAGCGTTCCTTGCGGGTCAGTGGTCGCCCGTGCCTGTGCTGAGCATGAGCCAACCTGCGCACGCAGTTCTCCACGATCACGACTGCCCCATCGATGATGATGCCGAAGTCGAGCGCACCCAGACTCATCAGGTTGGCGCTGACCTTCTGATTGACCATGCCAGTGAAGGTGAAAAGCATCGACAGCGGAATCACCATCGCCGTGATCACCGCGGCGCGCATGTTCCCCAGGAACAGGAAGAGGACCACGATCACGAGCACAGCGCCTTCCAGCAGGTTCTTTTTGACCGTTGCGATCGCCTTGTCGACGAGCACGGTCCGGTCGTAGACGGTGATAGCTTCGACGCCTTCAGGAAGCGTGCGGTTGATGTCCGCCATCTTTTTCGCGACTGCCTGCGAGACGATGCGACTGTTTTCGCCGATCAACATGAAAACGGTGCCCAGCACCACCTCACGGCCGTTGTCGGTCGCAGCACCTGTGCGCAGTTCCTTCCCGATCCCGACCTCCGCGACGTCGCGCACGCGGACCGGCGTGCTTCCGTTGCTTGAAAGAATGATGTTGCGCAGATCCTCCACGCCTCGCGCCTGGCCAGGCGCTCGAATGAGGTACTGCTCGCCGCGACGTTCGATGTAGCCCGCGCCAACGTTTGTGTTGTTGCGCTCCAGCGCCTTGACCACGTCCGCCATCGACAGCCCATACGCGGACAGCTTCTCTGGAATGGGGGCAATCTGGTATTGCTTCTCATAGCCACCGATGGAATTGATTTCGGTGACGCCAGCCACGTTGCGCAGCTGCGGCTTGATGATCCAGTCCTGAATCTCTCTCAGATCCGTCGAGGTGTACGGAGTGCCATCGGGTTTTTTCGCCCCGTCTTTCGCTTCCACCGTCCAAAGGTAGATTTCCCCAAGGCCCGTGGAAATGGGGCCTACCTGCGGATGGACGCCCTCAGGCATCTCACCGCTTGCAGATTGGAGGCGCTCGTTGACGAGCTGGCGCGCAAAGTAGACGTCGGTTCCGTCCTTGAAGATCACGGTGACCTGCGAGAGACCATAGCGCGACAGCGAGCGTGTCTGGAGCAGCCCAGGCAGCCCGGCCATGACGGTCTCGATAGGGAAGGTCACGCGCTGTTCCGTTTCCAGCGGTGAATACCCGGGAGCACCTGTATTGATCTGGACCTGGACATTGGTAATGTCCGGGACAGCGTCAATCGGTAGCTTTTGGTAGTTGTATACGCCAAGGCCTGCCATGGCCACCACGGCCAGCAGGATCAGCCATCGTTGTTCGATGGCGAAGCGAATGATGCGTTCAAACATGCGTTTTTCGCCTCAATGCGTATGGGTCGCAGAGCCCTTGCCCTGCTCGGATTTCACGACGAAGCTGCCCGCGGCAGCGTACTTCGCGCCCGCCTTCAAGCCACTCACGATTTCCACACGCTTGCCATCCGTACGGCCGATCTGCACAGGCTGCGGCACGAATCCACCAGGGACCTTGAGGAACACGACAGGTTTGTCCTCGATGGTCTGCAGAGCGGAGGAGGCGACGGTCACGGGCGAGATGACTTCACTGGCGAGGACTTCAACGCTAACGAAGAGCCCTGGTCGCCAGGCGCCTTGCGGATTGGGCAACACCACGCGAGCACGCGCAGTACGAGTCTGCTCGCCGATCAAAGAGCCGACGTAGGCGACGGTGCCGTTGGTCGTTGCGTCGAAGGCGCCAGATCGCACCACGACACGCTCACCCACGCGCACCTGCTGAAGGTCGCGTGCGGGAACGTTCATCTCGGCCCACACATTGGACAGGTCGGAGATGGTGAACACGCTCGCGTCTTCCTTGACTGATTCACCCAGGGCGATGTGCTTCTCCACGACCATGCCGTCGAAGGGTGCGCGCAGCTCGAAGCGCCCCAGAGAACTGCTGCTGGTCGACGCACCGACGGTCAGCAGTTTTTGCGTCGCATTGGCCACGCTGATCTCTGCCTCACGAAGCGCTTGCTGGGCCTGGAGGACATCCTGCTCCGGTGAAATCTTCTGCTCCCAGAGCGATTTTTCGCGGTCGTAGGTGGTCTTGGCGAGCTCGCGCCGCCGCTGCGCAGCCTGAAGTTCAGAGCGGGTCTCGGAGATCGCGGCGCTGGAAACGACTGCCAGTACCTGCCCCTTCTTGACACGTTCCCCGAGGTTTGCACTGACGCTGTCAACGACGCCGGCGACCCGCGGGACGATGTGCGCAGTGCGGTCCTCGTTGAAGCGGATCTCGCCCGGGAACTGGAGCCCACTGCGAATCGATTCCGGTGCACTGGTATCGAGCGTGATGCTCGATGCCTTGATCTGGGCGTCGGTCATGTTGACCTTGCCCTCTTGCTGATTGAACGTGAACAGGTACGGTTCTTTCGGCGTCTGCACGGCGATCGTGGCTTCGAAGATGTGAGGCTCTGCCACCGTCTGCTGACTCGTCAGAACGCCTGCGACCGGCGCCAGCTTGACTTCTTGCTGGTCGCCGTTCGGGCGATTCAACGTCACCGTTACCTCGGCGTCAGTCGGCGCGATCGGCTTTTCCTTGTCATAGAGCCAGGCTTTGAACCTTGGCTCGCCGTTCTCCTCGGCGAGCTTCAGCTCGATGCTGAAATCGCCTTCGGTGAAACGCTGCCCGCCGTTGGGTCCCTTGGGTGCGGACGCCTCTTCGTGTCCGCCTTCTTCGGATTTGCCATGCCCATGGCCGTCGTCCTCGGCGCTCTTGCCGTGACCGTGCCCATCCTCGCCTTTGGCCGTTTCCTCGGCATGGCCACCGCCCTCGACCGCTTTCTTGGATGAGCCACCGCGCAAGATGAGCGCACCTGCGGCCGCACCGACGATGAGGAGAAAAATGATGATGAAAAGCTGCTTGCGCCCGGGCTTGCCGAGCGTCGACTGCCAAGAGTTGGCCATGATCGGTCCTTAAGGATTGGAGACGGGAGAGCCGCTTGCAGCGGCGGGGCCGCCAAGCAGGCGGTCCAGATCAGTGATGGAGCGATGCAGCTCGGACAGCGACCTCAGGTACTGCGAACGTGCCTGTAGCAACGTACGCTGCGCGTCGAGGGCATCCAGATAGCTGAACTTGCCCAGTTCGAAACCTTTGGTGGCCGCGTCAAACGCAGTCTGTGCGCCCGGCAGGATGTCCGACTGGAGTGCCTCGACCTCGGCCAGGGTGGTGACGTATCGCTGGCGCGCGCCGCCTACGTCAGCACGCAGCCTGAGTTCGAGCGCACGAGCGTCCTCTTCCGCCTTGTCCTGACGTCGAAGCGCCTCCGTGATGTTTCCCCGATTGGTGTCGAAGATGGGCAATGGCACGGAGATACCCACGACCGCCTGGCTGCGCCCGACTTCCCGGGAACGCATCGTTCCTGCATTCAGGGTGATGTCCGGAATGCGCTTGGCCTTCTCAAGTTCCGAGAGAGCGCCGTATCGCTTTACTTCCAGACGTGCCTGCCGCATGGAGGGCGCGCTCGTGATCCGATCCTCGATGGTCTCCTGGGCCTGCGGCTTGGGAATCTGCAGCGCATTGCCGTCGACCGCGTCGAACACCACGGTCGGTCCCGTCAACGCACGAAGCTGATAGAGGTTTGTCTGCAGCTCACCACGCGCCTGGACCAGTTCCAGTCGGACATTGGCTTCCGCGACCTTCGCTTTCGTCTCCTCGACCGGAGATACCTTGCCTGCAGTGACGCGCTTGCCGGCCGTCTCGCTGCCGGTACGTGCAAGTTCAAGCGATGCTTGCGCCAGTCGCACACGGTCCTGCGAGATCAGGGTGGCGAAGAATGCAGCCGTCACATTCGCCCGAATGTCTGCGTATTTTGTCTCGAGCTGCGCGCGCGCGACGTCGATGGCACGCTCTGCCGCCTCGATACGTGCGCCCCGCTTGCCGCCAAGTTCGAATGGCTGGCTCAGCAGTACTGTGGTCGTGCGTGTGTCGCGCCGTACATCTTCGACCTCGACGCTCAGCGTGGGGTTCTGAAAAACCCCGGCCTGGACACGTGCACCTTCCATCGCTTCGACCTCGCGTCGCGAGGAAGCAATCTCGGGATTTCCATCCAGGGCGATCTGAATCGCGGCCGCCAACGTAAGGGGCGGAGAAGATGGGACAACAGGCAAAGAAGCCTGATTCGGCACAGGGGGCGTACCCAAGCTGCTGCCTTGAGCGAACGCACTGCCGCCCGCGAATGCCGTAAGCGCAAGCGCGAACGGCACGATAAACCTGCACATCGAATTCTCCAGTCAAAGGAACGAGACAAGGGAATCCGGCGCGATCGTCAGAACATCGTTTGTGAGCGAAAAAGTAAAGACAGAGGCGCGCCGGGTCAAGCGGCGCGTATCCATTTCGGGCGATCGATGTCCTCGTCGACCCTGAAGTTGTAGGGCTTGGACGTTGCTCCTACAAAGGAGAGACCCTGAGGACCCACGAAAGACGTGTCCAAGGCTGCTCCAAACTGAGCTACACCGGTCTGACAGTAGCTGCAGTCGTCGTGTTCAAGAAATATGGGCTTGTCCGCCAGATCGGCTTCTTGTTGCGCGAGGTCCAAGGGATCAGCCTGATGCTGATGGTCATGGTGCCCGATATGAAACGAAGCTGGCGCAGTCTCGTGCTCGCAATAGGTCGCGACCGCCGCCCAAGTGAACTGGGTGGGCAGCAAAAGCATCAAAACGACGAGTAAGCAGCGGACCATCGAAGAATTTTATATATGCAGCATGAAGGCGCACACGACTCAGGGTCACCAGGACCTGGAACGTGCAGTGTGTCAGTGAAGCGCGAAGGGATACAAGGGCAAGCATGGATTTGCGACCGCGATCCTATAAGCCATTTTGCCAACAACGCGAACTTCAAGATTACATTGCTGTAATTTTCTCTCCGTTCCCGTCGGCGGCGTATGCGGCGGGGTGGCTTCAGTCCAAGCCGGACCAGTGCAGGCTCCTAGCCAGGATACGCTAGCTGACACGCGCAGCTTGCTACGGCCCCGGCTCGATAAGAAGGTCGGTCCATCGTCGAACCAGACGTGCAGCGCGTCCTCTGGAGTTTGGTGTCGTCGGAGCGAAGCCGAGATTGCCCTGAGCATTCGAGCACCAGAGCACTCAGGCGGAGCCTTCCGGCGGTTTTTCAAACTTCATACTTGAGAAGTCAACCTTGCCGACCGCACTCGCGCCCCCTGCGGTTCATGCGGCTGACGAGGATGGGGTTATGAATGCAGTGAACCAACTCTCCTTCGGCACCGTCGCCGACCATCAGCCAGTTTCGACGTGCGGCTTGGGCGGCATGACATGGGAAGCTCCTTGCGCACTGGCCGTCAAGGCTTGTCGGGGTCGGTTTTTCGGTCACCCGACGCCACCTCGTTTTCGCGAGGCTTGGAGCCCATGTCCTTGCTGTTGTCTCGCATGCCCTTCATCATGAAGAGCATCGCTGCAGGGCAGATGAGCACCAGCAGGAACGGTGCAATGGCCTGGATGAAGGCCCGCGCCTCGGGCAGCGCGGCATACGCCACCAGGAGGCCAGCGCCCAACCCAACGGCGACCTTGATCATTGTCCGCATATCGCATTTCATGGCATTGATCCTTTCAGAGCGCGTACTTCGCGGAGGCGTTTGCTAGACCGATGGGGCCGGCAGGAACTCTGTTCCGGTACGCAGATGGAGAAACTTCTCGACGGGCATCA
This sequence comes from Variovorax paradoxus, assembly GCF_022009635.1. NCBI lineage: Bacteria > Pseudomonadati > Pseudomonadota > Betaproteobacteria > Burkholderiales > Comamonadaceae > Variovorax > Variovorax paradoxus. The sequence continues at coordinate 2,432,241 of NZ_CP091716.1, forward strand.
CAGCCGCGATCCCGGCGCCGGGGACATCCGAGCCAGCGACTTCCAGCAAGGCATTGAGAAGCCCTTCCAGGTGCGATGCCTCCACGAAGATTTCGAGCTTCGTGTGCGCGCTGAGCAAGTCGCGGGAAAAGAAGTTCTTGTATTCGCCAAAGCCCTTGACCTTGGTCAGCGTCAGACCACCAATGCCAATGCTCCTGAGCCTTCTCTCCAGCGCATCGACCGTCTCGGGCGGAACGATGGCAATGACGTAGCTGAATTTCATGATGACCTCGCTGCGTTGTGTGCGGCCTGACCGGCCGATGAACACGGTATGAAAAGTTCGCTCGGAACGGCAAAGCCGCACATGTGCCCATTTCAGGGGGCGCCTGGGCTGCAGGTCATTCGCGCGGCCTGCAGTGCAGCAAGATTCGCCATCACGATGGTTGGAGTGCCGCGCCAGCCGAGGATTCCCCGTGGCGCGCCCCATTTGTCAGAAGGAGTGCGACTACAGCAAGCGCCGACCAGCGACGGTTCGCTGTCGTCGCTGGCTTGCACGATGTCTTGTGTCCCTCTATTTGACCGAGGTCACCACGTAGCCGTCACCTTCTTTCTTGAACCCGACATGGACCTTCGCGCCCACGGCGAGCTTGTCGAACAGCATCTTGTCCTTGACGGCAAAGCCCATGGTCATCGCGGGCCACCCCAGGCTTTTGACGGGGCCGTGCGCAAGGGTGACCTTGCCCTGGGCCGCATCGAAGTCCCTCACCACCGCGTCAGCTTCATGGGACGTGGACTTGGCTGCCTTGGTGCTTTTTGCGGGCATGTCTTTCATCATGTCCTTGCACTTCTTGGCATCCATGTCCTTCATGTCCATGCCTTTCATGTCCATGTCCTTCATGCCCTTCATCTCCATGCAGTTCTGCATGCCTTTGTCCCCCATCTTCATGTTGCCCATGTCACCGGATTGGGCGAACGTGGCAGCAGAAAAAGACAAGGCAGCGATCAGCGTTGCGGTCGAAACGAATTTCATGATGTGTTTCCTATTTGAGACTGAGATGGGCCCGTTTTTTTCAGGCCCGGGTTAAGAGCGGCCCCTTTGGCAGCCGCGTCTGGAGTCATGTGCCGGTGTCCGGTTCAGAATTACTTGGGTGTCCCTCCTTGCATGGGGAGTTGATGGGGGCGTGCCTCGCGGACATCGGCAAAGCGCTGCCCTGTTGTCTCCGCTCGGTCGAACGTCATGACGCCAGAGCCGCTGCCCTCGGCCGTGCTGCCGTCGTTGATTTGCACGACGCCGCGCGGCTTGGCGTTCTTCAGGGACTCCGCCACGGTCTGGGGCCGGCTGTCGAACTGCGGGGCCGCCTCCTGCGATTGGCTTTGGGCGTAGGCGCCGGACAGCAGCAGGCTTGCGGCGATAAATACAAGGGTGTTCTTCATTTCTGGGTCCTATTCAAAAAATGGGGTAAAGCGGACTCGGTGGGCTGATGGCTCGCATCGCATCCGCGTCGAACGATTCGGTCAGGCGTTCACAGCACGCGGTTCGCGCATGCCTTCACCTGAGCCTCGTAGCGCGCCCTGCGGACCCGGTTTTCTCCGGGCGTCGTTTGGGCACGCGGGCCGTGGTCCAGCGGCAGCACCAGAGGTTCGGGCGGGCAATTCACCCGCTGGCCTGTGGCGCGGTCGACTCTGCTGGTGGTGGCCATTTGTGCCGCCACAGCCGCGTGCCGGTCCGCGCGCGCTTTCTCGATGACCTGGAAGTCGGGGCCGGCAAGCGCGGGCCAGGCCGCGCCCAACGTCAAGGCGACGGCGAGGGAAATGAGCAGTTTCTTCATGATGTTCTCCTGAGGTTGGTTTGATCTGACAGTTCGAGAGGAACCTCGTCGGATCAATCCAGCCATCGGCAGAACGCGATGCGCACAGGCCATCGCAGTCGTCCGTCTCCCGCATCAAAAAACCAGGCTGGCGCCGGCGCCACCGTCACGTGCGCGAGCCAAACCCTCGGCGCCCGTTCTCGTGCCTCGCCTTCGCCAGTGAATGTGTGGGCCACCGGCGCCGGTGCGATGGCACAAGCCGCGCAGGTCTGACAATCCTCGGCACTGCTGGGCATCGGGCGCGAGGCTGCCGACGCGGTCATCACCGGTCCGGCCTGCGGGGTTGCCAGGCCAGAGACTGCGGCGCGCGCTGAGGTACCGAGCACCAGCGACAGGCACAAGCAAAGCGCAACCGCACCCCACACGCGGCGGCAGTCGGAACGTTCAGACAGCCGCACGGCGGCTCCTTCCAAGCGTCCACCGTGATGCCTTGCGCGGCCTGCGCATCAACAGGTAGGCCGCGGGAATGACGAACATCGAAAGCAACGGGGCCGTGATCATCCCGCCCACCATCGGCGCGGCAATGCGCTGCATCACCTCCGAGCCAGTGCCTGTTCCCCACATGATCGGGAACAGACCCGCCAGGATGACAGCCACCGTCATGGCCTTGGGTCGCACGCGCAGCACCGCGCCTTCGCGGATCGCGTCCAGCAGGTCCGCGGTGCTCGTCTTTCCCTCGTCGACGCGCTCGTCCCAGGCGTGCTTCAGGTACAGCAGCATGATCACGCCGAACTCCGCCGACACACCCGCGAGGGCGATGAAACCGACCGCGCCGGCGACGGACAGGTTATAGCTGAGCAGGTAGAGCAGCCAGATGCCCCCGACCAGTGCGAACGGCAGTGCCGCCATGATCAGCAGGGCTTCGTCGAAGCGCTTGAACGTCAGGTACAGCAGCACGAAGATGATCAGCAACGTGAACGGCACCACCACCTTCAGCTTCGCCGTTGCACGCTCCAGGAACTCGAACTGACCGGACCACGACACCGCGTAGCCTGGGGGCAGCTTCACTTCCTTCGTAACCACGCGCTGCATGTCCTGCACCGCCGAACGCAGGTCCCTGCCGCGAATGTCCACGTAGACCCAGCCGGACAACCGAGCGTTCTCGCTGCGCAGCATCGGTGGCCCGTCGGTGATCCGAATGTCCGCCACGTCGGAGAGCACCAATCGCGCACCGCGTTCGGTGACGATCGGAAGAGAGCGCAGTTGCTCCAGCGAGTCGCGGATCTCGCGCGGGTAGCGCACGTTGATCGGGAAACGCTGCAGGCCTTCGACCGTCTCGCCGATGTTCTCGCCACCCACCGCCGAGGCGATGACCGATTGCACGTCGGCGATGTTCATTCCGAACCGCGATGCCTCGTCCCGCTTGATGTTCACGTCCACGTACCGGCCACCGGTGAGCCGCTCGGCCAGGGCGCTCGAGACACCCGGCACGTCCTTGAGCACGCGTTCGATCTCACCGGTGATGCGGTCGATGGTGGCAAGGTCGGTGCCCGCCACCTTCACGCCCACCGGGCTCTTGATGCCCGTGGCCAGCATGTCGATGCGGTTGCGGATCGGTGGCACCCAGATGTTGGTCAAGCCGGGCACCTTGACGATGCGGTCGAGCTCCTCGACCAGCTTGTCCTGCGTCATGCCGGCGCGCCACTGCTCGCGCGGCTTGAATTGGATGGTCGTTTCGAACATCTCGATCGGTGCCGGATCGGTCGCCGACTCCGCGCGCCCGGCCTTGCCGTAGACGCTCGCCACCTCGGGAACCGTCTTGATCAGCCGGTCGGTCTGTTGCAGCAGCTCGCCGGCCTTGCCCGTCGACAGGCCCGGCAGCGCCGAGGGCATGTAGAGCAGGTCGCCCTCGTCCAGGCGCGGCATGAATTCGCCGCCGATGTGCTGCAACGGCCACAGGCTCAGCACCAGCACGACCGCGGCGCCCGCCAGCGTCAGTTTGGGCCAGCGCAGCACCGCGTTCAGCAACGGTTGATAGACAGCGATGAGCAGCCGGTTCAACGGGTTCGTCTTCTCATCGGGAATCCTGCCGCGGATCAGGTAGCCCATCAGCACCGGAATCAACGTCACCGAAAGTCCCGCTGCGGCGGCCATCGCGTAGGTCTTGGTGAAGGCCAGCGGCGAGAACATCCGCCCTTCCTGAGCTTCCAGCGTGAAGACGGGAATGAACGACAGCGTGATGATGAGGAGCGAGAAGAACAGCGCAGGGCCCACCTCGGCGGCCGAGTCCGCGATCACGCGCCAGTGAGTTTCGCCGCGCAGCGTCTGGTCCGGATGATCGTGCTTCCACTTCTCGATGTGCTTGTGGGCGTTCTCGATCATCACCACCGCGGCATCGACCATCGCGCCGATGGCGATGGCGATGCCACCAAGCGACATGATGTTGGCATTGACGCCCTGGTAGCGCATCACGATGAAGGCCGCCAGGATGCCGATCGGCAGCGAGACGATCGCGACGAACGCGGAGCGCAGGTGGAACAGGAAAATGAAACACACCACCGCGACGACGATGAATTCCTCGAGCAGCTTGAAGCCCAGGTTGCGCACCGCTCGCTCGATCAGGTTGGAGCGGTCGTAGGTCGGCACGATTTCCACGCCTTTGGGCAGGCTGGCCTGCAGGGTCTGGAGCTTTTCCTTGACGGCGGTGATGGTCTCCAGCGCATTCTTGCCCGAGCGCATCACGATCACGCCGCCGACGGCTTCGCCTTCGCCATCGAGCTCGCCGATACCGCGGCGCATCTCCGGGCCGACCTGGATGCGCGCGACGTCGCCCAGGCGCACCGAGACACCGGCGTCGGTCGTCATCAGCGGGATCTTGCGGAAATCCTCCAGGCCCTGGAGGTAGCCCGAGGCACGCACCATGTATTCCGCCTCGCCGAGTTCGAGCACTGAGCCGCCGGTTTCCTGGTTGGCTTTCTGGATCGCCTCCACCGCCTTGGTGTGCGGGATCCGGTAGGCGGCGAGCTTCTCCGGATCGAGCACGACCTGGTACTGGCGCACCATGCCACCGATCGACGCGACCTCGGCCACGTTGGGCACCGTCTTGAGTTCGTACTTGAGGAACCAGTCTTGCAAGGCGCGCAGCTGCGAGGCGTCCTGTGTGCCGCCGCGGTCGACCAGCGCGTACTGGTAGATCCACCCGACGCCAGTGGCGTCGGGCCCGAGCGAAGCCTTGGCAGCCGCCGGCAGGCGTGACTGCACCTGGTTCAGGTATTCCAGCACCCGCGAGCGCGCCCAGTACAGATCGGTGCCGTCCTCGAACAGCACATAGACGAATGAATCTCCGAAGAACGAATAGCCTCGGACTGTCTTGGCGCCCGGCACAGACAGCATGGTGGTGGTCAGCGGGTAGGTGATCTGGTTCTCGACAATGCGCGGCGCCTGCCCCGGATAGCTCGTGCGAATGATGACCTGCACGTCCGAGAGGTCGGGTAGCGCATCCAGTGGCGTGCGCAAGACCGAATACACGCCCCAGGCGCTGAGCATTGCCGTGGCCAGCAGCACGAGGAAGCGATTGGCGATGGACCACCGGATGAGCTTGGCGATCATGGCTTGCTTCCCGGCGCTGCGGCCTTGGGGGTCGCGGCGGCACTTGCCGCGGGAGCCGTCGCCATGGGCGTCACCCGGGTGAGCTGCGGCAGGTCATCCGCGTCGATGAAGAACTCGAAGCTTGCGCGGTCGCCGGGTTTCAGATTGCCTGGTGTGCCGCCGGGCGGCAGCTTGAACTCCATCGTCATGGCGCCCCA